>NZ_LT977071.1:300000-600000 GCF_900250075.1 Cupriavidus taiwanensis
GCCTGGCGATCTCGTCGCCCCCTGTCGTCCTCCTCCATCGCAAAGGTGAATCATGAGCTTTATTACTACCCAAGACGGTACCCGGATCTTCTACAAGGACTGGGGCTCGGGCCGCCCGGTCGTGTTCTCGCACGGCTGGCCGCTCAATGCCGACGCCTGGGACGCGCAGCTGCTGTTCCTGGTGCAGCAGGGCTTTCGCGTGATCGCCCATGACCGCCGCGGCCATGGCCGCTCGGACCAGCCCGCGCGGGGCAACGACATGGACACCTATGCCGACGACCTTGCGGCGTTGCTGGACGCGCTGGACCTGCAGGATGCGACGCTGGTGGGCCACTCCACCGGCGGCGGCGAGGTGGCGCACTACATCGGCCGCCATGGCACCAAACGCGTGGCCAAGGCGGTGCTGATCGGCGCGGTGCCGCCGGTGATGCTGAAGACCACGGCCTACCCCAACGGCCTGCCGATGGCGGTGTTCGACGGCATCCGCAAGGGCGTCGCCGACAACCGCTCGCAGTTCTACCAGGACCTGGCGGTGCCGTTCTTCGGCTTTAACCGCGACGGCGCCAAGGTTTCGCAGGGCACCATCGACGCGTTCTGGGCGCAGGGCATGGCCGGCGGCATCGTCGGCCAGTACGCCTGCATCCGGGAATTCTCGGAGGTGGACTACACCGAGGACCTGAAGAAGATCGATGTGCCGACGCTGATCCTGCATGGCGACGACGACCAGATCGTGCCCATCGGCAATTCGGCGCGGCTGTCGGCCGAGATCGTGAAGGACGCCACCCTGAAGGTCTACCCGGGTGCTTCGCACGGCATGTGCGTGATCAACGCCGACCAGGTCAATGCCGACCTGCTGGTCTTCCTGAACGCCTGAGCTTATGTCAGTCACCCGCCGGCAGTTCATCGCCTCCGCCGCCGCGCTCGGCGCGGCCGCCTCCTCGGAGATCTTCGCCATGTCACCAGGCACCCCCGACCTCATCCTCGTCAACGGCAAGTTCGCCACGCTCGACAAGTCCAACCCGCAGGCCGATGCCGTGGCCGTGCGCGACGGACGCTTTGTCGGCGTCGGCACGCGCCAGGACATCATGAAGCTGGCCGGGGCGCAGACGAAGGTCATCGACCTGAATGGCCGGCGGGCCATTCCCGGGCTGATCGACAGCCACATGCACATCATCCGCGGCGGCCTGAACTACAACATGGAGCTGCGCTGGGACGGCGTGCGCTCGCTGGCCGATGCGATGCGGATGCTGAAGGACCAGGTGGCGCGCACCCCCGCGCCGCAATGGGTGCGCGTGGTGGGCGGCTTCACCGAGCACCAGTTCGCCGAGAAGCGCCTGCCCACCATCGAGGAACTGAACGCCGTGGCGCCCGATACGCCGGTGTTCATCCTGCACCTGTACGACCGCGCCATCCTGAACGGCGCCGCGCTGCGCGCGGTGGGCTACAACAAGGACACGCCCAATCCGCCGGGCGGCGAGATCATGCGCGATGCGCGCGGCAACCCCACCGGCCTGCTGCTGGCCAAGCCCAATGCCACCATCCTGTACGCGACGCTGGCAAAGGGCCCGAAGCTGCCGCCGGAGTACCAGAAGAACTCGACCCGCCATTTCATGCGCGAGGTGAACCGGCTTGGCGTCACCGGCGTGATCGATGCGGGCGGCGGCTACCAGAACTACCCCGAGGACTACAGCATCATCGAGGAACTGCACAAGGAAGGCCAGCTGACGGTGCGGCTCGCCTACAACCTGTTTACGCAGAAGCCCAAGGAAGAGCTCAACGACTTCAAGTCCTGGAGCTCCCAGGTCAGGCCCGGCCAGGGCGACGACCTCTACCGCCACAACGGCGCCGGCGAGATGCTGGTCTACACCGCGGCCGACTTCGAGGATTTCCGCGTCGAGCGCCCCGAGATGGCGCCGTCGATGGAAGCCGACCTCGAGCCGGTGATCCGCCTGCTGGCGGAAAAGCGCTGGCCGTGGCGGATGCATGCCACCTATGACCAGACCATCTCGCGCGCGCTCGACGTCTACGAGAAGGTCGCCAAAGAGGTCCCGTTCGATGGCCTGAACTGGTTCTTCGACCACGCCGAGACCATTTCCGACCGCAATATCGACCGCATTGCCGCGCTGGGCGGCGGCATCGCCGTGCAGCACCGCATGGCGTACCAGGGCGAGTATTTCGTCGAGCGCTACGGCGCGCGCGCGGCCGAAGCGACGCCGCCGGTGAAGAAGATGCTGGAGAAAGGCGTCAAGGTCGGCGCCGGCACCGACGCCACGCGCGTGGCCTCGTACAACCCGTGGGTGTCGCTGTACTGGCTGACCACCGGCAAGACCGTGGGCGGCATGCCGATGTACCCGCAGGCCAACCTGCTCGACCGCGAGACCGCGCTGCGGCTGTGGACCGAGGCCAATACCTGGTTCTCGTCCGAAGTAGGCAAGAAGGGCCAGATCAAGGTAGGCCAGCTTGCCGACCTGGCGGTGCTGTCGGCCGATTACTTCAGCGTGCCGGGCGACGAGATCCAGGACATCGCCTCGGTGCTGACCATCCTCGGCGGCAAGGTGGTCTATGGCGACGGCGACTTCGGCAAGCTGTCGCCGCAGATTCCGCCGGCGATGCCGGACTGGTCGCCGGTGCGGCATGTCGGCGGCTACCAGCCACGGCCGCAGGCCCGCAAGCTGGCCATGAACACCGCGTGCGGATGCGCCAGCAGCTGCGGCGTGCACGGGCACGCGCATGCCAGGGCCTGGACCGCGAGCGTGCCGACCGCGGACGAAAGCACCTTCTGGGGCGCACTCGGCTGTTCGTGCTGGGCGTTCTGATCCCAGCCACTTCCCCAACGCCCCACCCGGAGACCGGCCATGCCTGAACCGACCACCACGCTGACGCCGGCTTCCTCCGGCGCAGCCCCACTCCCCATGCCGCGCTGGCTGCACTGGCTCGCGCTGCTGCTGCTGTGCGCGGCCTACCTGCAGGGCGGCCTGGTCAAGCTGGTCGACTTCCGCGGCGCGATCGCCGAGATGCAGCACTTCGGCCTGGCGCCGGCGGCGCCGATGGCGATCGCGACCATCGTGCTGGAACTGGGCGCGTGCGCCATGATCCTGCTCGGCTGGCGCCGCTGGCTGGGAGCCCTGGCGCTGGCGGCGTTCACGCTGGCCGCGACCTTCGTCGCCAACCGCTTCTGGCAGGCGCCGCCCGAGGCCAGGTTCATGATGGCCAACGCCTTCTTCGAACACCTGGGCCTGGTGGGCGGCTTCCTGCTGGTGGCGTGGCACGACCTGCGCGAACGCGCGCGGCGCACGCTTGCTGCGCAGGCGAACCGGTGACCCGCATGGCAGAACAAGCACTCCGCCCCCCGCCCACGCCCGCCGGTGGCGGCACCTTCGCACCGCTGGCGCAGGCCACCTTCGCGGTGCTGTGGGCCGCGACCATCCTCGGCAATATCGGCAGCTTCATGCGCGACGTGGCCAGCGCGTGGCTGGCCACCGACCTGTCCACCTCGCCCGCCGCGGTCGCCACGATCCAGGCCGCGGCCACGCTGCCGGTGTTCCTGCTGGCGATCCCGGCCGGCGTGCTGTCCGACATCCTCGACCGCCGGCGCTTCCTGATCGCGGTGCAGGTGGGGCTGGCCATGGTCAGCGGCACGCTGATGGTGCTGGCCTGGCGCCAGGCGCTAACGATCGAGATCCTGATCGGCATGGCCTTCCTCGGCGGCATCGGCGCGGCGATGATGGGGCCCACCTGGCAATCGATCGTGCCGGAACTGGTGCCGCAGCAGGAGCTCAAGCGCGCGGTCGCGCTCAATGCGCTGGGCGTCAATATCGCGCGCGCGATCGGCCCGGCCGCCGGCGGCCTGCTGCTGGCGGCGTTCGGCGCGGCCACGACCTATGGCGTGGACCTGGTCAGCTATGTCTTCGTGATCGCCGCTCTGCTGTGGTGGAAGCGCCCCCAGCGCGCCGCCGACCCGTTGCGCGAGCATTTCCTCGGCGCGTTCCGCGCGGGGCTGCGCTTTACCCGCGCGCACAGCAAGCTGCATATCGTGCTGGCGCGCGCGGCCGTGCACTTCGCCTTCGGCAGCAGCATCTGGGCCTTGTTGCCGCTGGTGGCGAAGCAACTGCTGCAGGGCGGCGCCAGCCTCTATGGCGTGCTGCTGGGCGCGGTCGGCCTCGGCGCGATCCTCGGCGCGCTGGTGATGCCGCGGCTGCAGCGGCGCCTCGACGCCGACGGCATGGTGCTGCTGTCGGCCGTCGTCACCGCGGTGGTGATGGCGGCACTGTGCATCGCGCCGCCGGTGTGGGTGGCGCTGCCGCTGCTGCTGTTCCTCGGCGCCGCCTGGATCACCGCACTGACGACGCTGGGCGGCGTGGCGCAAGCGATCCTGCCCAACTGGGTGCGCGGCCGCGCGCTGGCGGTCTACCAGATGGTGTTCAACGGCGCGATGGCGGCGGGCAGCCTGGTGTGGGGCTTCGTGGCCCAGGCGCTGGGCATCTCCGGCGGGCTGCTGGTCGCCGCCGGCGGCCTGCTGGCCGCGGCGCTGCTGCTGCATCGGCTGCGCCTGCCGCGTGGCGAGGAAGACCTTGCACCGGCCCAGCACTGGCCGGAGCCGGAGGGCGCCGACGAGATCGCGCATGACCGCGGACCGGTGATGATCCTGATCGAATATTGCGTCCGCGCGGAAGACCGCGATGCCTTCCTGCGCGCGGTGCACAAGCTCTCGGAAGAACGGCTGCGCGACGGCGCCTTCAACTGGGGCGTGATGGAAGACCCGGCCGATCCGGAGCTGCTGACCGAATGGTTCCTGGTCGAATCCTGGGCCGAGCACCTGCGCCAGCACCGCCGCGTGCCGCATGCCGATGCCGACCTGCAGCGCGAGATCACGCGCTTCCATGCGCGCGAGACGCCGCCGCGCGTGCGCCACCTGCTGGGTGTGGGCCTGCCGCCCGCGCCGTCGGCGCCGCGCTGATTCGCCAACCTCGTCAGGAATCCGATCCCATGAAGCTCTACCTTGTCTCCCTGGCCGCCGGCATCCTCGTCGGCATCATTTACGCACTGATGCAGGTCCGCTCGCCGGCGCCGCCGGTGGTGGCGCTGGTCGGCCTGCTTGGCATGCTGATCGGCGAACAGGTGGTGCCGCCGATCAAGCGCATGCTTGCCGGCGAACCGGTGACGGCCGCGTGGTTCCACGCCGAGTGCATGCCCAAGATCACCGGAACCCCGGGGCCGACCCTGAACGCCGCCAGCAAGCCGCCCGCCGACGATGCCGCGAACTAGCCCGGCCCGTTGCGCGCTGCTGGGCACGTGCTGCGCCGTGCTGTGCGCGCCCGCGCTGGCGGCCGGCAGCGTCACCGTCTACGGCCGCCTGAACACGTCCCTCGAGTACAGCCGTGCCAGCACCGCGACCGACGGCACTGCCCTTGGCAGTGTCGTGCGCCTGAACAACAACCGCTCGGTATTCGGCCTGCGCGGCGAAGAAGACCTGGGCGGCGCGCTCAAGGCCGTGTGGCAGATCGAAAGCGCACTGTCGCTCGATTCCGGCCAGGGCCAGATCGCCAGCCGCAATTCGCGCATCGGCCTGCAGGGCAGCCATGGCCTGCTGTTCCTGGGCCACTGGCACACGCCCTACACCGAGGCGACCATGGGCTACGACCCGTACTATCCGACCACCGCCGGCTATATGGCGCTGATCGGCAACGGCTCGGCCTCGAGCACCGACAATGTCGAGAACACCAGTTCGTTCGACCGGCGCCAGAAGAACATCGTGCAGTACCGCACGCCGCCCTGGGCCGGCGTCAGCCTGTGGCTGGGCTGGGGCTTGCCCGAGGAGAAGACCACCGTCGCGCGCAATCCCGCGCTGTACTCGGTGGCGGCGGTCTACGATCGCGGCGCGCTCAACGCGACGCTGGCCTGGGAGCGCCACCAGCACTACCAGGCCGCCGGCCGCAACGACGACGCACTCAAGGCCGGCGTGGCGTGGCAGCTGCTGCCCGGCACGCGGCTGGCCGCGGTGGTCGAACACCTGCACTACCGCACCGATACCGGCGACCTGCAGCGCAACGCGTACTACGCCTCGCTGGTGCAGCAGGTCGGGACCGGCAGCGTGCGCATCGGCGTGGCCTATGCAGCCAACGGCACCGGATCGTCGACGGATACCATCGGCTTCTTCCGCAGCGGCGCGCAGACCCACGCCACGCAGTTCACGGTCGGCTACGACTATCCGCTGTCGCGGCGCACCGCGCTGTATGCCTACTACAGCCGCATCAACAATGCCGACAACGCGATCTACGACTTCGCCATCAACGACCTCGGCGTCCGCGCCGGCGCCGATCCGCAGACGTTTGCCCTGGGGCTGCGGCACACCTTCTAGTGCCGCCCACGCAGCAAGGGGGCGTGCGTGACCCCCGCCACCGCGCACGCCTGTTCGAGGAGTTCGCGTGAATGCCACGCCCGTGATTGCCATCGTCGACGACGACGCCGCCGTGCGGCAGGCCATGGGGCGGCTGCTGCGCGCCTTCGACCTGGCCGTGGAGCTCTACCCCGGCGCGGCGGAGCTGCTGGCGTCGCCATCGCTCGACGGCATCGACTGCGTGATCGCGGACGTGCAGATGCCGGGCATGAACGGCTTCGCGCTCAGCGCCGCGCTGCGCGCGCGCGGCCTGCGCATGCCGGTGATCTTCATGACGGCCTTCGACAAGCAGGGCTATGAAGCGCGCGCGCAGGCGGCGGGGGCGGCGTGCTTTATCGGCAAGCCGTTCGAGGATACCGAGATCATCCGGTGTATCGAGCGCGCGCTGGGGCTGCCGGGCCACACGCGGTAGGCCGCTCGCGCATCTCGATGCGCCATCGCTGCTCCGGCAGCCATCCTGGTGGTGCCGGTGCCCCGCTACGCTATGTCGCCTGGCTGGACCCGGCGGCTGTCGCGGCGCGCTCGCCCCTGCCGTGCGTGGCGAGCCAGCAAAGGATGGACCCCGCGACCACCATCGCCGCCCCCTTCCAGAACGCGAAGGACAGCGGCGCATGCAGCAGCGCCGCGGCCAGGGCGGCCGACAGCACCGGAATGAAATACGATGCACCGGCGAGCACGGTCACGTTGCCGTGCAGGATGCCGACGTTCCACGCCGCATAACCGAAGCCCATCGCGCAGGCAGCCAGGGCCAGGTAGACCACGCCCGCAACGCTGAACGCCATCGCTTCGCCGCCGGTGAACAGGTACTTGGCCCACAACGCGAGCGCGGTCAGCATGAAGAACAGCGTGACGGCGTTCTTGCCCTGGGCGATGCGGGCCGTGACGGTGCAATAGCCGGCCCAGATGACCGCGCCCGCGAAGGCCAGTCCGTAGCTGAGCGGGTTGTCGCGCACGTTGGCCGCCATGCCCGCCACATCCAGTCCCTGATCGCCGCCCAGTACCTGGCAGATCCCCAGGATAGCCACCAGCAAACCCGGCACGATCAGCCAGCCGGCCCGCTGCCGGTTGAACAGGATGGCGGCCAGCAAGGTGAAGCTGGGCCACAGGTAGTTGACCATGGCCACTTCGATCGCCTGCCTGCCGCTGTTGGCGTAGCCGATCGATAGCGACAGGCACAGCTCGTACGACACGAACAGCACGCTGCCCCAGACCAGGTAGGCGCGGGGCAATGCCCGCAGCCGGACGTGGCCCACCGAGACCCACAGCAGCACCGAGGCAACCGTGTACATCAGCGCGGCACCGCCCGTCGCGCCGAAGCTCTCGCTGACGCCGCGGATCAGGCCGACAATCGAGCTCCACAGGAGCACCGCGACGAGCCCGACCAGCGTTGCCTGTTTTCTTTGCATGCCTGCCATTTGTTTTAGCTATCGATGGGAGCGGACGGGGCCATACTTTACTCGACCCGCGCCGGCACATCGATCCCGATCGGCCTGCCCGCAGGTCGCCGCAAAACGCCAGACTCGAGCACTTACCCCGCTAGAATGCAGCAAGAGACCCGCGTCGCGCGTTGGTCTGCCCCCGGAGCCGGCATGGAACCCCTCTCTTTTGAATTCGTCACCGTCGAGGAAGCCAAGAAGATCCTGGACGGCGAGCCGCCGGTGCAGGCCGCGCCGGACTGGAGCGAGCTGCGGCGTGCGCCGACGCCCGAAGATGCGACGCTGTCGGACGTGGCCATGCGCTGGCTGGTGTCGCTGCCGGCCGGGGCGCGCCCGCTGGTGCTGTGCCGCCGCTATCCGCGCATCGGCAACCAGCTGGCGGCGCTGGCCGCCAATCCGGCCGCGCTGCATGCCTTCCTGGTCGAGCTGCTGATCGACAAGCGCGGCGGGCGGCAGGGGTTTCCCGAGGGCATCGCGCTGGAGCTTTCGCGCCTGCATGAATACGTGGTGCAGCAACTGCCCGGCGCCAACGAGGCGCCGGGGTGGCCGGACCTGACCGACTGAAACGCGCGACTGACTAGATCACCAGCTCGATCACGAACGGCCCCTTGCGCGCATTGGCCATGCGGAACAGGTCGGCAAAGCGCTCCATGTCGGTGGCCTGCGCGCCTTCCACGCCCATGCCGCCGGCGAGCTTGACCCAGTCCAGGTCCGGGTTGCCGATGTCGAGCATGTCCAGCGCGGTCTTGCCCGGGTTGGCGCCGACGCCGGCCAGTTCGCCCAGCAGGATGGCGTACTTGCGGTTGGCCAGCACCACCACGGTCACGTCGAGCTGCTCGCGCGCCATGGTCCACAGCGATTGCAGGGTGTACATGGCCGAACCGTCGGCCTGCAGCGCCACCACGCGCCGGCCGGGCGCCGCGACGGCCGCGCCGAGCGCCAGCGGCAGGCCAGCGCCGATGGCGCCACCGGTCAGCTGCAGCCAGTCGTGCGGTGCCGCGTGCACCGTGCCGGGATAGAACGCACGGCCGAAGCTGACGCTCTCTTCCACCACGATGGCCTGCTCGGGCAGCAGCGCGGTGAGCGTGCGCGCCACCGCCTCGGAGGTGACCGCGCCGCGCGCGGGCTCCACCGGAGCGGGCGCGGCGGCGGCGGGCAGCGGCGCCTGGCGCGCGCCGAGTTCATCGGCCAGCCGCGCCAGCGCTTCGGCCAGGTCTTCTTCCGGGCGCGCCAGCACATGCACCGCGGCGTCCTCCGGATACGGGCGCGGCGACTTGCCCGGGTAGGCGAAGAACGTCACCGGTGCCGGCGCGCCGACCAGGATCACGTTGCGGATGCCGGCCAGCTTGTCGCGCGCGGCATCGCCGGAATACGGCACGCGGTCCACCGCCAGGCGCCCGCGCCCGCGCGCCACGCGCGCATTGGACATGGGCGAAATCAGCCGCGCGCCGGTGGCGGCGGCAATGCGGTGCGCGTCCGCCAGCGGCGCCTCGCGCAGCGCGCTGCCGGCCAGCACGATCAGCGTCGGCTGGCCCGAGCGCAGCACGCGCGCAGCCTGCTGCACGGCGTCCGGCGAGACCCTGGGCACCGGCAGCGCCGGCAACGGTGCCGCCACCACGCCGCCCGCATCCCAGCACACGTCGGACGGCAGGATCAGGCTGGCGACGCCGCCCGGCGCGGCGCAGGCAGCCTGCACCGCGGCCGAGGCATCGGCCCCCACCGACGCCGCCCGCGTGGCGGTGCGCGTCCACACCGAGACCGGCCGGGCCCAGCCTTCGGTATCGGCGGTGAGCGGCGCGTCCAGCGGCCGGTGATAGGTGGCCTGGTCGCCGACGAGGTTGACCACCGGCGTCTGCGCGCGGCGCGCGTTGTGCAGGTTGGCCAGCCCGTTGGCCAGCCCGGGCCCGCAATGCAGCAGCGTGGCGGCGGGCTTGCCGGCCATGCGCGCGTAGCCGTCGGCCGCGCCGGTGACCACGCCCTCGAACAGCCCCAGCACGCAGCGCATGCCGGGAATGCGGTCCAGCGCCGCGACGAAATGCATCTCGCTGGTGCCGGGGTTGGCAAAGCAGGTATCCACGCCATTGGCCAGCAGGGTCTTGACCAGGCTCTCGGCGCCGTTCATCGGTTGTGCGTTGTCCATCTGGGGTCCGGTGGTTGAAGGGTTGGCTGGAGGGTTGGCTCGGGGGCGGTCAGTCATGCCGGATGCGGGCGCGCGGCCAGCAGGTCGAAATCCAGGCAGACGAACTCGGTCGGGAATTCAATGCGGGCGAAATAGACGATGCGCTCGGCGCCCGCCGCGGTGGCCGACGGCACGCAGGCAAAGCGGCGCAGCTCGGCCACCGGCGCACCCACCGCCAGCGCCAGCGCGGCCGCCGATTCGGCGCCGGCCGCGACGATCGACAGCCGCTGCCGCGCCGTGCTGACCGACAGGCCGGGAAAGCGGTCGAGCACCGGCACCGACGCGCCGTGGCGGAAGGCCTCGGGGTCGCGCGCGAACACATCCGCGTCGATATAGACCTCGCCCACGGCGAAGGGGCTTCCGTCGAGGCGGTGCAGCCGGCGCAGGAAGTGGTAGGCCGGTGCGCGTGCGCCGCTGCAGGGCATGCCCAGATCCTCGGGCAGCGGCACCTTGCCGGCCGACTCGACCATGGCTTCGGTGTCGAGCTGCGCGCCGACGGCGACGGCCTCGTCCCAGCTGGTCGACAGCGACACCTGACGCCGCGCCTGGCACGGCGCCTTGACGAAGGTGCCGCGCCCGCGCGCGCGCTCCAGCAGCCCTTCTTCGTCGAGCATCGACAGCGCATGGTGCATGGTCATGCGCGCCACGCCGTACTGGCGGCACAGCTGCTCCAGCGACGGGATGCGCGCCCCCTGGCGCCACGCGCCGCTTTCGATCTGGCGGCGAAAGATGGTGGCCAGCTGCAGGTAGACCGGCTGGCGGCTGCGGGACAGCAGTTCGCTGGAAAGAGGTTCCGGCATGGACGGGTGCCCGGTGCCGGGCAGATTTCGGCGCCGGCGGATGCCGGCGGGTGGTGGGGGGACAGTATAAAAAGTCTATATATGTAGACTACTAGGGTTTACCTTGGTCTCCGTTGAGCCGTCTGCCCCCAAAGCGGCCATCCCAAACTCGGGATGGCGGCCTTCAGTGGGCTAGGCGAGGAGCGCGCGTGCCGCACTGCTCGCCTCCTTGGTGACTGCGGCCCATGCAGCCTCCTGAAATCTGATAAAAATATCTTTAAATTACATTTAAGACATTTCCCATGGATTTCCGTACGGTTTCGGGGCAAATTCGGGCGTTTGCCCATCGGCGATTGCGCTGCCCTGGTTGGACGGGAAATGGACCTTGCCACGCTCTATCAGCATCTTTTTGCATCCCACCATCGCCTGTACGCGCTGGAGGGCGGCTCGCCGATCGAGGAGCTCGCCGTCGAAGCATGGATTTGCCGGGAAGGTGTCTCGATGCTGGCCGAATCGCGCATCGTTGTGCTCAGCGCCAATGCCGGCATCCCGCTCGAGAGCCTGCTCGGCCAGCGCGTCACGCTGCTCACCACGCTCGCGCACGGTGACAAGTCGCGCCGCACCGGCCTGATCCGGCAAGTCGAGAAGCTTGGCGCCGACGGCAGTCTGGCGCGCTACCGCCTGACCGTGGTGCCCTGGCTATGGCTGACCACGCAACAGCGCCACAGCCAGGTGTTCCAAGACCGGCGCCTGGACAGCATCCTTGAGGCCATCCTGCAGCCGTATTCGCCCTACGCGCAGTGGCGCTATGCCGCCGGCGCCGAGGCCCGCATTGCGGCAATCGGCGCGCACGCGTACGTGGCGCAGTTCCGCGAGACGGACTACCAGTTCCTCACACGCCTGCTGGCCGAGGCCGGGCTGGGCTACACCGTGGTGGAGGACGGGGAGGCGCCCAGTGGCCATACCGTGGTGATCTTTGCCAACAGCGCGCAACTGCCGGAAGACGCCGAATCGGCGGCCGCCGGCGGGATCCGTTACCACCGTGCGCATAGCCAGGAGGCCCGGGACGCAATCCAGCAGCTGATCTGCGAGACCGCGGTGGGCGTCGGCGGCGTGGCCGTGTCCGCCTGGGATCCGGAAGCCAAGCGCGCGCTCCGTGCTCACGCGCCGGCCCGCTACGCCGGCCATGTGAACCGCGCCGCGAGCCCGGACCCCTATCTGTCGGTGAGTCTGTCGCTGGCGCCGGACGCAGCCAGCGCCCAGCGGGTCGCCGACCAGGCCATGGAAGCCATCGAAGTGCGGGCGCTGCGCTTCACCGGGCGCGCCTCGGTACGCTCGCTGCGTAGCGGCACCCGCCTGAGCGTCAACGGCTGCCCGCACCTGCCGCCGCTGGAAGACGATGCCGCTGGCTACCCGTTGCTGGTCGACGCCGCCGAGTACTGCGGCATCAACAACCTCGCGGCCGACACGCGTGCGGCGCTCGCAGACCGGCTGGGGCCCTTGGACGCGGCCCTGTGCTTCGATACCCCGCCCGCGGCGCCGGAAGTCGCGGAGCCTACTGTTGGCCTGGCCAACTTCTTCGCTTTCGGCGCCGTTGAGCGGCGCGGGCCTGATGACGCCATGAGGGCGGCCGCCCGGGAGCAAGGCTACGCGTGCCTGTTCCGTGCCTACGATGCCCGGCGGCCATGGCGCGCCGCAGTGCTCGAGGGCAACTGCCCGCGCCTGTACAGCCGGTCCGTGCCGCTGGGCATCCACAGTGCGCTCGTGGTTGGTCCGGACGGCAGGCCCAGGCCGATGGCAACGCCGAGCACCACGTCAGCCCGCGCGGGCAAATCCGGGTGCGCTTCCCCTGGCAGCGCGGCGAGCGCGCCGACGACCGCAGCAGCCGCTGGGTACGCGTGGCCCAGCGCCAGGCAGGTGCCGGCATGGGCTGGCAATGGCTGCCTCGCATCGGACATGAAGTGCTGGTCAAGTTCGCGGATGACGATATCGACCAGCCGTTCGTGATCGGCGCGGTGTACAACGGCCAGGGCGAAGCCGGCATCGCGCCCACGCCGGGCGGCAAGTCCATGAGCGGCACCACCTTCGCCCAGCCGTATGACGCCAGCGGCATCTATGCGATGGGTTGCGACAACCAGCCGAGCGCCCAGGGCAACCTGGCCGGCGGTAACAGCCCCGCCTGGCATGGCATGGGTGCCGCACCGGATGGCCACCGCAACGCCGCCGCGCTGACCGGGTTCAAGAGCCAGGAGCATGGCGGCAGGGATACAACCAGCTGGTGCTGGACGACAGCGACGGGCAGCTGCGCACGCAGCTGGCCACCACGGAACAGGCCACGCAGCTCAATCTCGGTCATGTGATTCACCAGCAGGACAACCGCCGCGGCAGCTTCCGCGGCCAAGGCTTCGAGTTGCGCACTGACGGCCATGCCGCCGTGCGAGGCCGTGCCGGCGTGCTGCTGACCACCTATCGCGATGCGGTGACGGGCCGCGCGCTGCCTACGGGCGACAACGCCGCCGGTATCGCCCTGCTGCGCCAGGCCGCGGACCTGGTCAGGACGCTGGGCCAGGGCGCGACCACGCACCAGAGCCAGGGCCTGTCGACCGCGAAAGACGACGAGGCACCGCTGCCGAAACAGGCCAGGGCCGCCGCAGGCATGGTCGATGGGCAGTCGCTCGAGGCCGCCAGAGACGACGCGGCCGGCGGCAATACCGGTACGTCCGGCAAGGTGCCGCACCAGGCGACCCCCATGGTTCACCTGAACGGCAGGGCCGGCGTGGCGATGGTGGCGGGACAGGATCTGCAGCTTGCCAGCGGTGAGAGCGCGGTACTGGCCAGCGGCCAGGACAATTCGATCGCGGTGGCCGGACAGGCCCGCGTGCAGGCGGGGCACGCGATCGGCATCGCGGCCGGCTTGACCGCGGCCGGCGAAGGCAACGTCGGGCTGCAGCTGACGGCCGGGCAAGATGATATCGACCTGCAGGCCCAGCATGATCTGTTGAAGCTCGCCGCGCGCGATGACCTGACGATCGTCTCGGCCAACATGAACGTGGACTTTGCCGCGGCCAAGCGCATCCGCATCGCGACCGCCGGCGGGGCCGCCATCACGATGGAGGGCGGCAACATCACCGTCGAGTGCCCGGGGCCAATCACTTACAAGGCCGCGAAGAGGACATTCGAGGGTGCGGAGAGCACTCCCTACTCGTTGCCGCAGTTTCCTCAGACCGTGTGTCTTGATTGCCTGCTCAAGGCGGCGGCCGCCGGCATGCCGCTGGCGACCGTGTAGAACGGGGGTAATGTGTACTTCGCAGTCGAATCCCGAGATCCCGAGACGTGGCTTGATGGCCTGTTGCCACGCATTGCCAGTACCGAGGGCCTGCACTGGTCTGCCCTTGTCGATGGCGCGTTCGACCACGGCGCGGGCCCCTTCGCGGCACCTATCCCGCGCCATCCTTTATACGCGGAGAGCGACGCGCTGCGCGACTTGCTGTCCGCCTCTCCTTACCTGTTGCCGTTGGACACGCTGGCTGGCAAGGAACGGCACGCCATGATCTCGGCGCTGGGCAGGCATTGCCAGGGCAGGCCGATGCTGAGCTTCGTGGCGTCATGGGAATCCCCGGAGCGCCTGGCGCAGCTGTGGCAGCCTTGCCTGCAGCCGGTAGTCGAGGGCGATGACACTCGTTTCCTGCTGCGCTTCGCCGATACACGCGTGCTTTCCGCTCTGCCTGTTGCCCTTGGTCCAGCCGCGTGGTCGCATCTGACAGCCCCTGTCGCGCAGTGGCACCTTGTGAATCGCGATGGCCTGATCGAAACTCTGCCGCTTGGCGGGCACCGGACCGAACCCGAAGCACATCGATCCGGGCCGCTTAAGCTCACCCAGGATGAACTCGACCGGATGGTGGACGCAGCGATGCCGGATGCCTTGCTGGACGCGCTGTACCGGCAAGCTCCTGGCATCCTGGCCGCGACTGAACGAGTGCACTCACATCGGCGCGTCGCTCAGGCCTTCGCGCTGGCCAGGCAGCATCGCGTTGAGGCGATGCCGGACATGCTCCTGCTGGCTTCGTATGCCTTGGCATCGGGAGAGGCCGGCCTGCAGTCGCCCGGGCTTCAGCAACGCTTGCGCGAATCACACCAATCCCCGGAAGCACTGCGTGAGTATTTGTTCGCGGAGGCAAGATGGTAATGGTCTCGGTGAGGGCATTCGTCATGGCATCATCCAGCCGCATAACGGATAACCAATGATGGCGACAAAAATGATCCGAAGTTCGTTTGTTGCAATTCTGGCGGCGCTGCTATTCGGCATGGTCGGGTGCGGCAAAGCGGAGGCACCGCAGGCCGCTGTCGAAGAGGACGATACGCTCGGCGGCCAGATCGGCGTGCTCAATTACACCGACGTGCCGATCGGCGTTGTGTACGTCGATGGCCAATGGGCTGGGGGGATGGTCGCGAATGCTGGTGGGACAAAATGGATAGGCAGCATCTCGGTACCGAAGCACTGGGACCCAAACTTTAAAGTCACGATCAAGTGGAGCGACGACGAGTTGTACGCAAGGGACAAGAAGGCCCTGTACACCAAGGAAGTGCCAGTCGAAAAGTATCCCCCTACTGGCAGCGCCTACTTCTATGTTGCGTTCTATCCGAACCAGGAAGTGAAGCTATTCCTGACACGAGGTGGGCCAGAATTCGAGGGTGATCCCTACGATTTGCCAGATCCAAAGGAAGCGTGCT
Source organism: Cupriavidus taiwanensis (assembly GCF_900250075.1). Lineage (NCBI taxonomy): Bacteria > Pseudomonadati > Pseudomonadota > Betaproteobacteria > Burkholderiales > Burkholderiaceae > Cupriavidus > Cupriavidus taiwanensis. The sequence continues at coordinate 315,523 of NZ_LT977071.1, forward strand.
TGAAGCGCCGCGCTCCAAAAGACAGGCGTTTGTGCTATCGCCCCGAACTGCGTGACCCTCCTGACGCTGCGGAGCCCGGTCAGTAGGTGGGCATCTTGCACCGCTTCTAAGTCTCGTAACGCCAATTCCGCTTTGACCGCAGAATCCATGACCGTCGTCCAGTTTGCGCCGCCATGCCCCTCCAAGCCCTTTGAGCTCTCCCCGCGCCGCAGCGGGCTGGGGCGGCGAGGCGCGCATCAACTGGGCACTGCTGCAAATCCACAACCACCTGCTGCCTTGGCAACGCGAGAGGCCGGCCTGCATTCGCCCGAGCTGCAGCAATGCTTGCGGAAGTCACACCAATTCCCGGTAGCACTGCGTGAGTATTTGCTTGCGGAGGCATGATAGTGATGGTCTCGAGAGGGCAATGGCCTTGTGCTGGACTGGCGTCATGGCATCATCCAGGCGCGTAACGGATAACCAATGATGGCGACAAGAATGATCCGAGGTACGTTTGTTGTGATTCTGGCCGCGGCGCTATTCGGCATGGTCGGGTGCGGCAAAGCGGAGGCACCGCAGGCCGCTGTCGAAGAGGACGATACGCTCGGCGGCCAGATCGGCGTGCTCAATTACACCGACGTGCCGATCGGCGTCGTGTACGTCGATGGCCAATGGGCTGGAGGAATGGTCGCGAATGCTGGGGGCACCAGTTGGACCGGAGCTATATCTGTCCCAAAGCAGTGGGATCCGAACTTCAAAGTCACGATTAAGTGGAGCGACGACGAGTTGTACGCCAAGGACAAGAAGGCCCTGTATAGCAAAGGGGTTCCCGTAGAAAAATACCCACCAGCGGGTGGCGCATATTTCTATGTCGCGTTCTATCCAAACCAGGAAGTCAAACTCTATCTCACGCGCGGTTTGCCCGGCTTCAAGGGAGACCCTTACGACCTTGAAGACCCCACGGATGCATGCCTGAAGAGGAAAGCACCGAAGGAACGGGAGACCTGTTATGCGCCGGAATTCAGAGAAGAGTACCGAATGCTGCAGCAGCGAAAGGGCCCAAACTAATCCCTATCCCACTAAACCAATCCGCTGGATTTCGCCGAAGCATGACGATCGTTAAGTTCGCGCCTCAGTGCCCTACTACGCCGTTTGATCTGTCGCGGCAAGAAAGGTATCGCCAATACACCGGATTGGATCTCCGCCTCAACGCACCCCTTCCGTGCGAAGAGGAATTGCACTTCGGCTTCTTCTTCGACGGCACCCGAAACAATGCGGACAACGACCGCCCGCGTAGCGCCCAGAGCAACGTCGCAAGGCTTTTTGACTTGTTCAGAATCGCGCCGAGCCCTGCAGAGTTGAAGAGATACCGGTTTCGTAGCTATGCCGCAGGCGTGGGCACGCCCTTCTACAGGGAAGTCGGAGATGTGGGAATTGGCATTCAGGCTGTCGCAGGCGCCGCCGCAGGCTGGGGCGGTGAGGCACGAATCAACTGGGCGCTGCTGCAAATACACAACCACCTGCTGCCTTGGCAACGCGAGAGGCCGGCCTGCATTCCCCCGAGCTGCAGCAATGCTTGCGGAAGTCACACCAATTCCCGGTAGCACTGCGTGAGTATTTGCTCGCGGAGGCATGATAGTGGTGGTCTCGAGAGGGCAATGACCTTTTGCTGGACTGGCGTCATGGCATCATCCAGGCGCGTAACGGATAACCAATGATGGCGACAAGAATGATCCGAGGTACGTTTGTTGTGATTCTGGCCGCGGCGCTATTCGGCATGGTCGGGTGCGGCAAAGCGGAGGCACCGCAGGCCGCTGTCGAAGAGGACGATACGCTCGGCGGCCAGATCGGCGTGCTCAATTACACCGACGTGCCGATCGGCGTCGTGTACGTCGATGGCCAATGGGCTGGGGGGATGGTCGCGAATGCCGGTGGGACCAAATGGATCGGCAGCATCTCGGTACCGAAGCACTGGGACCCAAACTTTAAAGTCACGATCAAGTGGAGCGACGACGAGTTGTACGCAAGGGACAAGAAGGCCTTGTACACCAAGGAGGTGCCAGTCGAGAAGTATCCGCCGCAGGATGCCTCGTTTTTCTACGTCGCCTTCTTTCCAAACCAGGAGATCAAGCTATACCTGACAAAATGGGGTCCCGGTGCGGAGGCAGATCCTTACCGTCTTGAAGACCCAACGGATGCGTGTCTGAAAAGGAAGGCACCAAAGGAAAGGGAAACCTGCTATGCGCCGGAGTTCCGAGAAGAATACCGAATGATGCAGGAGCGTAAGAGCCGCAACTAGTCCCAGGCATCTTATTCCATCCCATTCAATCCGCTTGATTCTGCCGAAGCATGACGACCGTTAAGTTCGCGCCTCAGTGCCCTACTACGCCGTTTGATCTGTCGCCGCAAGAACGGTATCGCCAACACACCGGACTGGATCTCCGCCTCAACGCGCCCCTTCCGTGCGAAGAGGATTTGCACTTCGGCTTCTTCTTCGACGGCACCCGCAACAATGCGGATAACGACCGCCCTAGACAGGCGCAGAGCAACATCGCGCGTCTTGCGGATCTTTTTGAAGTTAGTAGACGGCCCACTGAGCTCAAGAGATATCGCTTTGCAAGCTATGCGGCTGGTGTGGGAACGCCGTTCTACAAGGAAGTCGGGGACGTAGGCATCGGCATTCAGGCCGTCGCAGGCGCCGCTGCAGGCTGGGGCGGTGAGGCACGCATCAACTGGGCACTGCTGCAAATCCACAACCATCTGCATTTTCATTACCACCAAAGCAACTTGACGGAACGGCACGCAGACCGCGACCTCGTCAAGCAGATGAGCGCCGACCTGAACGCCCCCGAAATCCAGATCCCGAACCTCGGCAGCAGCGGCGATATCGAACGCGAACTGAAGCGCAAGTACCGCGCCAAGGGAGAATTCGATCGCAAGTTGCGCTCAGGCGTAGGCCCCCTCGCCTCCCTGACTGCGGTAGCGCGCACCAACTGGCGGGAGGTCAATACCAAGGGCCGCCGGCGCGTGCTCGGCGAACGCAAGGCAGAACTGGCCAGGATTCTGGGCAACCTGCCCCGGGACCGCAAGCCGATCATCAAGCGCATTCGCCTGCATGTCTTCGGATTCTCGCGGGGCGCGGCGCAAGCGCGCGTGTTCTGCAACTGGCTGCGCGATGCGTGCGATGCCAATGGGGACAAGCTCAGCCTGTGCGGCATTCCAGTCCAAGTCGATTTCCTGGGACTGTTCGATACCGTTGCCTCCGCTGGCATTGCACAGAGCATGATGGAAACCATGGTTTCCGGCCATGGCGCGTGGGCGCAGAAGCGCTGGCTGCGCATCCCCGGCCCTGACCTGGTCAAGCGCTGTGTGCATCTGGTATCGAGCCATGAGGTCCGTGGATCCTTTCCGCTGGATAGCGCGCAAGGCGGCAACGTGGAGGAATTCGTCTATCCGGGTGTCCATTCCGACCTCGGCGGAGGCTATGAGCCCGGCGAACAGGGCCGCGGCTGCCGCGCCAACGGGACACCTGACGACAGCGCGAAGCTGTCTCAGATTCCGCTCGCGCACATGTACCGGGAGGCCGTCATTGCCGGTGTGCCGCTGATGAGCCCGTCTAGCGCGCCAGGCGAGCTGCGAGACCAGTTCAAAGTCGACCCTGACCTCATCGCGGCTTTCAACGCCTATCGCAGCGCGACCGCTACCTCAGGCTCCCAGCCCGACACCACGGCGAACCTGATCCATCACCATTACGGCTACTTCCTGCGCTGGCGCCATCGCTGGCTTGGCAAGGTAGCAACCATGCCCAGCGTCCAACGCGCACCACGGAACGACCGCACGGACCTGATCAACGCCGATGCCGAGCTGGCCGAGGAATTGAAGTGGGTCCGGCACCACGACAGCTACGAGAACCTGGTGCCAAGCTGGGCCCGCGGCCATTACACCGGCTGGCTGATGGAAGGCGCGAAATGGGTTGCCGAAACCCATGCCTCGAATCTTGGCGCGGCAACGGCGGCAATGGCCGGCTCGGCCGTGCGCCCTGCCGTGCAGGCCGCGGTGCCCGAAGCACCCGGTGGTTCGATTGCCTGGATGCCGGCCGTCGGAGCCGTGCAGGGAGCCGCCATGTTCTACCAGGCCAAACGGGCCATCGGTATCAAGTTCGGCATGTGGAAGGACGTCAAGCGGGCCTGGGAGAACACCGATGTTCCGCCGGCCGTTGACGTTTTCCTCTCGCGCTATGTCCACGACTCCCGCGCCTGGTTCAAGCCCATGGGCGACGACGACGATGTCTGGTACCGCAAGCAGCAGGACAAGCTCGATGCGGCCGCCGCAAGAGCTGCTGCACGCCAGGAAGCTGCGCCGGCCACGATCTCGCCCATGACGGCCAAGGTCGGCGTCCTGCCGCCACCACCATTGAGTGCCGAGGAAAGGGCGATGCTGGAGACACATGCGCGCCTGAAACGACAACGCGAAGCCAAGGGCCAGTCGGTCGACGAAGCCCTGAAGGACCCGGCCTACACGGACCAGCTGCCGCAACAGGCCAGTGGACGCGAGTTCTGGCAGATGTGGGGCTATCTGCGATGGCGCACCGTCTATGACGACAAATACATGGACTATCGCGCCAGCTACCCCGCGCTGGCCAGCCTGGACGCCACGGCACTGAAAAGGCGGATGAAGGAGTTGGACCGAAAGCTCAAACAGACGCTCGTCCGCTCAGAGTTGATTGGCAAGGCGCTCAGCGGTTACGCGAGCTCCGGATCGATACCGCAAGATCTCTATATCGAGAACGAGGGGTTGATACGCACCATGGCCGCCACCGAGACAGAGATGGCGGCGATTACGGCGTTCATGGAAGCGCAGACGGAATAAGCTTGACTGTTGTCGCTGACCGCAGTCAAAAATCGCTCGGGCAAAAAAAAGCGCCCGCAGGCGCTTTGCAAGACCGTTGTACGGCGTCTTACCACCGCACATCCCGTTCCCACGCCTTCATCTCTTCCTCGGCCTGTTCCTTGGTGTAGCCATAGCGCTCCTGGATGCGGCCGGCGAGCTGGTCGCGCTTGCCGTTGATCTGCGTGATGTCGTCGTCGGTCAGCTTGCCCCACTTCTCCTTGACCTTGCCCTTGGCTTGTTCCCACTTGCCTTCGATCTGATCCCAGTTCATCGCTTTCTCCTTGATGTCATGGCAAGGGGGCGCGGCAGCGTCCCCTTGCGAGTGGTGCGGTGTACGACCCGCCCCCCGCGGGGCAGGCCGTGCTGAAGCGGCTTACTTGCCGTACTTGGCCTTCACGTCGGCCTGGCACTTGTCCTTGGAATCGCCGGACAGTGCGTCGCAGCGTTCCTTGTCGGCCTTGTAGGCGGCGTCGGTGGTGTCCTTCTTCGCATCGGCGCGGGCTTCGGCCACGTCGCTGCGCGACCCGGTCGCGGCGGCCTTGTCGACCTTGGCGGCGGTCAGGGCTTTCTCGTGTGCGGCCTTGGCGTCCTTCTTGCAGACGTCCTTGTCGTTGCCCTTCTTGTCGTCGCACATTTCCTTGGCGACGTCATAGTCGCGGTCGGCCTTGGTCTTCTCGGCCTTGGCCATGGACTTTTGCGTGCCGTCGCGGCGGGCCTCGGCCTGGGCCTTGGCAACATCGCGGTCGCGCTTGGCCTCGGCCTTGCAGACGTCCTTGGCGTTGTCCTTCATGCCGTCGCACTTGGCGGAGGCAGCCTTGTAGTCCGCGTCGGCCTGCTTCACCGCGGCGTCATAGTCGGCCCTTGCGCCGGTTGCAGCCGTTCCGGCCGTCGTTGCCGGTGCCGTCGTCTGCGCCAGGGCAAAGCCTGCCGGGGCGGCAACCATCATCGAACACACTGCTGCGGTCAGCCATTTCTTCATCATGTCGAGCTCCTTTCCGGGTGATTGCGTAAGGGTACGCATGAGAGGCCGGCGGCTATGCTGCTGGCCATGCCGTATGTACAGAGTAGGCCCGGGGGGATGGGGTCAGCAGGCGTTCGGCTCCGAAAGGAACGTCAGACTATTCCGACATAGATTCGCGCGCTGCACATGCCTGGCGATATCGGCTTCGCCGGGCTTGTGGATTGCGCCTCGCCATGCAAAACGCCGCCCACTGCGGGGCGGCGCCGCGCATCGCCATGTCTGCGATGCCAGACAGGCTGCGCGAGGCCAGGCCTCGCGCGGCGCTGTCATCAGCCTGAAATCGAAGGCGTGATCCGGTTCTCGTCGGGCGCCGCGCCCTCCTCGTCCGGCCAGTTCCGGCCCACCATCCATTCATAGAGCGTCGGCAGCACGATCAGCGTCAGCACGGTCGCGGTGATCAGGCCGCCGATGATGACGATGGCCAGCGGACGCTGCGTCTCCGAGCCGATGGCGCGCGAAACCGCCATCGGGAACAGGCCCAGCATGGCCAGCAGCGCGGTCATCAGCACCGTGCGCAGCCGGTCCATCGAGCCGGTCAGCACGGCCTGGCGCACCGGCATGCCCTCCTCGCGCAACTGGTTGAAGTAGGTCACCATCACCACGCCGTTGAGCACCGCCTGGCCGAACAGCGCGATAAAGCCGATCGCCGCCGACACCGACAGCGGGATGCCGGTCAGCAGCAGCGCAAACACGCCGCCGATCAGCGCGAACGGGATATTCGAGATGATCAGCGTGGCGCTCTTGAACGACTTGAACGCATTGAACAGCAGCAGGAAGATCACCAGCACCGACAGCGGCACCACGATCGACAGCCGCGCCATGGCGCGCTCCTGGTTCTCGAACTCGCCCGACCAGCTGATCTTGACGTCGTCGGCCCTGACATTCTTTGCCACCAGCTTCTGCATGTCCTTGACCACGCTGCCCATGTCGCGGTCGCGGATGAAGATGCCGATCGAGGTGGTGCGCTGGCCGTTCTCGCGACTGATGTTCATGGCGCCGGAGGCCGCGCGGAAGCTCACCAGCTGCGACAGCGGCACCTGCGCGCCGTCGGCGGTCTGCATGAAGATATTGGGCAGGTTCGGCAGCGCGCGCTCCGACGGCTTCAGCCGCACCGCCACGCTGAAGTGCTTCTCGCCCTCCCACAGCTCGGTCGCGGCCTTGCCGGCCAGCGCGGTTTCCATCAGGTCCTGCACGTCGGCCACGTTGATGCCGTAGCGCGCGGCCTGGGCGCGGTCGAATTCCAGCACGTACTGCGGCAGCTCGCCGTCGCGGTCGATAAAGGCGCGCATCACGCCCTTGACCGACTGCACGTTGGCCAGGATCTGGTCGGCCACCTTCTTGTTCTGCTCGAGGCTGTCGCTCTGCACCTTGATCACGATCTGGCCCTTGATCTGCGAGATGCTCTCGAGGATGTTGTCGCGCACCGGCTGCGAGAAATTGGGCTCGATGCCGGGCAGCCGGCGCAGGTTGCGGTCGATCTCGCCGATGATGGCGCGCTTGTCCAGGCCGGCGCGCCACTGCTTCTCGGGCTTGAGGTCGACCAGGATCTCGACGGTGTTGATCAGCTTGGGGTCGGTGCCGTCGTCGGGGCGGCCCACCTTGGAGATGGTGGTATTGACCTCCGGCGTCCGGCGGATCACGCTGCGCAGCAGCCGCGCCTGGTCGCGCGCCTCGTCGATCGAGACGGAAGCCGGCAGGTCGAAGCTGACCCACATCGAGCCCTCGTCCAGCTCGGGCAGGAATTCGCTGCCGAGGAACTTGCCCGCGCCCACGGTCACCACCAGCAGGCCCAAGGCCGCGCCCACCACCACCTTCTTGTGGTCCAGCGCCCAGGCCAGCATCGGTTCGTAGAGGCGCTTGCAGTGGCGCACCAGGAAGTTGTCGTCGTGCGCGATGTTCTTCCTGAGCAGCAGGTGGCACAGCAGCGGCACCAGCGTCAGCGACAGGATCAGCGAACCGATCAGCGCGCCCGTCACCGTGTACGCCATCGGCGCGAAGATCTTGCCCTCGTGCCGCTGCAGCGTGAAGATCGGGATGTGCGCCGCGATGATGATGACCATCGAGAACACGGTCGGGCGGCCCACCTCGGTGGTGGCCTGCAGGATCGCATGCAGGCGCGCGCGGCTGTCCTGGATCTGCTGCGCCTTGAGCTCGCCCAGGCGCTTGAAGATGTTCTCGACCACGATCACAGCGCCGTCGACGATGATGCCGAAGTCCATCGCGCCCAGCGACAGCAGGTTGGCCGGAATCCCGACCCAGGTCAGGCCGATGAAGGTGGACAGCAGCGCCAGCGGAATGATCAGCGCCACGATCGCCGCGGCGCGCACGTTGGCCAGGAACAGGTACAGCACTGCCATCACCAGCAGCGCACCCTCGACCAGGTTGCCGAACACCGTATGCAGGGTCTTGTCGATCAGCGTGGAGCGGTCGTAGTACGGCACGATCTTCACGCCCTTGGGCAGGATCTGGTCGTCCAGCAGGTCGATCTTCTGCTTCAGCGCCTCCAGCACCAGCGACGGGTTCTCGCCCTTGCGCATCACCACGATGCCCGAGACGATATCCTCTTCGTCGTCCTGCCCCATCAGGCCCTGCGGCGGCGCGCTGCCGACGCGCACCTCGGCGATGTCCTTGACCAGGATCGGGGTGCCGTTGTTCTCGGCCACCACCACGTTGGCGATATCGGCCGAGGTGCGGAAGCTGCCCAGCGAGCGCAGCAGGAACTGCTGCCGCCCGTGCGCGACCGCGCCGCCGCCGGCATTCGAGTTAGCGCGCTGCAGCGCGGTGAACAACTGCGACAGCGAGATCTTGGCGTCGCGCATGCGCGCGAGGTTGGGGTTGACCTCATACTGCTTGATGGTGCCGCCGATGGTCACCAGGTCGGCCACGCCCGGCACCTGGCGCAGGTTTTTCTCGACCACCCAGTCCTGCAGCGTGCGCAGTTCCTGCGGCGTATAGCCCTTGCCGGTCAGGCGGAAGCGGTAGATCTCGCCGATCGCAGTGGACAGCGGCGCCAGGTCCGGATGAACGCCGTCGGGCAGGTCAACGCTGCGCAGGCGCTCCAGGATCTGCTGGCGCGCGGCCACGTCGGTCGCCTTGTCGTTGAAGGTCACCATCATGAACGACAGGCCGAACTGCGTGTGCGAGAACACCCGCACCGCGTTGGGCGTGCCGGCCAGCGCGGTCTCGATCGGGATCGTGACCTGGCGCTCCACCTCTTCGGCGGCGCGGCCCGGGTACAGCGTGATGACGTTGACCTGGATGTCCGACACATCCGGGAAGGCTTCGATCGGCAGGTTCTTGAACGCGGCGATGCCGCCGCCGACGAAGAGGATCAGGCCCAGCCAGACAAAGAGCTTCTGGTGCAGGGCAAAGCTGACGATACGCGAAATCATGTGGCGATCGTCCTCAACGTTTTTCCGCCGCGCGCACCGCGTTGACCGCGGTGGCATCGCGCAGGATGTCTTGCAGGTAGAGGTTGCCTTCGCTGACCACGGTCTCGCCGTCCTTCACGCCCTCGAGCAGTTCGGTGGTGCCGGGCAGCGTCACGCCCACGCGCACCTGGCGGCGCTCGAAGGTGTTGGGCGCAGTGCGCACGAACACATAGTTGCGGTTGTCGGCCAGGAACACCGCCTTGGACGGCACCGCGATGCCCTTGAACGATGCCGCCGGCAGCCTGGCGGTGACGAACATCTCCGCCTTCAGGCGGCGTTCGGGATTGGGCACGTTCAGCCGCACCTTGATGCTGCGCGCGGTCGGATCGACATAGTCGGCAATCTTGACCACGGTGCCGGCAAAGGTCTCGCCGGGCCAGGCGGCGGTGGTCAGCTGCACGTCGACGCCGGGCCTGAACAGCTTCAGGTCGGACTCGCCAGCGTCGACCTGCGCCCACAGCGTGGTCGGGTCCGTAACAAGGAACAGCGGCGCGGCGGGAGGCTGGTCGGGGCGCAGCTCCATGCCGAGGTTGATGTTGCGCTCGACCACCAGGCCGTCGATCGGACTGCGCAGCGCGAAGCGCTGGTTGACGCCATCCGGTCCGGCCGCGGCCGCGCCGTACTGGCTCAGCGCCGCACGGGTGCGCTGCAGGTCCGCCGCGGCCCGCGCGGCATCGGCCTGGGCCTGCTCCAGTTCTTTCTGCGCGATGATGCCGGCGCCATACAGCTCGCGCTGGCGCGCCAGCGCCTTGGCCGCGACCGCGCTGTCCGCGGCGGCCTTGCGCGCATCGGCCTGGGCCACGCCGAAATCCGGCGAGGTCAGCATTGCCAGCGGCTGGCCGGCCTTGACGGTGGCGCCGGGCTGCACCAGCACCTCGGTCACGCGCCCGGCAAACGGCGTCGCCACGCGCACGGTCTTGTCTTCGTTCCACACCAGCCGGCCGGGCAGGCTCAGCATGCGCTCGCCGCCGGTGGTGGCGGCCTCGCCGGCGATGCCGGGCAGCGTCTTCACGCTGGCGGGGAACTGGATGGTGTTGCCGCTGACCCTGGGATCATCATCGGCCTTGGGGGCTTCGGACTTGCCGCAAGCGGCCAGCGCGAGCGCGCACAACGACATCGCCAACAGGGCGGAAATGCGGGCCGGCAAGGCGGCGCTGGGGAATGACATGCGACGGGACATGCGTGACAGGAAAGACATGAAGGGGATCGCGGGAACGGCGGTTCAGGGACGCGCGGGCGTGGCGGCAGTGCGTGCCGGCGCCGCGGTGGTCGAGGTCTGCAGCGCGGCGCGGTATGCCGACAGCGCCTTGGCATATTCGCCCTGCGCGCCGACCGCATCGAGCCGGGTCTGGCGCAGCGCGCGGCGCGCATCGAGCAAATCGAGCACACCGCTTGCGCCCTTGCTGTAGGCAAACTCGGCGTTGCCGGCGACGCTTTCCGCGGCCGGCAGCACTTCATCACGCATCTGCCGCAGCGACTGGCGCGCGGTTTCCAACTGGCTGCGCAGCCGGTCGATCTCGTTGCCGGCTTCCAGCATCACGCGGTTGCGGTCGTCGAGCGCGGCGTAGTAGTCGACCTCGGCGCGGCGCGCCTCGCCGCCGTTGCTGTGGCGCACCGGCAGCGGGATCGACAGGAACACGCCGAAGCTGTTGCCGGAGCCATAGTTGTTGCTTGGCGAGGTCGGATAGTGCTCGGCCTGCGCGCCGATGGTCACGTCGGGCACGCGACCGGCTCGCGCCAGGTCGCGCGACGCCGCGGCGGCGGCCAGGCGCGCCTCGGCGGCAGTCACGTCGGGGCGGCGCTGCAGCGTATCGGCGTCCGGCGGCGGCACGGCGGCATCGAGTGCCGGCCAGTCGGCCACCAGCCGGTTGTCGGCGAGCGTGCCGGGCACGCCCATCGCCTGCGCCAGCATGGCCTTGTCGCGGTAATGATCGGTGATGGCCTGGCGCATATCGCTCTGCGCGCGCAGGGCATCGAGCTGCAGCTTGGTCACGTCGGCGCGCGCCACGTCGCCGGCACGCAGGCGCGTCTCGCTGGCCTGGCGGGTGCGCTCGTACAGCGCCAGGGTTTCGCGCAGTACGGCGACGCGTTCCTGGCTCGCCAGCGCGTCGAAGAAGGCCTGCTCCACCGCGCCGGTCTGTTGCGCCATCACGGCTTGCACCACTTCGCCGGCGGCGGCGCTGGCCTTGCGCGCGGCATCGACGCGCAGGTTGCCCTTGTTGGCCGTCTCGATCAGCTGGTCCACGCGCAACGTCGAGTCCACGGTCTTGCTGCGCAGGTTGCCCGAGCCGACGCCGGCATGTGGATTGATGTTCTCCACGCCCAGGCTGAGCACGGGATTGGGGCGCTGCGACGCGATCTGCACGTCGGCCTGGCTGGCTTCCACGCCACGGCGCGCGGCGATGATGGTGCGGTTGCAGCGCAACGCGTCCTGGCGCGCCTGGCCCAGGGTCAGCGTGGCGCCTGCCGGCGGCGGCGCGCACGGGCCATTGGCCGGTGCGGCTTGGGTGGAATCCGCGGCGTTTGCGGAAGCTTGCGGATCCGTGGGACGTTCGGCAGCCAGGCTCGCTACGGCCGCCAATACCAGCAGGGAACCTGCGGCAATACGGGATAAGGCAAAAGGCACGGTCAGTCAGGCTCGGTTCGAAGACGGTCTGCGGTTAAACGACCGTGCCCGCCCAACGGTTCACAGCCAGCGCAAAAAATCATCCTGCGCCACCGTCCGCGATGCGGTTGCGCGGCATGGCTGTCTTGGTGCGCCCTCGCCCGCTGTCCTGATGCTGTCTACGCCACCCGGACACGATCTCCCGCCCGCATTCAAACCGAACCGCTTTACAAACGGCTTTCATTCACCTGACAAAAGCCTTTATGTACGCGAAAACCCTGACCATTCGCCACAAAGGACAAACGGCACGGCCGTTGCCGACCGTGCCGTCAGACTTTCCTGACTGCGTTTATGCCTTCACCCGGTCATCCAGCCCCAGGCCGCGGCCGATGATCTCCTTCATGATCTCGCTGCTGCCGGCATAGATGCGCGAGATGCGCGCATCGGCATACATGCGGCAGATGCGGTACTCCTCCATATACCCGGCGCCGCCGTGCAGCTGCACGCCCTCGTCGACCATGCGCCCCTGCAGCTCGGAAGTCAGCAGCTTGGCCGATGCAGCCGTCTCCACCGTCAGCGTGCCGGCATTGTGTTGCAGCACGCACTGGTCGACAAAGGTCTGCAGCGCATCCAACTGCGCGCGCAATTCGGCCAGCTTGAAGCGCGAGTTCTGGAACGTGCCGATGGCGCGCCCGAAGGCCTTGCGCTCGCGCACGTAGTCCAGCGTGATGTCGAAGGCCACCTGCGCCGACGCCATGTAGCCGCAGGCGCCGATCAGGCGCTCCTCGGCCAGGTGGCGCGTCAGGTAGCGGAAGGCCTGGCCCGGCTCGCCCAGCACGTTGGCCTTGGGCACCTTGACGTTGTCGAAGAACAGCTCCGAGGTGTCCTGCGAGTGCAGGCCCAGCTTGCGCAGCTTGCGCCCGCGCTCGAAGCCGGGCATGCCGCGTTCGACGATGAAGAGCGTCAGGCCATGGCTGCGCTCCGGGTCGGTGCGGGCCACCACGACCACCACGTCGGCCAGCTGGCCGTTCGAGATATAGGTCTTGGCGCCGTTCAGCACCCAGTGCTCGCCATGGTCCTCGGCGCGGGTGCGGATGCCGGCCAGGTCCGAGCCGGTCTGCGGCTCGGTCATGGCCACGGCGAAGATCGACTCGCCGCGCGCGGCCGCGGGCAGCAGGCGCTGGCGCTGCTCTTCATTGCCGATGCGGCCGATGTAGGGCGCCACCAGGCGCGAGTGCAGCGTGCCGAAGAAGCCGGAGTCGCCGTGGCGCGCATTTTCCTCGATCAGGATCTGCTCGTAGCGGAAGTCCTGCACACCGGCGCCGCCGTATTGCTCGTCGGCCCACATCAGCAGGTAGCCCTGCTCGCCGGCCTTGCGGAACACCTCGCGGTCCACGCAACCCTGTTCGCGCCAGCGCTCGCCGTGCGGGCCGACCTCGCGCTGGTAGAAGCGGCGGGCGGATTCGCGGAAGGCGTCGTGTTCGGCTTCGAAGATCAGGCGTTGCATCGGGGGTCTCCAGGGGGTTTTGACATTGACCGGGCCAGTGTCGGCCGAGCCACGCCCGGGAGATTCGTCGGAACAGATGATTTTTCTTACCGTCGGCGGACCGCCCCGCCCGCAGCGAAAAGCCGGTTGAGTGCAATTTTATTGATATGAAGTGCAAATAACTTTCATTTACCGCCCGGCATGCTTTGTGCCAATACTGGAACCACAGATAACGATTCGACGGAGCGGGAACATGGAAGCCATCCTCTGGATAGGGCTTGCGCTGGCGCTGGTGGCGTTGGGGGGCAGCGTCACGTGGCTGATCGGCACGCGGGTGCCGGAACCCGTGTTTGCGCGCGCGCAGTTGCACGGGCGCTTTGCCGGCCTGGAACCGCGCCCGCCACGCCGGGGTGGCGGCGGCCGGACGCGGCGCGTGCGCCAGTGGCGCCTGGTGGCCGTGCCCGCACCTTCGGGTCAGCTGGTGCCGGTGCGAATCTGACTGCCGGGCGGCAACGCCTGAGCCCTATTGCGGGAAGTCCCAGCGCTGCGACCAATCGGATTCTTCCCGCACGATCTCGCGCAGGATATCCACGGCTTCGCGCGCCGGGCCCGCGGGCGCTTCGGCGCAAACCAGGAACACGGGATACGAAAACTCCGGCGCGCCGGCGACGCGCGCCAGGGCCCCGCTGTGCAGGTAGCTCTGCACCACGCGCGTACGGAAATAGCCGCTGCCGCCGTACTGCAAGATGTACTGCAACGCCAGCGGCCCCAGGTTGAAGTACAGCGACGCGCGCGCATGCTCCGGCAGCGCGCTGTCATGCTGGCGGCGGAACTCGGGGCCCCAGTCGACATAGACATAGCCGCCGTCGCGCTGCGTCGAGCGGATCAGCACCAGCTTCTCTTCCATCAGCGCTTCCACGTGCATGCCGGGCGCGTATTCCGGCTGGTACACCAGCGCGGCGTCGAGGGCGCCCGACTGCAGCCTGCGCTGCAGCTCAGCCCCCTCGCCCACTTCCGCCCGCACCGCCTGCGCCGGCATGCGCTGGCGCAGGCGCGTCGCCCACAGCAGCACCAGCGGATTCCCCAGGCTGATCTCGGTGCCATAGCGGAACAGGCTGGCCAGCCCCGCCGGCAACGGCAGCTCGCGGCACGCCGCCTCCCAGGTCTGCACCAGCTGGCTGGCATAGCCGAGGAAACGCTGCCCGTCCGGCGTCAGCCGCGCCCCGGCCTTGTTGCGCTCGAACAGGCGGCAGTTCAGCTGCGCCTCCAGGCTCTTGATGCGCGCGGTGACGGCGGTCTGGGTGACATGCAGCTTGTCGGCGGCGGCCAGCAGGCTGCCGTCGCGCACGACTTGCAGGAAGGTGCGGGCGAGTTCGATATCCATGGTGGCAGAGGATCCGGGACGACGTGGCGCATTGTAGACAAGGTAGCCGATTGAGAATCAGCCCATACACACAAGGATGTACTTCTGTTGTCATGGTGCTATGCTTTGTACCTACAGGGATGTACATGGAACTCTCAATGCCCTTCACCCGTATCTTCCGCAACGGTAATTCCCAGGCGGTGCGCATACCCGCGGAACTGGCCTATCCCGACACCGACATGCAGTTTGAAATCGAGCGGATCGGCGACGAGCTGCGCATCCGGCCCGCGCGACGGCGCCTGACCGGCCTGCTCGATGTGTTCGCCGACTTCCCGGACGACTTCATGGCGCCCGGGCGCGAAGACCAGGCCCAGTCCGAGCGGGAGGGGTTCTGATGGCCAGGTATATGTTCGACACCAATATGTGCATCTACCTGATGAAGAACCAGCCGCCCCGGGTTGCCGAACGCCTTGCCCGGTGCTTCGAGGGCGACGTGGTGCTGTCCGCCATCAGCCTGGCCGAACTGGAGTTCGGCGTTACCGTGTCGCGCGATCCGCAGCGAGCCCGGCGCGCCTTGCAGGCGCTGGTCGGCCGCGTGCCGGTGCTGCCGCTGAATGCCGCGGCGGCGCGCGCTTATGGTCCGGTCCGCGCCGCCACGCGCGAACGCAAGGCCGACGCGCTGGACAAGCTGATTGCGGCCCATGCCATTGCCGAAGGGCTGACGGTGGTCACGCGCAACGTCCGCGACTTTACGGCTTACCCGGGGCTGCGCGTCGAAGACTGGACCGAGGGCCAGGGCGCCTGACGGGAAAACCGGCGACGCTGGCGCAGCACCAATATCCCACACCACTTCCTGATCGCTGACGGCCCCCGGTCCAGCTTCAGCGCACCGGCTGCGGCCGGACTCCCGCCGGCATGGCGACCGGCACCGCGCCGGTCTGCGCCGCCAGCACACCGCGCGCCTCGCGCGGCGGCCGCAACGGGGCGATGCCTTCCGGCTCCTGCCACGCCAGGCCATTGTCATAGCCGGTGGCAACGGCCTCCAGGTAGCCGGGCGCAAACTTGCGCTCCGGCGTCACCGCCTGCACGGCGGGCGCCGTGGCGGCCTGTGGCGCCTCGGACTGCGCGCAGGCGACGCTGTTGAGGCATAAGCCCAGCACACGCAGCAGCACCATGGCCTGGCGCGAACGGTGTCGGATGGCGGACGGGCGCGACGCGGCCTGCCCGTTCTGGCATGGGGATCGGGTATTCATCGGGACTCTCCGGGAAGCCATTGCTGGCAGGTGGCACAACGAGCCGCGGCGCCGCGCTCGCGGTCCATTCCGCAACGACCGTGCCACCGGACTAATGCCGGCTACAGCGGGGATTGCTGCACTTTCCCGGTGTAGAGTGGTGGGGTCTGGCCGACGCTAGCGGCGCCGGTGTCGGTGGAGACCCGACAATCCCGTGCCGGCTCAGGGCTTGACCGCCGCCGCCAGCACCGCCGGCATCGGCACCTCGAAGCCGCTGCCGCGCATGTACCCGGCAACGGTGCCGCGCAGCACGGCGCGGATTTCGTCGCGCGCCTTGGGGGTCTGCGCGCGCAGCGTGGCGGCTGCCCGCACGGTGCCCTGGGCAAGCGCGTCGAACAGCTGGTCGGGCGTGGAGAAGCGCCAGACCTGCGGCACGCTGCGGCAGGTCGGCATGACAAAGCCGGCCTGCTGCAACGCGCTGCGGCAGTGGCCAGGATCGCTGAACAAAAAGAAGTTCGGCCCGACCGGGATATCGACGTCCATCGAGCCATAGGCGCGGATCGCGGCATAGACCGCGCCGAAGCCGACCGCGCGCTCGGGCGTATCCCATACCGTGAAGGCGATGCGCCCGCCCGGGCGCAGGACGCGGAAGGCCTCGGCCAGCGCCGCGTCCGGGTCGGACATATGGCACAGGCCAAAGCCGTTGACCACGGCGTCGAAGCTGGCATCGTCGAACGGCAGCGCCTGCGCGTCGGCCTGCTGATACTGGACCTCGGGATGCAGCTTGCGCGCCAGTTGCACCTGCGCCTGCGCGAAATCGATGCCGACCGACTCGGCGCCGCGCTCCACCGCCCCGGCCGCGACGTAGCCGGAGCCGGACGCGACATCGAGCACGCGCTGCCCGCTGGCGACATGCGCGGCGTCCAGCAGGGCCTCGACCGATTGCCGGGTAACGTGCGACAGGTGCTCCTGGTACCGGCTGACGACTTCCGGGTCTTCCCAGCCAGCCAGCTCAAAGGCGCGAAACGAATCTGCGGTGTGGTCCATGCCTACTCCTCGGCGACGATGTCCAGACGGGCGGGCGTGTGTTGGTGATGTTGGTGTGCGGACGCAGCACTGATGCGTCCTGAGAACCCGGTCAAGCCAAGTATAGACAGCGCCGCGCTCAACCAGCGGCCAGGCGCTCGGGCGAGCACCCGGAACCGGGCTTCACCCGTTCAGGTGAAGCGCAGCGTGGCCACGCCGGCGGCGATCAGGCAGGCCGCGCCGAGGCGCGCGGCGCCGACGTGCTCCTTGAGCAGCAGCGCGGAGATCAGCGCGCCGAACAGGATCGAAGATTCGCGCAAGGCGGCCACCGGCGCCACCGGCGCGCGCGTCATTGCCCACAGCGACAGCCCGTAGGACGCCAGCGTGCCGCCCCCGCCCACCAGCGCGAACACCAGGTTGCGGCGCACGTAGCCGGCCAGTTGCCGCCGGCGCGTCGCCAGTGCCCACGCCGCCAGCGGCACCGCGGTAAGCACGAAGATCCAGAAGGCATAGGCTACCGGCGCGCCGGAGCGGCGCACGCCGGTGCCATCGATCAGCGTATAGGCGGCGATCACCAGCGCATTCAGCAGGGCCAGCCACACGCCCTCGCGGCTGCCGCGCCCGCCACGGGCGCCACGCGCACCGCCCGCCATGGCCAGGATGCCCAGGCTGATCACGGCAATGCCGGTCCATGCCAGCGACGACAGGTGCTCGCCCAGCCAGCCCACGCTGGCCAGCGCCACCAGCAAGGGCGCGCAGCCGCGCATCAGCGGGTAGGTCAGGCTCATGTCGGCGCTGCGGTAGATCCGCGCCACCAGCGCGAAGTACACCACGTGCACGCCCACCGACGCGGCGATAAAGGGCCAGCTGGCGGCCGCCGGCTGCGGCAGCGCCGGCAGCGCCAGCGCGGCCATCAGGCCAGCCGTGACCGCCACCATCACGGTGGACAGCAGCTTGTCGCCGCCGCCCTTGACCACGGCATTCCACGCGGCATGCAGGAAGGCGGCAAGCAGGACGACGGCAAAGACGGTGAGCGACATGGGCGGCAGCGAAGTCGGCGCCGGCAGGCAGCGCGGGATCGCGCCATTCTAGCCGCGCCGGCGTGCCGCGCCGCGGCCCGACTATCTGGCGCCGCTGACCCGCCAGACGGTATTGCCGACATCGTCGGCCACCAGCAGGCCACCGCGCTGGTCGATCGCCACGCCCACCGGGCGCCCGCGCGCCTTGCCGTCGTCGTCGACAAACCCGGTCAGCACGTCGAACGGCGCGCCCTGCGGCCGGCCCTGGCTGAACGGCACGAAGATCACCTTGTAGCCCGCCAGCGGGCGCCGGTTCCACGAACCATGCAGGCCGACGAACATGCCTTCGCTGAAGCGCGCCGGCAGGCTGTTGCCGCTGGCCGCGGCCAGGCCGAGCGCGGCGGTGTGCGCGCCCACGGCGTAGTCGGGCACGATCGCCCTGGCCACCAGGTCCGGTGCCGGCGGCTTCACGCGCTGGTCCACGTGCTGGCCGTAGTAGCTGTAGGGCCAGCCGTAGAAGCCGCCGTCGCGCACCGAGGTGATGTAGTCCGGCACCAGGTCGCTGCCGATCTCGTCGCGCTCGTTGACGGCGGTCCACAGCATGCCGGTGACCGGCTCCCACGCCATGCCGTTGGGATTGCGCAGGCCGCTGGCGAAGATGCGGTGCGTGCCGGTGCTGCGGTCGACCTCCCAGATCGCGGCGCGGCCGACTTCCTTGTCCATGCCGTTCTCGCCCACGTTGCTGTTCGAGCCCACCGTCACATACAGCTTGCTGCCATCGCGGCTGGCGATCAGGCTCTTGGTCCAGTGATGGTTGAGCGGTCCGCCGGGCAGGTCGACCACCTTCTGCGGCGCGGCGCTGATTTCGGTCTGGCCGGGCTGGTAGGGGAAGCGCAGCAGCGCGTCGGTGGCCGCCACGTAGAAGTCATTGCCGACCAGCGCCATGCCGAAGGGCGAATTCACATCCTTCAGGAACACCGAGCGCTGGTCGGCGACGCCGTCGCCGTTGCTGTCGCGCAGCAGCGTGATGCGGTTGGCGCTGGGCGTGCCGGCGCCGGCGCGCTTCATCACCATCTTCATGATCCAGCCCTTGATGCCCTTGCCGTCGTCAGGCTTGGGCGGGGCATTGCTCTCGGCCACCAGCACGTCGCCGTTGGGCAGCACATAGACCCAGCGCGGATGGTCCAGCTGGTCGGCAAAGGCCGTCACCGCCATGCCTTCGGCCGGCATCGGACGCTGGCCCGAGGCCCAGCCGATGGCCGGAGCGATCTTGACGGTGGGAATGGCGGTCTCGTGCGGCGGCGGCAGCTGCGGCGTGGGTCCGAAGCCGGCCTCGGACGGCAGCTTGGCGGATTCGCCGCAGGCGGCGAGCGTGGCGATCACGGGCACGGCGCCCGCCAGCATGGCGGTGCGCAACAGGCGCAAGGGGGTGGGCATCGGCATGGTCCGGGCTCCTCAGGCCACGCAAGGCCGCGCGCCTGTGCCTGGACTATAGGACGTAGCGCGACCGGCGCTCTGTAGGCGCCGCGGAAGCCACCATGCAGGACGATGCCCGACCCCGGGGGCGGCCCTGCCCCGGCGCGCTCAGCCCCGATGCGGCGTATCCAGTCCCTTCACCACCGCCGCTCGTTGCACGAACGCATCCAGCACGCGCCGCACATTGACGAAGTCCTTGAAGCCGACCAGGTCGCCCGCCTCGTAGAAGCCGACCAGGTTGCGCACCCACGGCAAGGTGGCGATGTCGGCGATGGTGTACGCGTCGCCCATGATCCAGGCGCGGCCTTCCAGGCGCTGCTCCAGCACCTGGAGCAGGCGCCGGCTCTCCGCCACGTAGCGGTCGCGCGGGCGCTTGTCCTCGTAGTCCTTGCCGGCAAACTTGTGGAAGAAGCCCAGCTGGCCGAACATCGGGCCGATGCCGCCCATCTGGAACATCACCCACTGGATGGTCTCGTAGCGGCGCGCCGGATCGGCGGGGATCAACTTGCCGGACTTGTCGGCCAGGTACAGCAGGATCGCGCCCGACTCGAACAGCGCCAGCGGCTTGTCGCCCGGGCCGTGGGGGTCGAGGATGGCCGGGATCTTGTTGTTCGGGTTCAGCGACAGGAATTCCGGCGACAGCTGATCCTCGGTATCGAAGCGCACCAGGTGCGGCTCGTACGGCAGGCCGGCCTCTTCCAGCATGATCGACACCTTGACGCCGTTGGGCGTGGGCAGCGAATAGAGCTGGATGCGGTCGGGATGCCGTGCCGGCCATTTGCGGGTGATGGGAAAAGCGGACAGATCGGGCACACGGGCTCCTGGTTCGGGCGCTTCCGCATTGTGGGGAAGCTGCCGGACAACGAAAGAGCCCGATCATAAACCGGTGTTGGCAGGCTTGCAGGGCAACGGCCCGGGCCGGCCGGCGGCTCCGCACTCATGCAAGCCCCCGTACATAGAGGCGCCCTGCGGCCACGCTTAGATCATGACGCCATGGTCTTCGGCCTGCTGGTCGCAGCAGGCATGCCGGATACGACACGCCCGGCAACGTTAGTTCCGCATTCCTCAGTTTTCCGCCGATTCAATACCCCGCGGCAAAACCCCGGTTCATACAATGTGCAGCCATGCATCGTATTGATCCAGTAACGGTACGCCCAGGCTATATCTCCCGTCGCCATCGAGAGAAAACCTCCGTACGTCAGGGCGAGGAGTATTTCAGAAAATGGCAAGGCTCGGTATCGACATTGGCGGTACGTTCACCGATTTCGCAATCGAAGTTCTTCACGATGGTGCCGTGCGTCACCATTTCGTGAAGGTACTGACAACCCCCACGCACCAGAAGTTGCGGTGGTGGAAGGTACCCGCCAAATACTGGCAGCAGCGGGCCTTCAACCGGCTGACGTCAAAACGCTCGTGCACGGCACGACCTTGGCGACCAACGCAGTCATCATCAAGCGTCGGCAACAGTTCCCGCATGCCCTCCTCATCCAGCGGAAGCAGAACCTTGCCGTCTGCCGCCAGGCGCTCGCGGACCGTCAGCCGCAGGCAACGTGGCACGAGCGGCTCGGGCTTTTCTACAACATGGCCAGCGCGGTACGCGAGCACGCCGTGGAGGTCGGCAAGGGCCTCGATGGCCGGACGCTCATCGCTATTGGCGGCATGGCCCCGCTCCATGGCGCCCGCCTCGCCGCCAAACTCGGCCTGCACCACGTGATCGTCCCGGTGGGCGCGGGCGTGGGCTCCGCTTTGGGCTTTCTGCGGGCGCCGGTCTCATTCGAAGCCACCCGCCGCGTGCTGCTTGGTACGGCGCAGTTTGACGCCGATGCGGCCAATGCCATTGCCTATGGGCTCATCGCGGACCTCCGGCAGCTGGTTTCCAGCGCTGCCTCGTCGCAATCAATGACTGAACATCGCATGCCCTGGATGCGCTACAAGGGCCAGGGCCACGAGATTCGTGTTGCCGAGCCACTGGACTCGGAGCGCTCAATTCTCGATGCAGTGCGATATAACAAGCTGGGGGTCGTCCACTACGCGCTGGATGGCGATATTCCCGGCGAGCTGGAGTTCTCGGGCCGCCAGTCAACGACTCGCATTGCGACCCGGCAACAGTTGCCGGCAGCCCCCCAAGCGGGACGTTCGCGCGCGCAACTCTACTGTCAGCTGACACCCGAGGCGGCCGAGGAAGCGCAGCGCCTCGGCCACTCCGATTCGCTCGACACCCTTATCCGGCGGGAGATCAGACAGCGCATTCCCCGCTTCGATAGCCGGGTGCACACCATTGTCAACCAGTGGATTCCATACAAACTGCCGGTTTTCTACCCAGGGTATTGTCGGAAGGTGGTCGACTTTCTCGCTTGGCAATCTAAGGAGAGGAGATCCGTCTACTACTGTGGCGGCTACCTGTCCCAGGCACTCCTGACCGGCGCTTGTGCGAGACGAATTTGGGGGGCCAAACACGCGCGCGAGTGCCGGCGTTGCCGACTTTCGCGCCTCCACGGGAGGTGAGGGGGATATAGGGGCACAGGCCGGCGGTCAACTTAGGCCAAGCCCGACTTTGACTCTATCAATCCAAGGATGCCCCCGATTGCTTGACGACCTTCGCCCATTGAACCAGCTCTCGGTTGACCAGCTCAGCAAGCTGTTCTG
Organism: Cupriavidus taiwanensis; assembly: GCF_900250075.1. Classification (NCBI taxonomy): domain Bacteria; kingdom Pseudomonadati; phylum Pseudomonadota; class Betaproteobacteria; order Burkholderiales; family Burkholderiaceae; genus Cupriavidus; species Cupriavidus taiwanensis. Next base: position 337,697 of record NZ_LT977071.1, read on the forward strand.
GCGTACCTCCTGCCGCTTCAGCACCTTGCAACGCAAGCTTTTCCTGGACCTCTTTCGACCTCAGCACATTGTTTGTTTCCACCTGCAGCTTTGCGACCACCTCCTTCGGGGTTCCTGCAGGTGCAAACAGGGCATACCAGGACGTTGCAGCATAACCGGGCACTGTCTCGCCAATTGCCGGCACGTTTGGCAAGAGCGGTGATCGCTTCTCCGTTGCGACCGCCAAGGCTTTCAGCTTCCCGGCCTTAACAAATTGCATCACGCCAGGCAAACTCCCGAACGTTACAGGGACGCGGCCACTAACTACGTCGGTGGCGGCCGCCGCCGCGCCCTTGTAGGGGACGTGGTTCAGTTTGACCCCCGCCTTGAGGTTAAACATCTCCGCGAACAGGTGGTTGGGTGTGCCATTCCCCCCAGACGCATAATCGAGCTGGGAGGGCTTTTGCTTCGCCATCGTAATTAGGTCCTTGACGGACGATACCGGCAACGATGGGTTCACCACCAAGACATAAGGCGCTGTGGCAACAAGCGCAATCGGTTCGAAGTCTTTGTTGGGGTCGAATGGAATATTTTTGTAGATGGCCGGATTGATGGTGAGCGAACTTCCCACCGTCAAGAGCAGCGTATACCCGTCTTTGGGGCTTTTCGCAGCTGCCTGGATGCCGATGTTGCCACCCGCGCCAGGCCGGTTGTCAACAATGATCGACTGTCCGATCCGCTCCGAGAGATTTTGCAGAACCAGCCTCGCCACCGCATCGTTTGCCCCTCCGGGGGCCTGCGGCACGATGACGGTGATTGCCTTTGTTGGATATGCAAACGAAGGAAGCGAAACTATTGCGGCGGCCACAGCGACGGCAACCTTTCGCAAGCACCAGAGGGAGGTGGCACGCAGGGAACTAAGGTTCTTCAAAATCGCTACTCCTTTATGTCTGCTTCACGCGGTCGTGATTTCGCATTACGTCAGATATTTTTATTAAATATGATGCGGCGAACAATCAAGCGATCGGCTCGCGTGAAAAAAAGCCGTCCCGAGGAACGGCTATCAAGTTGCGGAGACACCGCAGAAGAATCGCGTCATATGCCGCCTTAAATCATGCTGCTCGTGCAAAACGGCGCCTGCGCCGCCTTACTTGCCTTCCTTACCTTACCCCTGGCAAGGATAGGAAGTGGGATCAGCACAAGTACATGCCGCTAACATTTCCCACCGTTTCCTTCCTTCAGGAGATGTTCCTTAAGACTGGCATCTCTTCGTTGTTCTCGCTTACGAATGCGTCATCCCCTTCCAAGACCTTGCGTGCTTTCGAAAGGTCGAGGTGGCCTTCCCATGCAGCAATGGCTACTGCCCCTACGCAGTTGCCGATCAGGTTAAGTGCCACCCGGAAGAAGCCCATTAGCTTGTCCACCGACAAGATCAGCGCCACGCCCAGTACGGGGATTGCAGGGATGGCAGTCAACGTTGCTGCGAGCACGACGGTCGCTGACCCTGGGATTCCATGCGCGCCCTTGGACGTCAACAGGGAAACAAGAAGAATCAGAGCCAGGGTGCCGCCTTCCAACGGCGTGTTGGTCGCCTGCGCGATGAAAATAACGGCGCACGTCAGCCAAATCGAAAAACCGTCGAGGTTAAACGAATATCCCGTTGGAATAACGAGTCCAACCGTCGTTTCCTTCACGCCGAGGTGGCGAAGCTTTGCCATCACAAGCGGCATCACAGCATCGGACGAACTGGAGCCCAGGGCAATGAGCACTTCGCTCTTCAGGTATGCGATGAACTTGAACAAGCTGAGGCCGGAAAGGCGCATCACCAGGCCCAAGACCAGGAAGAGGAAGAGTGCGCACGCTGCATAGTACGTCAGGACTAGCTGACCGAGCTGTTGAATCGTCGTGAAGCCGAATTTTCCTACCGTGAATGCCATCGCCCCTGCAACGCCAAGCGGCGACAGACGAACAATGAAGCCAACGACACGAAAAAGGACTTCGGAGAGGCTGTCCATCAGTTGACCAACCATCCTTCCTTTTTCACCGGCGACCTGAAGCGCGCAGCCGAACAGGACTGCAATCAAAAGCACCTGCAGAATGTCGCCCTTCGCAAAAGCCGAAAGGAAAGTGGAGGGAATGATGTTCAGCAGAAAGCTCTTTACGTCCGAAACGTGAGAGGCATTCTCAACGAAGGTTTGTATCGACTTCGGATCCAAAGTGGACACGTCGATATTCATACCCACGCCAGGTTTCAAAACGTACGTGATGAAAACCCCAATCAGTAGCGCAATTGTTGTGACAATTTCAAAATAGATAATTGTCTTGAGCGCTACACGTCCCGCGGTCTTTAGATCCCCTGCGTGCAGAATCCCGGTTACGACAAAACAGAACACAATGGGCGCAAGCATCATCTTGATGAGCTTGATGAAGCCTTCTGCCAGCGGTAGCAGTTGTACCCCGAAGGATGGGTACACGATGCCAATAAGCGCGCCAACTGCAAATCCCAAGAGAACCTGGATATGTAACTTCTTTAGTTGCTTAAACACAATTTATCTCCACCATCCGCCTTGAAGCCGTCGTTGATTCCGACGGTCTTCGCTGCTGTTCCTTACTTCTCTGCGGCGCTGCAATCGAAGATTGCATGATCCATTCCCTGCCCGAACGCGGGAATGACGGGTCGCACGTCCTCTGAAAGCACAAACTTGTCGCAGTTTGGACCGGAGCCGATCCGGTCAACCACAACGAAGTCACACGCTTCGGTTGGCAGCAGCACGTGATGCCATACGCCCGGGGCGTAGTTGATTCCCTGTCCGGGCTTGGCGATGAAGGCGCGGATGTCGCCTGCCTCCACCGAGGCACCGCGGGGAGCGACCACTACGATAAAGCTGGTCGGCTTCATGGGAATGAAAGCTTGGCTCGACAAGGGGTGACGCTCGAGGAACACCACTTCCAATGGCAACACATACGGTCTCGCACGCATGATGCTTATGCCGGCCTTCCCTCCAAGAGCCAGTGCATCGACAACAGCGAGGTCGTGGTAGCGTTCGACCATCCCTTCGTTGATATGGTGGAAAGCGCCGGCCGAGGCCTCAATGACATCTCCGAAGGGCGCAAAGGCCACCTTGGTCAATGGTTCTAGGTTAAGAGTGATGCGCATAGGTCTCCTTTATGCTTATAACGTGGCGCGCTGTCTTCGCGGCCATACTGGTATGACCAGTCGTAACTGTAGGCTTGCAAGAATGCAGGGTCAAGTGTTTAATGTGAAAATTATCAGACCAGTATGAAGTGTCATCTGCACAGACTATGAAAGCGACTTCCGCTGCCTTGGCATCCAAAGCACCGCTGACTTCACCTGCACCAACTGGACGGCGGCCACCTGTCGCATTGCGCACGCCAGTCACCCAGCACGCCTTGGAGCGAATGCAGACATTGATCTACAGCGGCGAATGGGCGGCGGACAGCCAGATCCCGTCTCAGCGCGAGTTAGCGGAGCTGCTCGGCGTAAGCCGCTCTTCATTGCGCGAGGCGATCTCGTCCTTGGAGGGGATGGGATTGGTGCGTGTAGAGCCCGGCAGAGGCGTGTTTGTTGCATCGCTCGAGCAGCAAGCTGCGGTCGGGAGAAATTCCGAAGTTCATCAAATCGACCATACGCCGAGCGAGCTTTACGAAGCACGTCTCTTGATGGAGGGTTGGGCCGCCGCGCTGGCAGCCATCCATATCACAGATGACGATATTGCAACGCTACGAAAGCTGCTGGGGCAAATGGAGATAACGGTAAAGAATCACGACGTCACTCATTTGAATCAGCTGGATTTTGAATTTCACTCGCTAATAGCAGCTTGCTGCGGCAATCGACTGATTCGCGCACTGCTCGCCCCGATCTTCTCGGAGGAAGAAATGGGCGCCCCGCGTCTCTCCGACACGGCGTTCCTTAGCAGCCGGGTCAAGGAACACAGGGAAATCGTGGAAGCCCTGGCAACGCGCAATCCGAGCCTGGCCCAAATGGCCATGCGAAACCACGTCCTGCGCAGCGCAAAGCGGGTCCAGGTAGAACTGCCTGATCACGTCCATCAGCTGCCTTGATGCACAACCGCGTGCCGTAGGCGGGACGTTACCCGCCCAACGGCCGCGGTATGTGTTAGAAGGTGAAATCGCGATTCACGTTCTTATAAAGCAGATACGTCGCCTTGGACCAACCCGTCGCATAGAAGAACTGCGGACAGAATGGTGCCATGTAGATGAAGTCCTCGGCCCAGCACTCGTGCCAGTCGTTCTGCAGCAGGTACATCCCCTGCCCTTCGAGCATATAGAGACCATGTTCCATGACATGCGTTTCCACCATGGGAAAGTAGTTGCCAGGCTCGAAACTCAGGATGTTGATGGCAAAGTCGAACGCAGGATTCTCATCGGGCAATAGATGCTGCCAAGTGCGACCCTTGGTGTGCTTGTTCACCTTCTCGACATCTTGCTCGTGTGAGACCAGGGCAGCCGGTGCTTCCACACCGTCAAGGCGCTCGTAGGGTTTTTTAATCCATACGACGCGCGCTTCGTCCGCGCCGGGGTTGTACACGCGCACGCCAGTTCCTGCAGGTGCATAGGCAAAGCTGCCCGCTTTCAGTTCGTGCGTCTTGCCTTCCAGTTCCAGGGACACATTGCCGGAGACAACGTAAAAGAAGGCCTGCATACCGTCGTTACGCAAAGCCGTCATTCCACCGCCACCCTGGATTTGCAGCAGTAACTGAGCAAACTTCGCACCCAGCCCAGGCGTAGCCTGGACGCTGATGGTGGTTTTTTCGATGCCAGGAATGCGGCTTTCCAGAATGCCCTCGGGCGGCATCACCGCATAGTGGGTTGTTACGGCCGCACGATGGTGAGCGAATACACCGGGGGGCTGAATTTGTCGCTTCGTCATTTTTCGAACTCCTTAGCAGATGAGGGGAAGCACCAGGGCGCGGTGCTTGAGGGTTAGAAGCGATGGCGCAGTCCAACCGAAACGCCGAATGGGTCGGCACCAGCGGCCGCTCCGGTACGGCCGTTGGAAAAGTCGTACTTGGCCGCCGCCTGATTGAAGATCTTCGAAATCGTTGTGCGAATCATTGTTCGCTTGCTCAGGTTGTAGTTGTAGCCGAAGGTCCACAGCTGTGCTCCTGTCTGGCCACTCGAACCACAATTGACTCCATTGCCTGCAGTGGACCCCTGGCAACTGATGTCGCTTGCACGTGCATACATGGCATAGATTTCGTGGACACCCCAGTCATACTCGGTAACAAGAGCCCAGGCATCCCGGCGCAGGCGGCCATCACCATTGGAGAACTGGCCATCGCTGGCCGACCGGTCATACAGCGCGCCGATGAGCCACTGCTCAGTCATCTGGTACTTCACGCCGACGCGATGCTTTTTGTCGTGGCCATTGGCCTGTGCCAGCCCGGTCCTGTTCTTGTCGTGCCGGTCTTCGTATGCGTAAGCGACGTAGAGGGGACCGATTGAGTAAGCAAGCCCAGCACCAATGACGTAGTCGTTACGGCCAGTTCCCTCGGCGCGTGCCTCTCCAAAGCCATACTGCGCGCCTATCTCGACCCCATAGAAGGAGGCGGATCGGTAGCGCACGGAGTTTTGCAGCCGTGAGTCGTGGTCGGTTGAAATTCCGTTCATGCTCGAGACCAATGACTGCAACGCGCCGATGCCTGTATTGGCACCCGGCGTAAGATCAAGGGCGTTGCCCAGCGCACGAACGCTGGTGGTGTTCACACCCAGTGTGAGAGCCCCCACCGGTCGATGCCGCAATCCTACGAACGTATCCCGATTAAAGAAGGGCGTGCTGGACGCGCCAGAATCAATCGAAAAGTTGCCTTCCAGCTGGAAGATGGCATCCAGACCACCGCCCAGGTCTTCCGAACCACGGATACCCCAGTACGATCCTTGCGAACTCAGCCGGGTGAGCCCCGGCTTGTCAGCCGCCGAGCCTGCGGCCGCGCCCTTGGCACTTACGTAGTCAACCGCGGCGTCGGCTACGCCGTAGAGTGTCACGCTGCCCTGTGCTGCGGCGCTCGCGGCCAATGCCGAGAGGGCGCCGCCTATTAGTCCACGTCTCACGTCTCCTCCGTCGTTGTTATCATACTGGTCATACCAGTATGATACGATACCCACACGGGCTGACAGAGTCAAGCCACTTACAACTGCAGAGGAGAGATTGATGAACGGACTGGGCGGGCTGAATCAGACGGAGAACGGGAGCGGTTCGTGGCGGCGCGAACGACTGCCCGCATACGTATATGCAAGACCTGGTCGCGGGGCAGTACAGCCTGCCCTGGGAAGATGAAGTCCTCATAAAGGATGGGACGATGGCCGGCCACCCTCCTCCGCGGCAAGCATGACTAGGGGTGCCCGCTTCGCCAGGCCTGGCGAAGCGGGGTTCCGAAATGGCAGCGGTTAGCGCGCCTTCAGTCTAGGCGCACCCAGGAGCCGGAGTCTTGTCACGCCGCCGTCGGGGTAGATATTCAGTCGGACATGGGTGACGAGCGTATCCCGATGCGCCGCGCCGAGCTCGACGGTGTTCTGGCATCCACCCTTCAGATCGCTGCGCCCCACCAGTTCCGGCCAGTACATCGCCTGGTTCAGGACAACTTCATCGGCAGCATGCTCAAGGCATGCGCCTTGCAACGAAAAGGCGGCTGGAAAGTTGCCCGTGTAGTAGGTCGTATCGACCAGGACGCGCTCCAGAGTCCCCGGCGCTGCCAACGCAATCACAGCCCAGTCATGACCCGGTTTCCTGAGACGCCTGGTTTCCCAGCCCTTGCCCCACTCCACTGAGGGACCGGGGGCAATCATGGCCCGTACTGCGCCGAAGTGCGTATCGCTGCAGCCGACAATGCGGGCGCCGTTCTCCAGTGCCGCCAGATCGCGCTGGCCAGCGGAGCTGAACGACTGCGGCAACTGGACCAGTCCGAAGACACGAAAGCGAGCCATCCCGCCGTCCGGAAAAATGTTCAGCCGAACATGCGTGAAGAGCCGGTTCGCGTTGATGGGAACCAGTTGCTGGCTGTCGCCTGCAAGCTCGGTAGCGGGCACTAGCTCGGTCCATTCGGCATCAGCGATATCCTCATCCGCCGAAACGGCGCAGGCTTGCACCGACGCGGCCAGCGGATAGTTGCCGGTATAGAAGCTGGTGTCGAAGCCTACCGCAGTGATCTGGCCTGGCCGGCCAAGTTTGATGACACACCATTCATTGCCTGCCTTGCGTCGACGAGAAGTCTCCCACCCGTCTACCCAGCGCATTCCTTCGTCATCATGGTAGTAGTAGTTCGCCGCTTTCGGGTTAAGCATGCGCGATGCCGGCGCATACCACTCGTCAGACGCCGCTACGACTGTCGCGCCCAAACGCTCGTCCGCCAAGTCCACGTACGCCCGTTCACTGCGAAGAAACGCTTCCGAAGGTTCCGAACGCTGTCGAATCATGGTTCTGTCATTGCTGCCGCCTGCCATCATCTGCCTCCGTGGAAAGTCTGCAATACAGACTGGTTGAATCTGCCGCACCCCGCTCAGAGCTGGCATGCAGCGATACCTGACGGCGCTAGCGCCAGGGCGTAGAACAGCGCCGGTACGAAATGGAAAGGCTTCCTCGCTCATGAATGAGTGTGCCGAGATCGGCAAGCCGCTCTTGCCCCGTCGTCACCGTAAGCACGTGGTGGCCAAACAGTTCGCCGCTGGGGCAGGCAAAGCGCGTGGGCCCGTAAGGAATCAAAAGCTCTCCGCCTTCACGATCATCCCCTGCGCAAAGCAGAATCTGGCCTGCTTCTGGCCGTGATATGCCACCCTGGCCGATATGCCTTGCGGTTCCGTTCAGCCTGGCAAAAACGGCATGGCCGCTCCAGCGCCCCTGCAGGAACTCCCAATGAGCCGGCAGCCTTTCCATCAGCCAGCCACATGCTGCTGGCGAGATGTCCTGCTCAAGCCTTGCCAGAAATGAAAAGGGACCCGCCTTCAATTCGATTTCCATACTGTCTCCGGATTCGCGATACGCGATAAGCAAGCTTGCATGCAGAGGCACTGACCTGAACCCGACCAGTGGAAGAACATCAACCGCGGAATCGCGTGGCACTCCCAATGGCACATGCGAACACGACGCAAAGGCAGGCTGAAATGGCTATCATGACGTTCGCCAGGCCCATCAGCCCGGCCACATATCCGACGAGCAAGCCGCCCACGGCAGCGCCGGCTCGGAACGTCATGACATGGAGCGCGACCACCCTTCCCTTGTGCGTCTCAACGGCCTGCATCTGAGCGAAGGCACTTGAGCAGATGTTCACAGCCGCCTGGCCGAGGGCAAAAATGCCGATGGCGAAATAACCGCCCAGCTCCGAGGACGACAGCGAAAGCATTGCCGTGCCAGAGGCAAGGAAGACAAGCGAAGCCACCAGAACCTTCAGCAACGCCGGAGCATGACTGACAAGTGATAGCAAGAGGCCCGCCGCAATAGCAAGAACGCCGAACAATGCGTTGATATTGCCGAGCACCCTTGCATCCTGTCGCAGAATACTGTCGACGATTGCTGGCAGCATGTCGATAACGGGACGACCGAGCATCGCGTAGGCGAGGTAGACCAGGAAAACCAAACGCATGGACGGGTCGTCAAGGACCACGGTGAACGCGCCCTTCAGCGTAACGATGAGAGATTCCCGCCGCAACGGCGCCATCGGCACCGTCCCCGCGCCCTTGCGGAAGAACGCTCGCACAAACATGGCATCCGCAAGTGCGGCGACGCCACTCAACGCAAACGCAAAATAGGAGAGATCGTTCGTTATCAAATATGCCGCGCCAAGCGGGCCAACCGATCGCGCGATATTCATCGACACGGAGTTCACCGATACAGCACTGGCGATTTCGCCCTTCTTCACGAGCCTGGTGAGCAGTACCTGGCGGGCTGGTTGCGAAAAGCTCCCGCATATCCCCACGAGCAGCGCGCACCCAATCAACCCAAGGGTCGTCAGGTTTCCAGTGAAAGCAAGCGCTGCCATGCCCAGGGACGTCAGACCACAGATCGCGTCAGAAATGACGACAACCTGCATCACCTTGCCCCGATCGGCCAGTATTCCCGCGAGCGGGGATATGACGAACGACGGCGCGAACTGAACGAAGACCAGAAAGCCGAGCAGCACTTCCGAATGGGTCTGCTCCCAAGCGAACCATCCCACGACCACCTGTTGGACCCATGTCCCAATCTGCGCCCAGGTATGAACCAGGTAATAAGCAGCGACCCGCGGCTGGCGAAGAACTCTCATGCTCGCATGGCCATGGGCTCCGTCTTCATGCCATTGCGTGAACCGATCTCCCTCTTCGCCGTGGCACCGGTCTCCACCAGCGAGTTCGCAACATGGCACCGGACGGAACGCCCGCCGTCATACTCGCTCAACACCGGTCGTTCACTGCAAACGTCCGACCGGTATGGGCACCGGGAGGAGAAGCAGCAGCCTTGCGGCCTTTGCATTGGGTTCGCGACGCCCGGCAAGATCCGATTCGATTCATCCTGTTTCCGTCGCTCCAGGGTCGGCGTGCTTGCGAGCAGCGCTTTGGTATACGGGTGGACCGGATTCCTCAGGATCTGCTCAGCGAGACCGTATTCGACGACCTCGCCCAGGTACATCACCGCAATCTCGTCTGCCATGTGACCCACAACAGCGAGATCATGGCTGATGAACACCAGCGTCAGCAAAAACTCTTTTCGGAGTTGCAGCAAAAGGTTCAGGATCTGCGCTTGAACCGAGACATCCAGGGCCGATGTCGGCTCGTCGCAGACAATCAGAGCCGGGTTGGTTGCGAGGGCACGTGCGATTGCCACGCGTTGGCGCTGGCCGCCGGAAAGCTGACCGGGTGAAGCATGGTGTAGCCGTGTTGGCAGACCGACTTTCTCGAGCAAGCTGGCCACATGCGCGTCACGCTGCGCTGCGGGCATCGCCGCAGACAGGTCAAGCGGCCGTCTTACAATCTCGCTCACCCTGCGACTCGGATTGAGCGATGAGTACGGGTCCTGAAATACGGTCTGCACAAGCGCCGCCCGCTGCGCCGGTTCATACGCTCCAATATCACGTCCATCGAGAAACACCTCGCCTGAAACCGGCTGTTCCAATCCAAGAAGCATTCGAGCAAGCGTGGACTTGCCGCATCCCGACTCTCCCACGATGGCCAGTGTCCGGCCCTTCTTGAGACGCAAGGACACGTCAACCACCGCCTTGAGCGGAAGACGCGGCTTGAACAGGCCACCGCGGACCGAGTACGTCATGGAGACGCCTTTCGCCTCCAGCAGGGCATCTCCCGCGGGCCGTCTAAGCATAGCCTTGGGTGTTTCAACCACTTCCGGCTGCGGCGCAATGACAAGATGACAGGCGCCAGCATGCTTCTCGTCGTAGGCGCGGAACTTTGGCGCTTCGAGGGCGCATCTGGCAAACGCGTACTTGCACCGCCGCTCGAAAACACAGCTCCCTGGCTGCGAATAGAAAGACTGGACGGTGCCGGGCAGCGTAGGAAGCAGGGTGCCAGCCTCATGCTTCCCCAAGTCCGGAATCGATTGCAGCAGGCCCTGCGTATAGGGATGCCGCGAAGCGCCGAAGAGTGTGCTTGTCGGTGCGGACTCTACAATCTCTCCGGCGTACATGACCGCGACATTGTCGGCGACGGATGCGACCGCCCCCAAATTATGGGAGATCAGCAGCAATCCCATGCCGAGCTCCCGGCGCAGGTCATCCAGCAAGTCCAGAATCTGCTTCTGGACCGTGACATCAAGCGCCGTGGTGGGCTCGTCGGCAATGAGCAGCTGCGGGCGATTCATCAGCGCCATGGCGATCATGATGCGCTGGCGCTGCCCCCCGGAGAACTCGTGCGGAAACGACGTCATGCGCTTAGCCGGCGAGGCAATGCCGACCCTTTCCAGAAGCTCGATCGCGCGCCTGTGGGCCTGGTCGCTGGTCACCGCCTGATGGCACCGCATTGTCTCCGTCAACTGCCGGCCGATGCTATAGACGGGGTTCAACGCTGTCATTGGCTCCTGGAAGATGTAACCCACTTGAGTCCCTCGCACCATGCTCGCCAGGTCGCACTCGGACATGCTGGTCAGGTCGAGGCCATTGACGCGCAGCGTGTCGGCCGAGCACTGTGCGCGCCGTGGCAGCAGTCGCGGGATCGAAAGTGCGGTGAGGGACTTGCCGGAACCTGACTCACCGACTACCCCGAGGCATTCTCCCTTGTCGATTTTGAAGTTAACGTTACGAACAGCATGCAGTGTGAGACCGTTCTCAAGCGGCAGCTTGATGCTGAGGTTCTTTACTTCAAGGAGCATGGTGTTCAATCCCGAGTCTGTGGCTGGATAACATCGCGCAAGCCGTCGCCGAGCAGGTTCACGCCTATCACGAGAAGGAAGAGAGATACGCCTGGCAGCAAGACAATCCATGGGTTAAGGAACATCACAGCCTTGCCTTCCGAAATCATCAGCCCCCAGGAAGGGATGGGCGAGGGCACACCGACGCCGAGGAACGAGAGTGATGCTTCGGCCAGGATTGAAACCGCCACCTCCGCGGTAAATACGACCAGCAGCGAGCCAGCCAGGTTAGGCAAGATGTCCCAGACGATGATCTGGCGCGCGCTGGCGCCGGCCAGCTTCGACGCCTTGACATAGTCCAGTTCCCGAATCCGCTGCGCTGCGCTACGTGTTACGACCAAGTAGAGCGTCCAGTGCATCAGCCCGATGACACAAACGACAGTCGTAAGCGACGGCTGGATGAAATAAATCAGGGTCATTGCCAGCAGCAAGCTGGGTAGCGCAAGCTTGCATGTCAGCCCAAACATGACGGCGTGATCAACCAGGCGACCGAAGTATCCGGCAATCGAACCCAACGTGATGCCGATCACGGCGCCGATGGATGCCGCGCAGAAGCCAATGGTGAGCGACACCCTCGCCCCCTCGAGAAGACGTGCCAGAACGTCCCTACCCAACTGGTCCGTGCCGAGCGGATGTTGGAGCGCGCCCCTGGCATCCCACGCCGGCGGGCGTAGGCGCATCATCAGGTCCTGCGCATAGGGGTCCGTCGTCCAGACGAGCGGCCCGAAAAGCGCAACCATGATGTAGGCAAGTACAACGCCACCACCGATGCGCACGCTTCGGTTATGAAAGATTCGTGTTGGCAGGCTCTCGCGATTCTCTGGATTCGCTGGAGCCTTCGCTGCCGTAGTCAGAGAGATTTCGGTCATCTCATGCGAGCCTAATTCGTGGGTCAAGCCAGGCGTTGAGGACGTCTGAGAGAAAGGTCATCAGCACGAACATCACCGCAAAGACAAGCACCAGCATCTGTAATGTGGGGATGTCGCCGGTGAGCACCGAGTTCAGCGCCAACCGGCCCAATCCATTCATGGCGAAAACGACCTCGGTAACGACCGACCCGCCCAGCTTGTTTCCGAGTTCGATGGCCAGCACGCTCACTACCGGCAGGATCGCATTACGCAATGCGTGGCGACGCAGGAGGCTCCAGCCGAAGAACCCTTTTGCTCTTGCGGTCCGGATAAAGTCGGCCGAAAGCACTTCCATCAGCCCCGACCTGGTCAGCCGCATGACATTCGGCACCGCACCTTTACCGAGAATCACCGCCGGCATGATGTAGCTCTGCCACGAGTCGTCGCCGGATACCGGAAGCAATCCGAGGTGAACGGCAAAGAACAGGATGAACAGCAGTCCTACCCAGAAATTTGGGGCGGCCTGGATCGCGGCTGCGACTGAAAGCGCGGTGCGGTCAATCCAGCTGCCTGGCCGCAGCGCAGCAGCGATTCCGAGAGGCAGGCCAATCAGGAGGGTGACCAGCATTCCGCTCAGCGCCAGCCGGATGGTGACCGGTGCATGCTCTAGGATGATTTCCATGACCGGCTGCTTCATCACGTAGCTGACGCCCAGGTCACCTTTCAGCAGCCCGCCCACCCATGTCACATACCGCTCCGACGCCGGTCTGTCCAACCCGAGGTCTGAGCGAACTTGCGCGATCAGGGCCGGATCATCGGTATCCCCCACAATGGCCGCCGCCGGGTCCACGGCAAAGTTGAGCAGCGCAAAGGTGACAATGGACGCCGTCAGGGCCACGGCGATTGCCAATAGGATCTTCTGGGTGACGAATCTAATCACGATGTCGTTTTCCTAGTTCGTTCACTTCGCAGCCTTCCACTTGGCCAGATAGAGACGTGGCATGCCATCGGCGGCCTGAGGGAAGTTCAGATCCGGCGCCAGAACGAAGTTCTGGGTAAATTCAAAGAGAGGCACCCAGTACGCCTGGTCCTGAATGCGGCTCACCGCCTCCCGCCCGAGCGCCTTACGCGCGGGGACATCCGTGGTGGATAGGAACTGTTCGAGAGTCGAGTACAGTCGTTGGTCGTGATGGAAGTCACTGGGCGAACCCTTGCCGAACAAATTGGGCAAGAGCGCCCCGGCGTCCGCGACGCCCAAGGAGCCGTTGTTCTCGAAGTACGCTGAGATCTGGTTTTCGTCGCGCGCCTTGACCACAGCGGGAGACTTTGCAACGCGCAGATTGGCATTGATTCCAGCCCTTCGCCACATAGCGACGACGGCTTCCAGCGTTTCCTTCTCACGCGATGCCCAGAGATCGAACTGGACGCCATTCGGATAGCCTGCCTCGGCGAGAAGTTGCTTAGCCTTTTCGATGTTGTAGTTGTACTTGGTGACATCCTGGGCGCAGCCAAATTGTATCGGCAGGCATGGGGTATAGGCGGGCGCTGAACGTCCGCGAATGAGTTGCTTGGTGAGCGCATCCCGATCCACTGCGTAGTTGAGAGCCTGCCGTACCTTCAGCTTGGTAAAAGGATTGTCCTTTCCAGTGCGCCCTGCCGCGTCCATCACGATGAACCCGATGCGCATGGACGGCGATGCCACAAAGACGGCTTGCTTCGTACTTGCCACCTCATCGGCAATGTCCGTGGGAATGTTGTATGTCCAATGAACACCACCGGAAATCACCTCGGCTACCTGGGTTGCATAGTCTGGAATCACCTTGATGCGGATGCGAGGGATTTCCGGCGTGCCTTTAGGGGAGTCCTTCCGATAACCGGCAAATCTTTCCAGCACAATCTCCCGGCCTGGCAGGAACGACATGACCTTATAGGGCCCAGTCCCTACCATTTTTCGGGACTGCGCCTCGACATCCAGGCCGCTCGGCGTCCCCGCCTTGTCATAAGTGCCCTTCTTGACAACACGACCTGTTGTTGCGAGGAAATGCAGCACCAAGGGATTGGCACCCTTCATGCGGAACACCACCGTACCAGGCGCTTCACCCTTCTCGACTTTCGCAAGCCACCGCGTAAACTGATCCCCTTTCTTCGCGGTGCTTTTCGGATTGATGATGGACTGGAACGTATAAACCACGTCGTCCGCTGTCACCTTGCTTCCGTCATGGAACTGGACGTCCTCCCGCAAGGTGACTTCCAGAACGGTCGGCTCGAGATATCGGTAGCTCTTTGCCAGCAAGGGAGTCGGCTGCTGCGTCGCTGGATCGATGTAGAAGAGAGAATCATCAATCAAGAGACTGAGGATTTCGTTCTCTCGGGACGTGGCGTTGAAGTTGTCCAGTACGAGTATTTCTCTTGCGACCGCAGCCACGAGCGTTCCGTCTGCGGGCTTTGCCTCCACCGCAATTGGCGAGATGCAACCGCAAAGGATGGAGAGGGCGACCAAATTCCTGCGAATTCGTTTCATGCTCTGTTGTCCCGTGAATGCTGGTGAAGAATCATACCGGCCATACTGGTATGACCAGATGGGGAAACTATAGTCCGTCGCTTTGAATACTGTCAAAGCAGGGTTTTCCCGCCCTCAGCCTATCAAGGCGGCCTCTTAGTGGACGGACGGTCTAGCTCGGCACATGACCCCACTACAAATTGCGGATGCCGACTGCAAGTTGCGGAAAACAACATCATCACTGCGGAGGCAGGTCCGAACATCCTGAGGACTCTGACTCAGTCTCCTGCATCAAGCACGCTATGGAGGCCAGATGCACACAATGGCGCGACTATGGAGACCCCTTGGCGACAAGGCGGCAGCCTATTTGCGCATAATGCACAAAGGTCAAAAATCGAAAGGGCAACCCTAGGGGTTGCCCTTGGCAAAACGCTCGAGTCTGGCTACGCATTAGTAGGAGCCAATGCCACGCCCGTTGCGGTTTCCCGGCAATCGGAGGGCGGCCATTGGCGTTAGCTACACATATTGGGGCTCTGTAATGCTTAGAGCCACCTCCTCATGCCAGCTCGCCTACGGCAACTTACACCGTGACGCCGTCGGCCACTTCCTTGAAGTCCTCGATCTGGTCGAAGTTCATGTACTTGTAGATCTTGTCGCCATTCTGGTTGATGACGCCAATATCGGCCATGTATTCGTCCTTGGTCGGGATGCGGCCCAGGCGCGAGCAGATCGCCGCCAGTTCGGCGGAACCCAGGTACACGTTGGTGTTCTTGCCCAGGCGGTTCGGGAAGTTGCGGGTGCTGGTCGACATCACCGTCGCGCCTTCGCGCACCTGTGCCTGGTTGCCCATGCACAGCGAGCAGCCCGGCATTTCGGTGCGGGCGCCGGCAGTGCCGAACACGCCGTAGTGGCCTTCCTCGGTCAGCTGCTTCTGGTCCATCTTGGTCGGCGGTGCCACCCACAGCTTGACCGGGATGTCGCGCTTGCCTTCCAGCAGCTTGGAAGCCGCGCGGAAGTGGCCGATGTTGGTCATGCACGAACCGATGAAGACTTCGTCGATCTTGGCGCCGGCCACGTCCGACAGGGTCTTGACGTCGTCCGGGTCGTTCGGGCAGGCCACGATCGGCTCATGCACGTCGGCCAGGTCGATCTCGATCACGGCGGCGTACTCGGCGTCGGCGTCCGGCTCCAGCAGCTTCGGATCGGCCAGCCACGCTTCCATGGCCTTGATGCGGCGCTGCAGGCTGCGCGGGTCCTGGTAGCCCTGGGCGATCATCCACTTCAGCAGCGTGATGTTGCTGTTGATGTATTCGATGATCGGGTCCTTGTTCAGGCGCACCGTGCAACCGGCGGCCGAACGCTCAGCCGAGGCGTCCGACAGTTCGAACGCTTGCTCGACCTTCAGGTCGGGCAGGCCTTCGATTTCCAGGATGCGGCCCGAGAAGATGTTCTTCTTGCCTTGCTTGGCCACGGTCAGCAGGCCTTGCTTGATCGCGTACAGCGGGATCGCGTTGACCAGGTCGCGCAGGGTCACGCCCGGCTGCATCTGGCCCTTGAAGCGGACCAGCACCGATTCCGGCATGTCCAGCGGCATCACGCCGGTGGCGGCGGCAAAGGCCACCAGGCCCGAACCTGCGGGGAAGCTGATGCCGATCGGGAAGCGGGTGTGCGAGTCGCCGCCGGTGCCGACGGTGTCGGGCAGCAGCATGCGGTTCAGCCAGGAGTGGATCACGCCGTCGCCCGGGCGCAGCGAGATGCCGCCGCGGGTGCTGATGAACTCGGGCAGGGTGTGGTGGGTCTTGACGTCGACCGGCTTCGGATAGGCGGCGGTGTGGCAGAACGACTGCATCACCAGGTCGGCCGAGAAGCCCAGGCAGGCCAGGTCCTTCAGCTCGTCGCGGGTCATCGGGCCGGTGGTGTCCTGCGAGCCCACCGATGTCATCTTCGGTTCGCAATAGGTATTCGGGCGGATGCCCTTGCCTTCCGGCAGGCCGCAGGCGCGGCCAACCATCTTCTGGGCCAGCGTGAAGCCCTTGCCGGTATCGGCCGGGTTCTGCGGCAGGCGGAACAGCGTCGACGGGGCCAGGCCCAGCGCTTCGCGCGCCTTGGCGGTCAGGCCGCGGCCGACGATCAGCGGAATACGGCCGCCGGCGCGGACTTCGTCGAACAGCACGTCGGACTTGACCTTGAACTCGGCGATCACTGCGCCGTCCTTCAGGGCCTTGCCTTCGTACGGGCGCAGCTCGACCACGTCGCCCATTTCCATCTGCGACACGTCCAGCTCGATCGGCAGCGCGCCGGCGTCTTCCATGGTGTTGTAGAAGATCGGGGCGATCTTGTTGCCCAGGCACACGCCGCCGAAGCGCTTGTTCGGGATGAAGGGGATGTCTTCACCGGTGAACCACAGCACCGAGTTGGTGGCCGACTTGCGGCTGGAACCGGTACCGACCACGTCGCCCACGTAGGCGACCAGGTGGCCCTTTTCCTTCAGCGACTCGATGAACTTGACCGGGCCGCGCTTGCCGTCTTCTTCCGGCTGGAACGCAGCGCCTTCGCGCTTGTTCTTCAGCATGGCCAGCGCGTGCATCGGGATGTCGGGGCGGGTGGTGGCGTCCGGGGCCGGCGACAGGTCGTCGGTGTTGGTTTCGCCCGGCACCTTGAACACGGTGATGGTCAGGCTTTGCGGCACTTCCGGACGGCTGGTGAACCACTCGGCGTCGGCCCAGCTTTGCAGCACGGCCTTGGCATTGGCGTTGCCCTTGTCGGCCTTCTCCTTCACGTCGTGGAAGGCGTCGAACATCAGCAGAGTCTTCTTCAGCGCATCGGCGGCGACGGTGCCGACTTCGGCGTCGTCCAGCAGCTCGATCAGCGGCGAGATGTTGTAGCCGCCCAGCATGGTGCCCAGCAGCTCGGTCGCCTTGGCGCGCGAGATCAGCGCGCACTTCTCTTTACCCAGCGCCACGGCGGCCAGGTACGAGGCCTTGACCTTGGCGGCGTCATCGACGCCGGCCGGCACGCGGTTGGAGATCAGGTCCACCAGGGTCTGTTCTTCGCCGGCGGGCGGGTTCTTCAGCAGTTCGATCAGCTCGGCCGTCTGCTTGGCAGTCAGGGGCAGAGGGGGGATGCCAAGCGCGGCGCGCTCGGCCACATGTGCGCGATAGTTTTCAAGCATGGGAACCTGCTGAGTAATTAGGTTTAGAAAGACTCGGTACGTCGCGATTGTAGTCCGAAGCGGCTCCTTGGTCAAATGTCTTATATCTTATATAAGAGTAATAAAGTAAAAATTCATGTGAAACAAAGACTTGCAGGATGGATGAGTGGCAGTTTTGCATGAACGGCTACCCGAGTAGCGTAGTAGGGAATGAGGAAGACGGGGCAGCGGCCAGTCGCGGCCCCGCTGCCCAGCGCGTACGTCCCGCTCGGACAGGACGCGCACCGCTCCGCCTCCCGCGCCCCCCGACGCCCTCAAGTTCCCCGGCCAACCAGCGTTAACCACCCTGCAGGCGCGCAGCACAACGGCGCCCGCTCGCGTAGCCGTGCCTGCTCCCTTTCCGCTCAAATGGCCAAGCTGAAAGGGTTTCCCCCTTTTTTTCGGCCCTTTGCTGGCCTGCGATTCCGGAAGAATGGCAGGCATTCCGATACAGGCTTCTCATGGCGAACACGGCTTCCCCTCCCCGGACTGGCAACACAGGCAAGCGCGGCCGGCTGCTGCTGATCGGCGCCGGCGTGCTGGTGGTGGCACTGGGTGCCGGAGGCTTCGTGCTGGGCAGCGTGCTGAGCAACCGCCAGCCGGCGGCGCCCGCCGCGCCCGCCGCTCCGGTTGTCCCGCCGCCGATCTTCGTGCCGCTGGACGCGTTCACCGTCAACCTGCGCAGCGAGGACGGCGACCGCTTCCTGCATACCGGGCTGTCGCTGAAGGTGGCTGACGCCGCCACCCAGGCGCGCCTGGCCCAGTACCTGCCCGAGGCGCGCAGCCGCATCCTGCTGTTGCTGTCCGCGCGGCAGCCGGCCGAACTGGCCACCGTCGACGGCAAGCGCAAGCTGGCCGACGACATCCGCGACACCATCAGCAAGCCGTTTGCCAGCGGCCTGCCGGCGCAACACGTGCTGGACGTGCTGTTCACCTCGTTCGTGGTGCAGTAAGCGCAAGCCAGGGCAGCACGTTTCATCCATAACGCCGCACAAGGGGCAGGACACTAGATGGCCTACGACAAGTTCCTCTCGCAAGACGAGGTAGACGAGCTGCTCAAGGGCGTATCCGGCGAGGCCGATACGCCCAAGGCCAGCGAGACTGCGCCCGACGAAGGCGGGGTCCGCCCCTACAACCTGGCGACGCAGGAACGCATCATCCGCGGCCGCCTGCATACGCTGGAAATCATCAACGAGCGCTTTGCGCGCTCGCTGCGCACGGCGCTGTTCAACTTCATCCGCCGCGGCGCGGACATCTCCGTGGGCAGCGTCAGGATCGAGAAGTTCGGCGATTTCGCGCGCAACCTGCCGATGCCGACCAACCTCAACCTGGTCCACCTGAAGCCGCTGCGCGGCACCGCGCTGTTCGTCTACGACCCCAACCTGGTCTTCCTGGTGGTCGACAACCTGTTTGGCGGCGACGGCCGCTTCCACACCCGCGTGGAAGGCCGCGACTTTACCCAGACCGAGCAACGCATCATCCAGCGCATGCTGGAGCTGACGCTGACCAGCTACGGCAATGCCTGGCGCACCGTGCACCCGATCGAGACCGAGTACATCCGCTCGGAGATGCACCCCAAGTTTGCCAACGTCGCCACGCACAACGAGGCCGTGGTCACCACCGCCTTCCACATCGAGCTGGGCGCCGTCGGCGGCCAGCTGCACGTATGCCTGCCGTACGCGATGATCGAGCCCCTCAAGGACCTGCTGATGAATCCGCTGCAGGACGAGAAAGAGGTCGACAAGGGCTGGGTCACGCAGCTGTCGACGCAGCTGCGCGCGGCCGAGGTCGAGCTGGTGGCCGAGTTCGCGCACCTGCAGAGCACCGTGGCCGAGGTGCTGGCGATGCGCGCCGGCGACGTGCTGCCGATCGAGCTGCCCGAGAAAGTGTTCGGCAAGGTCGACGGCGTGCCCGTGATGCAATGCGGCTTCGGCACCATGAACGGCCAGTACGCGCTGCGGGTAGAACGAATGATCAATCACCAGGACGGCGATTCCCACCTGGATACCGAGGACACCGATTATGACTGACGGCATCGAGGACAAGCCGGTCGACCCGATGGACGACTGGGCCAGCGCGCTGGCCGAGCAGACCAGCGCCACTTCCGCCGAGATCCCTGCCGCGCCTGCGGCGGCCACCGCCACGCCGGCCGCCGCCGCGGTCTTCCCGCCGCTGGCCAAGGAAGCGCCGAGCGGCTTCCGCAACGATATCGAGATGATCCTCGATATCCCGGTGCAGCTGACCGTGGAACTGGGCCGCACCAAGGTGCCGATCAAGAACCTGCTGCAGCTGGCGCAGGGCTCGGTGGTGGAGCTGGACGGCCTGGCCGGCGAGCCGATGGACGTGCTGGTCAACGGCTACCTGATCGCCCAGGGCGAAGTGGTGGTGGTCAACGACAAGTTCGGCATCCGCCTGACCGACATCATCACGCCGTCCGAACGCATCCGGAAGCTGAACAAATGACAGCCGCAACCCGCGCCCCGCTGGCTGCGCTTGCCGCGCTTCCCGGCGCCGCAATGGCGGCCGAAGGCACGCCGGCGCCAGCCATCAGCGGCGCGGCCAGCCTGGCGCAGGCCGGGCTGGGGCTGTTCGCCATCATCGCGCTGATCCTGGGCCTGGCCTGGATGGCACGGCGTGCCGGCCTGGTGCGCCACGCCACCGGTGGCGCGATGAAGGTGGTCGGCAGCACCATGCTGGGCGCACGCCAGCGCCTGGTGCTGGTCGAGGTCGGCGATACCTGGCTGGTGCTGGGCGTCAGCCCCGGCGAGATCCGGCCGCTGCACACCATGGCGGCAGGGTCGCCGTCCACCAGCCAGACCGGCGCGCACGTTGCCGCCGGACCGTCGCAACCGCCCACCGGCGGCAGCTTTGCCGAGAAGCTGCTGCGCTCGATGCAGGCTCAATTCAAATCATGACTTACCCGCGTGCCACGCTGTGGCGACCGCTGCCGCGCCCTGCCCGCGCCGCGCGCCCGGCCTCGTTGTTGTCCTTGCCGCTGCTGTGCCTGCTGGCGCTGACGCTGGCCATTGCCGTGCTGGCGCCCGCGCAAGCGTGGGCCCAGGCGCTGCCCGGCGTCATCAGCAAGCCCGCCCCGGGCGGCGGCCAGATCTGGTCGCTGCCGGTGCAGACGCTGGTGCTGCTGACCTCGCTGTCGTTCCTGCCCGCGGCGATGCTGATGATGACCGGCTTCACCCGCGTCATCATCGTGCTGGGGCTGCTGCGCAACGCACTGGGCACGGCCACCTCGCCGCCCAACCAGGTGCTGGTGGGGCTGTCGCTGTTCCTGACCTTCTTCGTGATGTCGCCGGTGTTCGACCGCGTCTACAACGACGCCTACAAGCCGCTGTCCGAAAACAAGCTCAGCCTCGAAGCCGCCGCGGCCAAGGCTGCCGAGCCGCTCAAGGCCTTCATGCTGCGCCAGACCCGCGAGAAAGACCTGGCCATGTTCGCGCAGATGGCCAAGGCGCCCGAGATGCAGGGGCCGGAGGAAGTGCCGCTCAGCATTTTGGTGCCGGCCTTCGTCACCAGCGAACTCAAGACCGCGTTCCAGATCGGCTTCACCATCTTTATCCCGTTCCTGATCATCGACCTGGTCGTCGCCAGCGTGCTGATGGCGATGGGCATGATGATGGTGCCACCGGCCACCATTTCGCTGCCGTTCAAGCTGATGCTGTTCGTGCTGGTGGATGGCTGGCAGCTGCTGCTGGGTTCGCTGGCGCAGAGCTTCATGAGCTGACGCCGGCCGCCAGCGCCAGCCATTTCTTCGCAAGAGCCATGACCCCAGAGACCGTAATGACCATCGCCACCCAGGCGATGAAGATGACCCTGCTGCTGGCCGCCCCGCTGCTGCTGGTGGCACTGGCCGCCGGCCTGCTGGTCAGCCTGTTCCAGGCCGCGACCCAGATCAACGAGATGACGCTGAGCTTCATCCCCAAGCTGATCGCGCTGTTCGCCACCATGGTGCTGGCCGGCCCGTGGATGATCAATGCGATGGTCGACTACATGCGCGAGGTGTTCCAGGGCATTCCCGCGCTGGCGCACTGACGGCGGCCGCCATCTCGGGCCCGCCACCATTACCCCCTCCGCCCTCCCTGCCCGTTGACCCGCCGCCGTGATCGAGTTCACCTCAGCCCAGCTCTACGGCTGGCTCGCGGCTTTCCTGTGGCCGTTTTTCCGCATCCTCGCGCTGATCGGCACCGCGCCGCTGTTCGGTGAGTCGACCATCCCGCGGCGCGCCAAGATCGCGCTGTCGGCAATGATCGCGATGGTGGTCTCGCCCACCATCGCCCAGCTGCCGGTGGTGCCGGTGTACTCCTTCGGCGGGCTGATGATCATCCTCAATGAAGTCGGCATCGGCCTGGCCACGGGCTTCGTCATGCGGCTGGTGTTTGCCACGGTGCAGCAGGCCGGCGAGATCATCGGGCTGCAGATGGGCCTGTCGTTCGCGTCCTTCTTCGACCGCGCCGCCGGCGGCCAGACCATGGTGCTGTCGCGCTTCCTGAACCTGGTCGCGGTGCTGCTGTTCCTGGCGCTCGACGGCCACTTGCTGATGCTGGGCGCGCTGGTCGACAGCTTCAACACCCTGCCCATCGGCGGCACCCCGCTGTCGGCAGGCGGCGCCCTGGCCGTGGCCCGCGCCGGCGGCATGGTGTTCGCCTCCGGCCTCTTGCTGGCGCTGCCGATGATCGCCGCCTTGCTGATCCTGAACCTGGCCATGGGCATCCTCAACCGCGCCTCGCCGCAACTGTCGATCTTCGCGGTGGGCTTCCCGGTGACGCTGTCGGGCGGGCTGCTGGTGCTGATGCTGGTGATGCCGCAGATGGGCAGCTACATGCAGCACATGATCGAGGCGGGGCTGGAGGCGGTGGGGACGGTGCTGGGGCAATTCGGGCGCTAGCGCGCCGGCGTGCCGCTTCCGGCGCGCATAAACTTAGACGTCGAATATTCCTTGACAGGGCGTGGCAAGGCGCTAGTATTACGCCATGTACTTCGATCTCTAAGATAATTGAGGTACGACACCCACCGTTCAGGAGCCCTCACATGTACGACCTCTATGCCACCGACAAGCTGATCGACCTCTGGCTGACCGAAGACATCGGAATCTGCGACCTGACCGTCCAGACCATGATCGAACCGGGCGAGACCGGCAGCTTCTGCATGAACGCCCGCGAGCCGATGATCATCGCCGGCATCGACGTGGCGGCACGCATCTTCGCCCGTTACGATCCGGCCTTGTCGATCGACGTGCGCGTGGCCGACGGCGACAAGGTCGGCAAGGGCGCAGTGCTGCTCAACGTAAGCGGCAATGCGCGCAGCGTGCTGACGGCCGAGCGTACCGCGCTGAACATCATGCAGCGGCTGTGCGGCATCGCCAACCAGACCGCCACCTATGCGCAGGCCATTGCGCATACCAGGGCGCGCCTGATCGACAGCCGCAAGACCACCCCCGGCCTGCGCGCACTGGAGAAGCACGCGGTCACCTGCGGCGGCGGCCTGAACCACCGGCTGAGCCTGGACAACGGCGTGATGATCAAGGACAACCACATCGCGGTTTGCGGCAGCATCGCCGCGGCGGTGGAACGCGTGCGCCGCAAGCTGCCGGTGCTGACCAAGCTGGAAGTGGAATGCGACCGGCTCGAGCAGGTGCGCGAGGCACTGGCCGCCGGCGTCGACGTGATCATGCTGGACAACATGTCGGTGCCCGACATGAAGGAGGCGGTGCAGATCGTCAATGGCCGCACCAAGGTCGAGGCCTCGGGCGGCATCCGGCTGGAGACCATCCGGGCGGTGGCGGAAACCGGCGTCGACTACATCTCGACCAGCCGGATCACGCAGTCCGCGGCGGCCGTGGATATCGGGCTGGACGAAGCCTGAGCCCCTGAGCCCGGGAGCCTGCCCGCGACGGCGCCCGCACACCGTTTCACGCCTTCTACCCAAGGCATTCGCCCTCGCCGGCCGCGCCGGCGGGGGCCTTTTCATTGGCGATGGCCGCCTCGGGCTACAGGTCCGACAGCAGCCGCCCGACTTCCTGCGTCGACGGCACGCGCCGTCCGTTTTCCGCCGAGGCGATCTCGTCGGCAACCAGGCGCTTGGCGATGGTGATCAGGACCCGACGCGTGGTCGCCACGTCCTGTTCGCTCACGCCCTCCACACTCAGCGCATTGACCTCGGTCGCCAGCGGCTCGAGCTTGCGGCGCAGCGCGCGCCCGGTCTTGCTGAGAAACACATGCACCCTCTTCTTGTTGCCGGGCAGGTGCGTGCGTTCGACGTAGCCGAGCGCCTCCAGCGCCTTGACCGCCGCAAAGGTAGTGGGCTCGGTCACGCCGGCGCGCTCGCTCAGTTCGCGCTGCGACAGGCCGTCATGGCGCCACAGAATGCGCAGGATGGTCCAGTGGCCGTACGACACCGAATGTTCCGCCAGGCGCAGTTGCAGCGCCCGGATATAGGCGCGCGCGGCGTCCTTCACCAGGTGGGCAAGCCGCTCTTCGTCGGCTTCTTCCGGTGGCGTGATCGTGACCGGGGCATCCGGCTTTCTTGTGGCCATAGTGTTAAGCGGAAAGTGAAACGCATCCATGCGGCACCGGATCGACAGTGCCCGCAACAGCGCACATGATAGCGCCTCCACCGCGCGAGCGGCGTTGGCGGACCGCGCCGCCGCGCCCTCCAATGTAGCGTTCACTCCATCGGTGCGCCATGCGCGCATTGGCGGCACCAGGCACCGCAAACGCGCCCGCCGCGCCCCCGTGTTTTCCCCTACGAATGCTCGCATCCCGCGTGCCTGCTGGATCTTCGGGCGCTGGCCCGCTGCTTGCATAACCTTAGACATCGAACTTTTCTTGACAGTCGCGGGTCTGGTGCTAGCATTGCCAAACAACTTCGACATCTAAGGTATTGGCCATGAACGCGAGCGGCACGTTCTTCTTTGTGGTGGGCCCCAGTGGCGCGGGCAAGGATTCGCTGATGGACGGTGCGCGGGCGGCGCTCGATGAAAACTATGTATTCGCCCGGCGCGTCATCACGCGGCCCGAGGGTGCGGCCGGCGAGGCGCATGAGGGCGTCTCGGAGGCGGAGTTCGCGCGGCGCCAGGCCAACGGCGAGTTCCTGGTGACGTGGGATGCGCACGAGCTGCGCTATGGCCTGCCGCGCTCGCTGATGTCGGAGCTGGAGCGTGGGCGCAACGTCGTCGCCAACGGCTCGCGCGCCGTCATCGCGGAACTTGCGGGGCGCCTGCCGCGCTTCGTGGTGGTCCTGGTGACGGCGCCGCATGACGTGCTGGCACGCCGCATTGCCGCGCGCGGGCGTGAAGCGGGCGAGGAGGTTGCCAGGCGCGTGGCACGGACGGGTGCGGCGCTGCCTCCGGAAGTCCGGTGCATCACGGTGTCGAACGACAGCACGCTGGAGGTGGGCAAGGCCCGCTTCGTCCAGGCGCTGCGCCAAGGCACGCGCGCATCCAGTGACGGAGCACCGACCAGCCGCACCAACCTGATGGCCAAGCTGCGCGGCGAGCCACTCGACGAAGCCGCCTACGTCGCGGTGCTGCAGGACGCCATGGCGGGCCGGTACACCGAGTCCGAGCTGACCGAGTTCCTGGTTGCCGCGACCCGCTCGCTGGGCGACGAGGAGGTGGTGGCACTGGCACGTGCGCGTACGGCATTCACGCCCCGCATCGAATGGGACGAGCCCATCGTGGTCGACAAGCACTCCATCGGCGGCGTGCCCGGCAGCCGCATCACGCTGATCGTGGTGCCGATCGTCGCGGCGTACGGACTGGCCATGCCCAAGACTTCGTCGCGCGCGATCACCTCCGCTGCCGGCACGGCCGACGCCA
Organism: Cupriavidus taiwanensis; assembly: GCF_900250075.1. NCBI lineage: Bacteria > Pseudomonadati > Pseudomonadota > Betaproteobacteria > Burkholderiales > Burkholderiaceae > Cupriavidus > Cupriavidus taiwanensis. Next base: position 363,410 of record NZ_LT977071.1, read on the forward strand.
TGGAGACCGTGGCGCGCGTCGACCTGGCGCACGACGACGTGCGCCGTTGCGTGGCGCAGGCACGCGCCTGCATTGCCTGGAACGGTCGCCTCAACCATTCGGTGGTCGACGACGTGATGAACGCGATCACGCGCCCGCTGCGCCTGGACTCGCGGCGCTGGTCGGTGGCGTCGATCCTGTCGAAGAAATACACCGCCGGCGCGACCCACATCATCGTCGACCTGCCTTATGGCGCGCAGACCAAGCTGGCCACGCGCGCCGACGCCGAGGCATTGGGCGCGATGTTCGAGCATGTCGGCAAGGGGCTCGGCCTGCACGTGCGCGCGCTGGTGACCGACGGCAGCCGGCCGATCGGCCGCGGCATCGGGCCCGCACTGGAAGTGCGCGATGTGCGCCAGGTGCTCGCCAACGATGCCTGGGCCCCCGCGGACCTGCGAGATAAAGCCTTGCGCTTCGCCGGCGAAATCATCGCCTTCGATGCACGCGTGGGCTCGCCCGCTGAGGGCCTGCGCATTGCCACCGCGCTGCTCAGCGAAGGCAAGGCCAAGGCCGCATTCGACCGCATTGCCGCCGCGCAGGGCGCGCTACCCGAGCCGGTGGCGCCCGGTGCGCATACCTGCGTGGTAAGCGCGGCCATGCAAGGCCGCGTGGCCGCCATCGATGGGTTGCGCATCTCTGGGGTGGCGCGCGCCGCCGGGGCGCCGCGCGAGCTGGGTGCGGGCGTCGATCTGCTGTGCACAATCGGGGCAAAGGTGGCGCCAGGGCAACCCCTCTACCGCATCCATGCGGGCAGCGATGCGGCACTTGCGGCGGCCGCGGCGCTGGCACGCGCGGGCGGCGAGTGCAGCGAGGCGGTGCGTATAGATCCCGATTGACCGGCTTCCCCCTTCCCTTCACCCTAACCGACGAGGCATATCAATGAGACCCCTATCCGTCGTCCGCAGTCTGGCATCCCTGCTCCTTGTCGCAAGCAGCCTGACAACCGTGTCGGGCCGCGCCGAAGCGAACCTGGCGAGTACCTTCCCGCAGAAGCCCATCCGCATGGTGGTGACGTTCCCGGCCGGAGGAGGGACCGATTCGCTGGCGCGCCTGATCGGAGCCGACCTCAGCAAGTCACTGGGGCAGCCGGTGGTGGTCGACAACCGTCCTGGCGCCAGCGGCAATATCGGCGCGGAGTTTGTCGCCAAGAGCCCGGGTGACGGCTACACACTGCTGATCGTCAACAGCAGCTTCGCCATCAACCCGAGCGTCTTCAAGAAGCTGCAGTTCAATCCGAAGTCGGATTTCAGCGCGGTCATCACCTTCGCTTCGGTGCCCTCGGTGATCGCGGTGCCCGCGCACTCGAAGTTGCGCACGCTCAACGACCTGCTCACGGCCGGCAAGAGCAACACGCCGCCCAGCTACGCCTCATGCGGCAACGGCACGCCGCAGCACCTGGCCGGCGAGTTGCTGAAACTCTCGGCGAAGATCGACATGCTGCACGTGCCGTACAAGGGCTGCGCTCCGGCCATCGCCGACATGCTGGGCAACCAGGCCGAGGTCAGCGTCAATACGCTGACCAACACCATTCCCTACCTGAAGAGCAACAAGCTGCGCGCGCTGGCCGTCACGTCGAAGGCTCGCTCGCCGTTCCTGCCCGACGTCCCCACGGTCAGCGAGCTTGGCGTGGCCGGCTACGACGTCGACCAGTGGTTCGGCATCCTCGCCCCGGCCAATACGCCCCCCGAGATCGTACAGAAGCTGAACGCGGAAATCGCCAAGGCCATCGCCAAGCCGGAAATCAAGGCGTCGCTGACGCAACTCGGCTTTGCGACGACCACCAGCACACCCGCTGAATTCCAGAAGCTGGTGAACGCCGACATCGATCGCTGGCAGAAATTCACCGCCAAGATGAGCCTGGTCGTCGATTGAACATCGGGCGACCGACCACGCCTGCCCTATCCCTTCACGCACACCACCTGCCGCAGCGTATGCACCACCTCGACCAGGTCGGACTGCGCCGCCATCACCGCGTCGATATCCTTGTACGCCATCGGGATCTCGTCGATCACGGCGGCGTCCTTGCGGCACTCCACGCCTTGCGTGGCCTGCTGCTGGTCGGCCACGGTGAAGCGGCGCTTGGCCTCGCTGCGGCTCATGGTGCGGCCCGCGCCGTGGCTGCAGGAACAAAATGACTCCGGATTGCCCTTGCCGCGCACGATGAACGAGCGCGCGCCCATCGAGCCCGGGATGATGCCCAGCTCGCCGGCGCGCGCGCTGACCGCGCCCTTGCGCGTGACCAGCACGTCGGCGCCAAAGTGATGTTCCTTCTGCACGTAGTTGTGATGGCAGTTCACCGCTTCCAGCTGCGCCTGGAACGGCTTGCGCAGCACCCGCTGCGCCGCGCCCAGCACCGCCTCCATCATCAGTTCGCGGTTGCGGCGCGCGTAGGCCTGGGCCCATGACACCGCGTAGATGTAATCCTCGTAGTGCGAGGAGCCTTCCACCAGGTAAGCCAGGTCGCGGTCCGGCAGGTTGGCCAGGTGCTGGCGCATATCCTGCTGCGCCAGCGTGATAAAGGTCGTGCCGATCGCATTGCCGATGCCGCGCGAGCCGCTGTGCAGCATGAACCAGACCGACTGCGCCTCGTCCAGGCATACCTCGATGAAGTGGTTGCCGGTGCCCAGCGTGCCCAGGTGATTGCGATGGTTGGCGCGCGCCAGGTGCGGATATTTGTCGGTGATGCGGCGAAAGCCTGGCGCCATCTCGGCCCAGGCGGCGTCGACATGCGCCGGCGCGTTGCCCCAGGCACCCTGGTCGCGTCGCCCGCCCTGCGCGCTGCGGCCATGCGGCACGGCATGCTCGATCGCGCTGCGCAGCTGGCCCAGGTTGTCGGGCAGGTCGGAGGCGGTCAGCGAGGTCTTTACCGCCATCATGCCGCAACCGATATCGACGCCTACCGCCGCGGGAATGACGGCGCCAACCGTGGGGATCACCGAGCCGATGGTCGAGCCCTTGCCGAGATGAACGTCCGGCATCACCGCCAGATGGCGGAAGATGAACGGCATCCGGGCCGTGTTCACCAGCTGCTCGCGCGCGGCCCCCTCCACCGGCACGCCGCGCGTCCACAGCTTGACCGGCTTGCCGGCGCCGGTGTCGAGTACGTCGTATTGGGTCTTGCCTGACATGGTTGCCTTGGCCTTTATCGTCACGGTCTGGAGCTTAGAGAGCCCGGCCCGGCGAGGATTCCCTGGCAGTTACCCGCTCAACTAACCCGCTGCCGCGGATGTCGACGGTGCTCAGTGCGCCGGGTCAATGGGCAATCAGACTCGCCACGATGTCCCGGCGCTCATCCAGAACGCGCACGACGTCCAGCACCTCACCGCTCACGCGGTAGAACACCAGGAAGGGAAAGCGATCGAGGGACCAGACGCGCAGCGATGCGTCCGGAAGCAGATGGGCATAGCGGCGCGAGCCAACGGTCGGATGCTCGACCAGGAAGGCCAGCACGCTTAGCAGTTCGTCGGTAAAGGCCTCGCCAAGGCCTGACGCGGCATCGTCATACCAGTCTTGGGCCGCATCGGCGTCACCGCGCGCGGCGGGACGCAGCCTCAGGCGCAGCGCCACGGCTTAGCGTTTGCGGTTTTGCAGGCGGGCGCGGAACTCGGCAGCGAAATCTTCAACCCGCGCGTATTCGGTCCCTTCGCCGCTGTTGAGCCCATCCACGATGAGTTCATACAGACGACGTTCCGCCTCGTTCTGCGGACCAACGGCATCGGCAGCACGCGGCAGCAGGTACTTCGGCGAGGAGGGAGGAGTCAAGCGAGCCATACCGCATTCTACCAAGGGTAATCCTCCGGCTAGTCACCATCTTCCTTATCCAGAGCATCCAGAGCCTGCTGCAGCACTTCCAGGGGCCCAGGCGCGGACCGGTTGCGGCGCGGGAGCTTGCCGATCAGCCGTTCATCGTCCCGCAGTTTGCCGACGAGGAAGGATTCGGCTTCGCATTGACCGCGCTGGGAAAGGCGGGAGGCTTTACGCCACGTCTCGAGTATCGCGTGCAGGACTTCATTTCGGCCGCTAGCCTCGCCTCCGCGGGATACGGGGTCGCGATCGTGCCAGAGTCAATGCAGAACTTCTCGCAGCCTGGCGTCTTTTATAAACCGGTTACGGATTTCCGCCTGGCAGTCCATCTCGCGCTGGCCTATCGCCAGCGCGAGATGTCGCCCGCGGTCAGGGCCTTCGTGAAGCAAACCGTGGACGCGAGCATGGCGGCAAAAAGCTGAGCGCCGGCCGCCTTAGCCGACAAACCCCGCAAACGCCCCCAGATCCACATTCCCGCCCGACACGATGATGCCCACGCGCTTGCCCTTCACATCGAGCTTGCCATGCAGCACTGCGGCCGCGGCCAGGCAGCCGGTGGGCTCGGCGACGATCTTCATGCGGCCGGCGAAGAACTTCATGGTCTCTATCAGTTCGGCGTCCGACACGGTAGCGATGTCCGTGACCAGTTCGCGGATCACGGCAAAGGTGTGGTTGCCGAGGTAAGGCGTCTGCGCCCCGTCGGCAATGGTGCGCGGGGTGTCGATGCGGACGATCTCGCCGCTGCGCAGGCTGCGCTGGCCGTCATTGCCGGCCTCCGGCTCGACGCCGTACACGGCACAGCCGGGCGACATCGCCTGTGCCGCCACCGCGCAGCCGGACAGCAGGCCGCCGCCGCCCAGGCACACCACCAGCATGTCCAGCGGACCGGTTTCCTCGAACAGTTCCTTGGCCGCCGTGCCTTGCCCGGCCATCACGTGTGGGTGGTCGTAGGGCGGGATCAGCGTCATGCCGCGCTCTGCGGCGATGCGCCGGCCCAGGGCCTCGCGGTCGTCGCGGTAGCGGTCGTACAGCACCACCTCGGCGCCATAGCCGCGCGTGGCTTCGATCTTGATCGCGGGGGCGTCCTGCGGCATCACGATCACCGCCTGCACGTCCAGCAGGCGCGCCGACAGCGCGATCGCCTGTGCATGGTTGCCGGAGGAGAACGCCAGCACCCCGCCGGCCTTCTGCTGCGGCGTGAACTGGGCGATGGCGTTATAGGCGCCGCGGAACTTGAAGGCGCCGATGCGCTGGAAGTTCTCGCACTTGAAGAAGAGCTGCGCCCCCGTGGCTGCGTCGGCGGTGGCGGAGGTCAGCACCGGGGTGCGGTGGGCGGCCGCGCGGATGCGGTCGTGGGCGGCGACGACGTCTTCGAAGGAGATCGGCAAGTTCGGCATGGCGATGGCGGGGAAGAAGTGTAGCGGGACAGGCAAGTCTACCCGCCCCGCGCCGCCCATGCACCTGCCGGTTTGCTCGCCTCTCCCGCTTCGGGAGAGGGAGTACGGCGGCGCTACGCCGTCGCCATCGCACCCACCGCACGCGGCGCCAAACCGGGCGCCCCGACACGTGCACCACCCTCACCCGGCAGGCGGAAGAACGCCACCACCTCGCTCAGTTCGCGACCCTGCTCTTCCAGCGCGCGCGAGGCATTGGCCGCCTCGCTCACCAGCGACGCGTTCTGCTGCGTGACCTGGTCGATCTGCACGATGGCCTGGTTGACCTGCTCGATGCCGCGGGTCTGCTCGGCCGACGCCGTCGCGATCTCCTCGACGATGCCGGTCACGCGCGCCACCGCCTGGGTCACCTCGGCCATGGTCTGGCCGGCCTCGCTGGCTAGCGACGAGCCATCCTGCACCTGGCGCCCCGATGCCTCGATCAGCTCCTTGATCTCCTTGGCCGCGCTGGAGGAGCGCTGGGCCAGCCCACGCACCTCGCTCGCCACCACGGCAAAGCCCCGGCCCTGCTCGCCGGCGCGTGCCGCTTCCACCGCGGCATTCAGCGCCAGGATATTGGTCTGGAACGCAATGCCCTCGATGATGCCGGTGATCTCCGCGATCTTGTCCGAGCTGGCGCTGATGTCCTGCATCGTGCCGACCACGCGCTGCACCGTGGTGCTGCCGCGCTGCGCCACATCGGCGGCGCTGCGCGCGAGTTCGCTGGCCTGGCGCGCGTTCTCGGTGTTCTGGCGCACGGTCTCGGTCAGCTCCTCCATGCTGGCCGCGGTCTGCTCCAGCGAGGCCGCCTGCTCCTCGGTGCGGCTGCTCAGGTCGGCATTGCCGCTTGCGATCTCGCTGGTGCTGATGGCGATATTGCCGCTGCTGGCGCGCACGCGGGTGACGGTAGCGGTCAGGCGCTCGTTCATGTCGCGCAATGCCGCCAGCAACCGGCCGGTCTCGTCATGGCGGTCCACTTCGATGCGCGCGCCCAGGTCGCCGCCGGCGACGGTGCCGGCCACCTCCACGGCGCGCTGGATCGGGCGCGTGATGGCACGTGTGATCAGCACGCCGCCGGCCAGCGCAATGACCGCGGACACCAGCGAGATCAGGATCAGCAGGTTGCGCTGGCGCTCGTAGTCCGCCTCCAGCCTGCGCTCCATTTCCTTCTGCCGGGTCTTGGTGAACTCGGCGTAGGCATCGGTCGACTTGATCAGCGCCGCCAGCAACGGACGGCATTGCTTGTCGATCCGGCCGATGGCCTCCTCGATCTTGCGCTCGACTGCCAGCCGGACAATGCCGGTGGCGACCGGACCATACTGCGCCTCGACCTTGGCGACCTCCTCCACCAGCTTGCGCGCCTCTTCGCTGACGCCAGGCTGGCGCACCATCTCGCTGAGCCGCGCCAGCCGGGCCTGCACGTCTGCGTGCGCGCGCAGGGCATCAGCCTTCTCGCGCTCCAGCTCGGCAGCGTCCGTCACCAGCACCAGGTTGCGCGCCGCGATGGCACGCCGGTCGACCGCGTTGCGCACCTGCGCAGCCATTTCCGCCCGGGCATTCAACCCGTTCAGGTAGTCATTGAAACCCGCCGTCGCCTCGCCAAGCGCATGCAGCGAGTACGCCGACACCACCAGCACCACGCCCGCCAGCGTGCCGAACCCGGCCAGCAGCCGCGTGCGGATAGACAGACTCCTGAAAACACTCATGATCACTCCCCTTACCGTCCAAGAAGACGTATGCGCTTCCGTTGTTATGGTTCTAACCCTGTTGCATGCCCGACTTCGGCATGCCACTGCGCGCCCGTTCCTGCCGGTCGACACGGTGTGCGGGAGCGCCAGGGCACATGGCCCTGGCTGGCATCCGTGCTCTTTGTTGCGGGGGCTAACGGTAGCGAGCCGGTGAACTGTTCCCCACAAGAGTGGGGGGCGGGTGCAATTGGTGCGAGGGAGCGAAAAGCGGTGCGCCGCAGCTCACATGCCGGCGCCACTCGCGACGGCCGGCGTATCGCGCCGCGCCAGCAGGTCCAGCGCAACATCCACGATCATGTCCTCCTGTCCGCCCACCATGCGCCGCTTGCCCAGTTCGACCAGGATGTCGACCGTGCCCAGCCCGTAGCGCGCCGCGGCGGCTTCGGCGTGGCGCAGGAAGCTGGAATAGACCCCGGCATAGCCCAGCGCCAGGGTCTCGCGGTCGACGCGGACCGGGCGGTCCTGTAGCGGGCGCACGATGTCGTCGGCGGCATCCATCAGCGTGTAAAGATCGCAGCCGTGCTGCCAGCCCAGGCGTTCGGCTGCGGCGATAAAGACTTCGAGCGGCGCGTTGCCGGCGCCGGCGCCCATGCCGGCCAGGCTGGCGTCGATGCGATCGCAGCCTTCTTCCACCGCGACGATCGAGTTGGCCACGCCCAGGCTCAGGTTGTGGTGGGCATGCATGCCGGTCCGGGTTTCCGGACGCAGCACATCCTTGAACGCGCGAAAGCGCTCGCGCACGTCCTGCATGCCCAGCGCGCCGCCGGAATCGACCACATACACGCACTGGGCGCCGTAGCTTTCCATCAGCTTCGCCTGCTGCGCCAGCGCCGCGGGCGTGGTCATGTGGCTCATCATCAGGAAGCCGACGGTATCCATGCCCAGTTTGCGCGCGTATTCGATATGCTGGCGCGAGACGTCGGCCTCGGTGCAGTGCGTGGCCACGCGCACCACGCGCGCACCGGCGTCGTAGGCGGCGCGCAGGTCATGCACCGTGCCCACGCCGGGCAGCAGCAGCGTGGCCACGCGGGCATGGCGCACGGTTTCGGCCACGGCCGCAATCCACTCCAGGTCGGTGTGCGCGCCGAAGCCGTAGTTGAAGCTGGAGCCCGACAGCCCGTCGCCGTGCGCCACTTCAATCGAATCGACGCGGGCCGCGTCGAGTGCCGCGGCAATGCGGCGCACGTGTTCCAGGCTGTACTGGTGGCGGATCGCGTGGCTGCCGTCGCGCAGCGTCACGTCGGAGATATAGAGCTTCTTGTTGGGCGTGTTGGGCGTGCTGGACGGTAAGTTCATGTTCGTCTCCCTGCGGTGATTGGGCCGCGCTCAGGCGGACAGCCGGGTCGCGGCCAGGCGCTCGGCGCAGGCCAGCGCGGCGCTGGTCATGATGTCGAGATTGCCGGCATAGGCCGGCAGGTAGTGCGCGGCGCCCTCCACCTCGAGGAAGATCGAGGTCTTGAGCCCGCTCATCGGTCCCAGCCCCGGGATATTCAGCGGCGCCGAGGGGTCGATGCGCTCGAACTGCACGCGCTGCTTGAGCCGGTAGCCCGGCACGTAGGCCTGCACCGCCTGCGCCATCGCTTCGATGCTCGCCTCGATCGCCGCCGTATCGGCATCGTCAGACAAGGTGAAGACGGTGTCGCGCATCATCAGCGGCGGCTCGGCCGGGTTCAGCACGATGATGGCCTTGCCGCGCGCCGCACCGCCCACCGAGCACAGTGCCTGGCTGGTGGTCTCGGTGAATTCGTCGATATTGGCGCGCGTGCCCGGCCCCGCCGACTTGCTGGAGATCGACGCGACGATCTCGGCGTAGTGCACCCTGGCCACGCGCGACACCGCCGCCACCATCGGGATGGTGGCCTGGCCACCGCACGTGACCATGTTGATATTGGGCGCCGCCAGGTGCTGGTCGAGGTTGACCACCGGCACCACGTGCGGACCGATCGACGCCGGCGTCAGGTCGATCACGCGCACGCCGTGCTGCTGCAGCACGCGGTTGTGGTGCGCGTGCGCGCCGGCCGAGGTGGCATCGAAGGCGATGCGGATCTCGCCGAAGCCGGGCATGGCGACCAGCCCGTCGATTCCTTCCGCGGTGATCGGCACGCCCAGCCGCGCGGCGCGGGCGAGCCCGTCCGACGCCGCGTCGATGCCCACCATGGCGCCCATCTCCAGATGCTGCGATTGCCGCATCACCTTGATCATCAGGTCGGTGCCGATATTGCCCGAACCGATGATGGCCACCTTGTGCCGGGCGTTTGCTTTCATGTCCATGTTGCTGTCCTCTCCGTTGTCTTCGCTGTCTCCATTGCGCAGTGCTCAGCGCCCCAGCGCCTTGGCGGTGGTGCCGCCGATGCCGAACTGCGTCTTTGGCACCTCGGTGATCATCACGCGCACGGTTTCCACCGGCGCGCCCACCGCTTCCACCGCGGCATCGGTCAGCGCGCGGATCAGGCGCGCCTTCTGTTCGTCGGTACGGCCTTCGATCAGGAAGACCTGCAAGATCGGCATGGTGTGTCTCCTTTTTCCAGACGTTCGCGGCGCGGGATCAGGTGAAGCGCATCGAGACCGTGCCGAGATGCTGGTAGCGCACGGTGATGCTGTCGCCCGCGGCGACCGCGATGGCCTCGGTCACGCCGCCTGTCATGATGAAGGTCCCTGCAGGCAGCTCGTGGCCGCGCGCGCCCAGCATGTTGGCCAGCATGGCAACGCTGTTGGCGGGATGCCCCAGCACCGCGGCGCCGGCGGCGGTGGCGACCACCTCGCCGTTCTTCTCCAGCACCACGCCGAGGGTCTTCAGGTCGAGTCCGTCGGCGCCGCGGTGGCTGCCGCCGACAACGAAGCGCGCCGACGAGGTGTTGTCGGCAATCACGCTCTTCAGGTCGAAGCGGAAGTTCTCGTAGCGCGAGTCGATCACCTCTACCGCCGGCAACACGAAGTCGGTCGCGGCCTGCACGTCGCCGATATGGCAGCCCGGCCCCTTGAGCGGCGCCTTCAGCACGAAGGCGATCTCGGCCTCGACCTTGGGGTGGATCAGCGTGCCGGTATCGATGGCGGCGCCGTCCATGCAGGCGCCGTAGTCGGTGAGAAAGCCGTACACCGGCTCGCTCACGCCCATCTGGCGCATCTTGGCGAACGAGGTCAGGCCCATCTTTAGGCCGGCGATGCGGGTGCCGCGTGCCAACTTGCGCGCGCGGATCGCGTCCTGGATCGCATAGGCGTCGCCCCAGTCCATCTCCGGATGCGCGTCGGTGATCTTCGGCACGGCTTCCCGGTGCAGCTCGGCGTTCTCCAGATGCTCGGCCAGCCGGGCGATGGTGTCTTGCGTGAGGTTCATGGCTTTGTCCTGCTGAAGGGATGGAAGGGGTCAGACGAAGCGCACGCCGGCCGAGCCGATGCCGCCCAGGCTGATGCGCAGCTGGTCGCCGGCGGTCACCGGCACCATCGCGGCCAGCGAGCCCGACAGGATCACTTCGCCACGTTTCAGGCCAAGCCCCAGCCGGCCGAGCGTGTTGGCCAGCCACACCACCGCATTGGCGGGGTGCCCTAGCGCGGCCGCGCCGGCACCGGTGGCGACGATCTCGCCGTTCTTCTCCAGCGTCATGCCGACCGTGCCGAGGTCGAGCTGGCGCGGATCGACCGCCGCGTCGCCCAGCACGAACACGCCCGACGAGGCGTTGTCGGCAACGGTGTCCTGGATGCGGATCTTCCAGTCGCGGATGCGTGAGTCGACGATCTCGAAGCACGGCAGCACGTACGCGGTGGCGCGCAGCACATCGGCATTGGTCACGCCAGGTCCTTCGAGGTCGTCCTTGAGCACGAAGGCGATCTCGCCTTCGGCCTTGGGCGCGATCAGGGAATCGGCGGAAATGGCGGCGCCGTCGGCATACACCATTCCCGACAGCAAGTGGCCGAAGTCAGGCTGACGCACATCCAGCATGTCCATCACCACGCGGCTAGTCACGCCGATCTTCTTGCCGACCACGCGCTCCCCGGCGTCGAGCCGGTGCTGCACCATGGCGAGCTGGATACGGTAGGCGTCATCCAGGGTCAGGTCGGGACAGGACTCGGTCAGCGGCGCCAGCGGGCGGCGGCTCGCCAGCGCCTGGTGCAGGCTGGCGCCGAGTTCGCGGATTTGTTCGCTTTGCATGTGGAGGCTCACAGTTTGACGCAGACGTTGCGCAGCTCGGTGTAGAACTCGAGCGAATGGACGCCGCCTTCGCGGCCGATGCCGGATTGCTTCGCGCCGCCGAACGCGGTGCGCAGGTCGCGCAGGAACCACGCGTTGATCCAGCAGATGCCGACTTCCAGCGCGCTGCCCATGCGGTGCGCGGTGCCGAGGTCACCGGTCCACACGGTGGCGGCCAGGCCGTACGGCGTGGCGTTGGCCAGCGAGATGACTTCGTCCTCGGTGTCGAACGGCGCGAGATGGCAGCACGGCCCGAAGATCTCCTCGCGAATCACCGCGGCGCTTTCGGGAAGGCCGGTCCAGATGGTCGGCTGCACCCACGCGCCTTCGGCGAGCTTGCCGGGCATCTGCGGCACGCCGCCGCCAGTGACTACCGTCGCGCCTTCCTCGGCGGCCTTGCGGTAGTAGGACAGCACCTTGTCGCGGTGCTCGTGCGAGACCAGCGGCCCCATGTTGACGCCGGGTTCCGTCGGTGCGCCGAGCTTCAGCCCCTCGGCCCTGGCCTTGAGCGCGGCGACGAAGCGCTCGAAGATCGGGCGCTGCACGTAGACGCGCTCGGTGCCCAGGCAGACCTGGCCGCTGTTCTCGAATGCCGAGCGGGCGATGCCGGCGACGGCCTTGTCGAAATCGGCATCGGCAAAGACGATGCCCGCGTTCTTGCCGCCCAGTTCAAACGACACCGGACGCACGCCGTTGGCGGCGGCCTTCATGATCGCTTCGCCGGTGCGCGTTTCGCCGGTGAAGGTGATGCCGTTGACTTGCGGATGCGCCGTCAGGAATGCGCCGGCGGAATCCGGGCCAAAGCCGTGGACCACGTTGTAGACGCCCGGCGGCACGCCGGCCTCGTTCATGACCTCGCCCAGCAGCGTGGCGGTGGCGGGGGTTTCCTCGGACGGCTTAACCACCACGGTATTGCCGCAGGCCAGCGCGGGGCCGACCTTCCATGTCATCAGCAGCAACGGCAGATTCCACGGACAGACCACGCCGATCACGCCGCGCGGGCTGCGCACTGCATAGTTGATGGCCTTGCCGCCATCCGGTGTATCCATGGCGAAGCTTTCGGTGGGAACGTTGCGGATCAGGTCGGCAAAGACCTTGAAGTTGGCAGCGCCGCGCGGGATGTCGATATGACTGGCGAGCGCATAGGGCTTGCCGGTATCGGCGATTTCCGCCTGCACGAATTCCTCGAAGCGCCGGTTGATGCCGTCTGCCACCGCGTGCAGCAGTTCGACGCGCTGCGCCACGGTCATGCGGCCCCAGGGGCCGTGCAGCGCATTGCGCGCGGCTTGCACGGCGGCGTCGACTTCAGCCTGGCCGGCTTCGTGGACGTGGCCGATCAGGGCGTTGTCGGCGGGGTTGCGGTTCTCGAAGGTGCGGGTGGTGCCGACCCACTCGCCGTTGATGAAGTTCTTGAATTGTTTCATGTTGGTTCTCTGGTGTTGGGCGACGCATCCACTACGGCTTTCCCGCTCACCGACTGGTTGCTCCCTCTCCCGCAGGCGGGAGAGGGGAGCCAACCAGCGGCAAGTGCTGGCGCCTGTGCTCTCAGGTCAGCACATTCAAAAACGCCTCGTTCAGCTTGCGGTCGTGATAGAAGATCGCCTTGCCCAGCTCGTTGTCCGTCCAGGTGATCGTCGGCTTGTCCGGGTAGTGGATATAGCCGCCGGAAAACACCTCGTTCCGGTTCCCCGACGGATCAAAGAAGTAGATCGTCGCCCCACGCGTGATCCCATGCCGCGTCGGCCCGATATCCAGCGACACATCCTTTTTGGAAATGATGTCGGCCGCCTTCAGCACCTCGCCCCAGTTGTCGAGCAGGAACGAGGCATGGTGGAAGCGGTTCTTCTCCGGATGCCGGATAAAGGCGACGTCATGCGCCTTGTTCGAGCATGTCAGGAAGGCACCGATCAGCACCTCGCCGTCCGGCCCGGCCACCACCTGCTCCGCCAGCGAGAACCCCAGCACATCGCGGAACAGCTTCACGGTGCCGTCGACATCGTCGCCATACAGCAGGCAATGGTCGAAGCGGCTGGGTGCCATGCCGCGCAGGTCGTCCGGCCAGGGATCGGGATTGAGGTCGCCGGTCTTGCAGCCCGGCTTGTCCTTGTCCGCGAACAGCTCCATCGCATGGCCGGTGGGAATCGTGAAGCGGAAGCGCACGCCGGTGTGGGGGTGCTCGCCCGCGGCGATCCATTTGCAATCGGTGGCCAGCCCCGACTGCTCTACCTCCAGCGCCAGCCGCTCCAGCGTGTGGCCGCTGTCGACGCGAAAACCCATGTAGTCCATGCCCGGGCTGTCAGACTCGCGCAGCACCACGCTGTGGTGGTCGTGCTCGTCCCACGCCTTCAGGAACACGCGGCCCTGCTCGTCGCGGGCGGTTTCGATCAGGCCGAGGACCTCGGTGTAGTGCCTTACCGCCGGTTCCAGCTCCAGCACGCGCAGGGCCACGTGCCCCGGGCGCAATACGCCAGTCAATGCCATGTCTGTCTCCTTGTGTGTGTCTTCACTGCTTGGTCATGCGTGATCGCTTTTGCCGGCATGCCGCTCAAGGCAGCGCTGCAGCAGCGCCACCGGCCGAAGCCGGATATCGCTGTCGGGATAGGTCTTGCAGGCCAGCACCAGCCCTTCGCGCTGGTCGGCCTCCGACAGGCAAGCCCGGCTCGTCTTGCCCACGTGGTACTGCCCGGCCTCAATCCGCACCTTGCACACGCCGCAGCCGCCACCGCGGCAGCCGGCGGGAATGCCGCGCTGGCCCAGTACTTCCATGGCCCGCAACAGGTTCTGCTCCGGCGCGCACACGTAGCGCTGCCCGCTGCCGGCGATTTCCACGGTATGCATGCATGGCCCTCCCCGCTCAGATCTTGAACAGCGGGCTGCGCGCACTGTTTTGCGCATCGCCCGCGGACAGGAACTTCTCCGTGTGGATATCCGCCTCGAACAGGCGTCCCTGCATCAACGTGCGGATGCAGGCCTCGATCATCGGTGGCGGGCCGCACAGGTAAGCCTTGTGGCCGCGGAAGTCGGCGCCGCCGTCCTTTGCGTAGAGCTGCTGCAGAACGTCATGCACGTAGCCGCGTGCGCCGTCCCAGCCGCTGTCGGCGGGCTCGTCCGACAGCGCGGGCACATAGCGGAAGTTGGCATGCGCCTGCGCCAGCGCGTGAAACTCGTCGTCGTAGTACAGCTCATCACGATTGCGCGCGCCCTGCACCAGCGTGATCGGCAGCGTCTCGCCGGCGGCAAGCAGGTCGAGGATCATCGAGCGCGGGCTGGACAGGCCCGAGCCGCCGGCCAGGAACAGCATCGGCACCCGCGCCGACTTGCGCACGAAGAAGCGCCCGTACGGGGCCGAGAAGCGCAGTTCGCTGCCTGTGGCCAGCTGCTCGTGCAGCCAAGTGGTGGCGGGTCCGCCGGGCACGCGCCGCACATGCAGTTCGACCAGTTCGTCGCCAGGCTTGCTGGCGAGCGAGAACGCACGCGGCTGGTCGCAGCCCGGCACCTGCAGGTTCAGGTACTGGCCAGCCTGGAACGCGGCGCGCTGGCCGTCCTTCGGCTTCAGCCAGATGCCGAGGATGGTCGGCGTCAGCGCGCGCGTGGCCACCACCTCGGCGCGGTAGTCGGCCAGCGGCAGGCCCTCCGCATCGGCGTCCTCCTCGATATCGGCCTCGATCACCAGGTCTGACTGCGCTGTCGCGCAGCAGGCCAGGCATTGGCCGTTGTCGCGCTCGAAGTCCATCAGCGCAAAGCCGGAGGCCTCGCCCTGGTTGACCTCGCCGTCGACCACCTGCACCTTGCAGGTGGCGCACAGGCCGTGGCAGCAGGCGTGCGGCAGCCACACCCCGTTGCGCAGGCAGGCATCGAGCACGGTCTGCCCCGGCGCGATGGGAATGGTCTGGCCGATCGGTTCAATGGTCAGCGAATACATCTCGGTCTCCTTGCTTGCTAACCGCGCATCAGCTGCCGCTGCCGCCGATGCCGTCCAGCCCCGGCGTGCGGAAGCGGATCACCTCCTTGTGGCCAAGGCCGTTCTCTGCCAGCGTGCGGTCCAGGTCGGGCTGCCACGGCTGGCCGCCGCGCAGCCACTGCACCGTGCTCCAGTCGATGCGGGCGAAGTCGGGGTGATAGCCGTAGACGCCAGGAAGGACGTCTTGCACCACCGCGCGCAGCGGCATCGACGGCGCGAACGGAAAGCAGTGCGGTGCGCAGAACAGCAGGTGGCCGTCCCAGCCGATGTAGAGCAGGCGGTTGCCGTGGAATGCATCTTCGCG
Source organism: Cupriavidus taiwanensis (assembly GCF_900250075.1). Lineage (NCBI taxonomy): Bacteria > Pseudomonadati > Pseudomonadota > Betaproteobacteria > Burkholderiales > Burkholderiaceae > Cupriavidus > Cupriavidus taiwanensis. The sequence goes on from NZ_LT977071.1 coordinate 378,885, forward strand.
ATCGGCGGGCGCAAAGGTGTAGTCGCCGATGGATACGACGGGCATGGTTGTCTCCTTGTCTGTGATGCGTCGCTCAGGCGGCCGGCGCGATGCCCTTCCAGGCGTTCCAGTTGCGCTGGTCCTGCGAGCCTTCGAAGTCGAGGTTGTCGGCGCCCTGGTTGATGCGGTACCACTGCAGCACGTCAGGCAGCGTGGCGCCGCCGCAGTTGCCCTGGTAGATCTGGTGCACCGGCAGCCACGCCTGCGCGTACTTGGCGGGCTCGTCGTCGAAGATGTCCTTGCAGCCATCGGAGCAGAAGTGGAACTTCATGCCGTGGTAGCTGCTTTCGCGGTAGCAGGTCTGGGTGGGGTCGTCCGCTTCGGAGAACACCATCGGGATCTGGCAGGTCTGGCACAGCATCGGCAGCGTGGCGTTGTAGAAGCGCTCGCCGGCCTGCTGCCGCTCCTGCCAGTGGTCCAGGCGCGGCTTGTAGTAGCGTTCGAAGGTCTGGGGGTATTTCTCGGCCAGCCACGCCATCTCGTCGGCCTTCGGGATCCAGGTATGGAAGCCCGCCGCGGCCGCGTAGTTGTAGAAAGTGCCCCACGCCTCGTGCGTGATGCGGTCCTTGGTCCTGGTGGCGACCTCGTGGTACTTGGGCATGCGCAGCCCGTAGCGCTCCAGGTCCTTGAACAGCGCACCGCCGGCCTGCTCGAAGTACATCTCCCACGCCTCGGCCCACGACATCACGCGCTTGGGCAGCATGTAGTCCATCATCATTCCGACCAGCGTCAGCAGGCGGAAGCCGCGCCAGAACCATTTGTCGAGCCACTTCTGCAGGATCGGGATGTTGCCGGGGTCCTGCTCGCACAGGAACTTGACCACCTCCAGCCCCAGCGTCATGTGGCGCGACTCGTCGGACTGCGCCGAGAAGCCGAAGGTCACGGTGGCCATGTCGCCGTTGTACGCCGCGCCCGACATGAACGGCATGAACAGCAGGTTGGTCAGCACGTACTCGAACGAGAACGAGATCGCGGTGATGAACTCGAACGGCCCCGCGCTCATCGCGTCTTCGAAGTAGGACTTGGGCACCGACAGGTACCAGACCCGGTCGTGCATGTGGCGCCATTCGCCGAAGCCGTGGAAGTACTTGTTGTAGACCGACAGCGTATGCAGCTGGGTCTGCGCGTGGCGCAGCTCGTCGATCGACTGCATCTGCGCCGCCACGCGCGCGCCCGCGCCGCGGAAGTGCCGGCCCAGGTGGGCATAGCCGCGGTGCGCGGCGTACTCGAGCGGCGTCACGCCGGTCAGGAACAGCCGCAGCGCGTTCAGGTAGCGCGGGTCGGACACGTTGAGGTGGCCGTTGTTCTGCACGAACGAGTCGATGATCGCGTACAGCTTGCGCTCCTTCTCCGACTGGTATTTCCAGTACGCGTCCATGGTCATGCGGAACGGGTCTTCCCACTTGTCCCAGTCGTGGATCTTGATCCCTTCGTACTTGTCGAAGGGAAAGACCTTGTCCATCGGCTCATAGGTCGTTTCCCAGGCGAGGTCGCGCGTCATCGAGGCGTATTTCTCGCGCAGGTTGAGCTTCTTGCGTGCGTCCATGATGTCTCCGTGTTGTCCTGTGTGCGTGGGCTCAGGCGTTCCAGCGCAGCGTGAAGGCGTCTTCGTCTTCGTCGATGTTCCCGCACAGCGAGATCAGGTTGAGGTGGATCTCCTGCAGGTCCCAGTCGCGGCCGAGCTTGCCGGCGACCAGCTCGCGCACGATGGTCAGCTGGCCGGGGGCGTCGATCTTGACCATGGCCGGGAACTGCGCGACCACGGCGTGCGGATTGGCTTCGGTGATGGCGTCGATGATGGGGCGGGTGTCGTCGTTGTTCTGCAGGGCGATGTAGACGTTGGCGGCGGTGGTCATGGCGGGTCTCCTTCTTTGCGCTCAGGCAGCAAGGCCGAGCTTGTTCAGGCGGACTTCAAACTGTTCGCGGCACAGCGCCACCATCTGCGCGCCGTCGGCTCCGGTCAGTGCGTTGGCAACGGGGATCAGCGCTTCGGCTACCTGCGCCGCAGCGGCGTGCGCCCAGCCGGACAGCAGCGCGCGGTTCGCGTCGGACTCCGCAGCGGCGGCCTGGATTACTGCATCGACCCAGCGCGCATGCTCGTCGCGCCAGTCGTTCATGAACTCGGTCAGCACTGCCAGCCCGGTGCCGCAGGCGCGTGCAATGACCGCATCGGCATGCTGGTAGACCAGCGGGTAGAGCAGCCCGTCGAGCACCAGGTTCTGGGCGACGAAAGTCTCGAACCAATCCGCGGTGACGAAGGTGTGTTCGACAAAGCAGCGCAGCGGCTGCCACGCGGGCCCCTCCAGCCAGGCCACCCTGGCCCGCTCCAGCGCGACGCCGGTATTGCCGTCGAGCAGCATGCCGATGCGCGACAAGTACTGGGCGATGCCGAGGCGATCCATGGCGCAGTAGGTGCAGGCCTGCGTGATGGCCGTGCCCCAGCCGTAGTCGGCGCAGTAGAAATTGTTCATGTTCGCGCCCCACTCCACGTGGCGCAGCGGCAGCAGGCCGGTGGCCAGGCGCTCCTGCCATTCGGCCGGCAGCGCCTGCAGCAGGCCGCGTCTCTCGACGAAGGCGAAGCTCTTCTCGGCGGCGTCCTGCTGGCGCCCGCGCGCGGTCACATAGGCGCCGTAGTAGAACTGGCGCGGGTCCTTCAACGCATACCAGTCATGCATCACGATGGCGGTGCGGCGCTTGTCGTACAGCTCGAAGCCGGGGTCCCAGGTGGGGCGGTAGTGGAAGTTCACCTCCGACTGCACGTCGTAGGTCGCCTCCTGGTAGCGCGACGCCGGCTTGTCGCCGAAGCGGCGCGCCACGTGGCCGTAGGTCTGGCGCAGCGGCTGGATCTGCTGGGTCTTGATATCGACTTGCATCGCTTGGTCTCCTGTGTCCCTTCTCTTTGTAATGTGGTGGCGGCGGTGGGCGGCCGAGTCAGTCGTCGGCTTCGGGCTGCGGCGAGGCTTCGAGCGCAGGCAGGAAGCGCACGCGGTTGACGCAGCAGAAGGCTTCGAACATGGGCTCCGGCATGATCAGTTCGACGTTGAGCTCGGGGTCGGCCACGCTGAAGGCGAATTGCACAAAGCCTTCCGGGGTTCGGCCCTCGACCCGCACATAGCGCGGGGTGGCTTCGAACAACGGGATGGACGGGGTGTTCATGGCGCGCTCCTTGGCGTGGCTGGACGCGGGCCTTACTGCGAAGACCGTGCCAGCAGCCGCAAAGCGTTGTGGGGCAAGGGTTGCCGGGACGCGGCGGACGCCAGCGTGCGCGTTAACCCGGACGGCCGGGCACGACAGCCATCGATGAATTGATGAAGCGGTCCGCGAGCTTTGATCAAATGATCAAAAGCCGCGCCGGGCGGGCGTTTGCGGGCAGCACGCTACGAAGGGTGCGCTGGCGCTGCGGCGCAGCAGCGCGTGCCGGACTGGAGGAGAAAAGGGCTTGATCCGACAGCGGAAAATCGCTCGCGCTGCGCAGCATGGCGCGGATGCGGGGCGATGCATGGCCCGCAAGAGCCTGCATCAAATGATCAAATGAACAAATGAGAAAGCGAAAGTCAGGAGACGAGAGCAAACCCGCAGCGTCATCTTTGCCTGGGGCTTTCCAACTCCCGCTTGCGTACTCCCTCTCCCGCTTGCGGGAGAGGGTTGGGGTGAGGCCGAAGTATCCACGAAGTGAAGGCCGTCGCTATTGCACGCGCCCACCCTCACCCCCGCCCCTCTGCCGCGAGTGGGAGAGGGGAGCAAACCCGCAGCTGGCAGGCCCTAAGCAATCAGTTGCCATTCCCCCCGCGCGCACCCCGCGTCTTCCACCGATACGCCAGCTGCGGCCGGGTGATGCCCAGCAGCCGCGCGGCCTGGCTCATGTTGCCGTCGGCGCGCTGCATCGCGGCCTCCATCAGCACGGTCTCGACATCGCCCAGCGCCAGCTGCTGCTCTGACATCTGGTCCAGCAGCGCATGGACCGCGGCTGCGCGCAGGTCCGGCAGCGTGCCGCCCGCGCCCAGCCGTGGCGCGGTATCCGGCGGCGGCGCCACGGTGCCCGGCAGAAACAGGTGGTCGGCGCCGATCTGCCCGCCGTGGCTGGCCAGGATCACGCCGCGCTCGATCACGTTCTCCAGTTCGCGCACGTTGCCGGGCCAGTCATAGTGGCGCAGCTCGGCCAGCGCGCGGTCGGTGATGCCGACGATGCGCTTGCCATGGCGCGCGCCGTAGCGGGCCACGAAGCGCTCCGCCAGTGGCCGGATATCGTCGAGCCGCTCGCGCAGCGGCGGTATCGTGACCGGATAGACATTGAGGCGGTAATACAGGTCCTTGCGGAAGGTGCCCTGCTTTACCGCTTCGGCCAGGTCGACATTGGTGGCCGCCACCAGCCGCACGTCCACCTTGCGCGCGGCGGTACCGCCCACGCGCTCGACCTCGCCCTCCTGCAGCACGCGCAGCAGCTTGGACTGCGCCGAGGCCGAGAGCTCGCCCAGTTCATCCAGGAACAGGGTGCCGCCATGCGCGCGCTCGAAGCGGCCGGGCCGTGACTGGGTCGCGCCCGTGAAGGCGCCCTTGTCGACGCCGAACAGCTCGGCCTCGATCAGTTCATCGGGAATCGCCGCGCAGTTCACCGCGACGAAGGGCTTGTCGGCGCGGGCGCTCACGCCGTGCAAGGCCTGCGCGAAGCGCTCCTTGCCCACGCCGGTCTCGCCCAGCAGCAGCACCGTCACGTTGCTGGCGGCGGCACGCTGCAGCAGCCCCCACGCCGCGCGAAAGCCGGGCGAGGTGCCGACCAGGTCCGCCGGCGTAGCCGCCCCGCCCTGCAGCGCGCGCAGGTGCTCGACCTCGCTCTGCAAGGCGATCAGGGTCTCGATCACGGGGTCGGGCTGGTACAGCGCCAGCGCCTGTGCACCATCTTCCCAGGCTTCCACCGGCTTGCCGACGATGCGGCAATGCGGGTGCCCGCAGGCAATGCACTCCACCTCGCGATACAGGATGGTGCGGCCCATCAGCGCCGAGGTGTAGCCGGTGGCATAGCCGATCTGCATCCAGCAGGCAGGCTGGTCGACGATGCCGAACAGCTGCCGGTGCACGTCTCCCTCGAACGAGTCTTCCCAAAGGAACTCGCCGTCGTAGATGCCGGCGGCGATGTCGATATCGACCTTGACTGGCGTGACCCGCACCACCCCCTCGATGGTGTGCAGGCAGGGGCCGATCTCGAGCTGGCCGAAGTCGCTGTGGCCCGCGCGCAGTTTTCTGGCGACTTCGGCATCGCGCATGCCCGAATGGAAGCCCATGCGCGTGAACAGCCCGCGCGCGCGCTCCATGCCCAGGGTGTCCACCAGTTCCTTGCGCAGCGCCGCCAGCGCAGCGGTGTGGATCAGGATCATGCGCTGCTCGTCCAGCCAGATCGCGCCCTCCTCCATGGCGAAGCGCAGGCGGCGCGCAAGATCGGCCAGGCCATCGCGCATGGTGGCCGAGAACTTGTCGGTTGAACTACTCATTGTCTCCCCTCAGTGCCGGCGGATGATCCGCTCGAATGTGCCTTTCGGCTGGCATGCTATGCACATTATGTGCCAGAGAGAGAGATGGTGCGCCAGCGCGCAGATGCGCGCGGTGGCGTGGGGATGCAGCGGCGTCAGGTTCCCGTAAACCGCGGCTTGCGCTTCTCCTGCCAGGCCAGCGCACCTTCGCGGATATCCTGCGACTGATTCGCCGCGCCGATATCCGCCGCCAGCGCCCCCGCATCGAGCGAGCCGCGGCCGATGGCATTCAGATGACGCTTCATGCCCTGCACCGCCAGTGGCGCCAGGCCGGCCACCGTTTCGCTGAGTTGCTCCGCGCGTTCGCGCAGGCGCTCGGCAGGCAGCAGCTCGGTCAGGAAGCCGCAACGGAACATCTCGTCGGCATCGATGCGCTCGGCAGTCAGGAACAGGCGCTTGGCGTGGTTCAGCCCCAGCCGGCTGACATAGCGTTCCATGCCGCGCTGGTAGAAATGCAGGCCCAGCCGCGCCGCGGGCATGAACATGTCGACTGCGTGGGTGCCGAGCCGGAAGTCACAGGCGAGCCCAAGGTCGGTGCCGCCGCCGTAGACGCCGCCGTGGATCTCGGCAATGGTGACGGCGCGGCAGTCTTCCATCGCGTTGACCAGGGTCTCGAAACCGGCGCCGCGCTGGCCGGCCGCGAGCCGGCCGATATCGAAGCCGCTGCAAAAGTACTTGCCGCTGCTGCGCAGGCGCAGCACGCGCACGTCGCTGGCATTGACCGCCTCGACATGCCGCTGCAGTTCTGCCAGGTCGTCCGGCCCCAGGCGGTTCGCCACTTCCGGGCGGCGCAAGGTGATCGTGGCGACATGACCGGCAATGTCGAGCGAAGGCAGGGAACCATCAGTCTGCATGGGCAATTCTCCAGGAGGGATCTTCAGGGATTAGTGGTCGCCGGCGGCCGGCGTGCCACGGCGGGCGAGCGCGATGTCGAAGCGTTCCAGCCGCGCCTGCGCAAACGCGGGCCGGGCCTGCGCGCGCTGCCACCACGCAGCCGCGGCCGGCGCCGACGTTAGCGCGGCGGGCGCCAGTTCGGCGATGCGCGCGATGAAAGGCGTCGCGGCGATATCGGCCAGCGTATAGCGCGCGCCGAAGAGCCAGTCGCCATCGGCCAGCATCGCTTCCATCTTCGGCAGCAGCAACAGCAGCGCCTCGAGTGCGCGGCGTTTCTCCGCTTCTGTATAGGGCTGGCGCGCGATGCGCAGCCATGCGTCGCGGCGCTCGGCGGTGGGGATGCGCGCCAGCCGCTCGGCCAGCGTGGCATCGCTCCATTGCGCGGCAACCGGCTGCAGCGCCAGGCTCCAGTTCAGCACCAGCAGATTCGGCAGCGCCTTCTCGTCGGTCCAGCGCACGAAGTTGCGCATCACCGCGCGCTGGTAGGCGTCATCGGGCCGCAATGGCGGCAACGGGCGGATCTCGTCCAGGTATTCGCAAATAGTGCCGCTCTCGTGGAGGAAGCGGCCATCGTCCAGCACCAGTGCCGGCACCACGCCGTTGGGGTTCATCGCCAGGAACGCGGGCGCGTGCTGTTCCTGTGCCGCCAGGTCGACCGGCACGCTGTCGTAGTAGATGCACTTCTCGGCCAGGCACAAGCGCACCCGGCGCGACGCGCTCGACAACCAGCCATGGAAGAGTTTCATGTTGCGCTCGCCCGGTTCACGGGATCAGCACGGCCGAACCCGTGGTGGCGCGGCTTTCCAGGTCGCGGTGCGCATCGCGCACGGCGGTCAGCGGGTAGCGGTGCGTGACTTCCAGCCGCAGTCGCCCGGCCGCGACGGCATCGAACAATGTGGCCGCGGCAGCAGCCAGCGCCTGCGGGCTGGCGATATAGGTACGCAGCGTCGGCCGCGACACGATCAGCGAGCGCGCGTGCAGCAGCTGCAGGTCGAAGGCCTCGACGTCGCCCGACGCGGTGCCATAGTTGATGGCCATGCCGCACGGCCGCAGGCATTGCAGCGACGGCACGAACACGTCCTTGCCGACGCCGTCGTAGACCACGGCCACGCCCGCGCCGCCGGTCAGCGCCCGCACGGCATCGACGAACTCGGTCTCACGGTAGTTGATGACATGGTGGCACCCGTTCGCCAGCGCCACCGCCCGCTTGGCTTCGCTGCCCACGGTGCCAACCACGGTCGCGCCCAGCGCGCGCGCCCATTGCGACAGCAGCAGGCCCATGCCGCCCGCCGCCGCATGCACCAGCACCACGTCGCCCGGCTGCACGGCATAGAGCCGGCGCAGCAGGTATTCGGCGGTCAGGCCGCGCAGCAGCGTGGCGCCGGCCACCTCCGCGGGAATCGCGTCGGGCAAGGGCACGAGCCGGCCCGCCGGCACGTTGCGGATCACCTGGTACGCCCCCGGATGCATGCAGGCCACCCGCTGGCCCACCTCGAAGCCGTCCACCCCGGGCCCGATCGCCACGACCTCGCCAGCGCCGACCGAGCCCGGCGTGACCGGGAACGGCGCCGCGGCGTGAGGGCCATGCGCGCCTTTGCGCTGGTAGATGTCGGCGAAGTTCAGGCCGATGGCTGACTGGCGCAACTGGACCTCGCCCTGGGGCGGCGGCGGGACTTCTACCCGGCATGGCTCCAGCACGTCCGGGCTTCCGGTCCTGTTAATACAGATGGCATCTGTAAGCATACAAATCCTGGAAGGTTGCCGCGATCGGTGTCAGTACCGTAAACGCTGGCGTTGATGTGAAAATGCCGGTCTCTAGGGATTTCAGTGAGCAATTTTGCGGCGACCTTGCTCGTTGAGGACCACGGACACCTCACAGCCTACGTGATCTCGCGACCCTCCGCATCATGGAAAGTCCGTATACGTATTTTTATATCTACTATTTGTATACTCAGGCCGATTCACTTGCCAAGGATTGCCATGACCTCTTTCCCACCCGGCATCGACCCCGGAGCCGCCGGCGCCACGTGCGCCGACCTGCCGCTGTCGGGCCTCACCGTGCTGGACCTGTCCATCGCCCGCGCCGGTCCTACGGCCGTGCGCCTGTTGTCGGACTGGGGCGCCGACGTGATCCGCGTCGAGCCGCCGCCGCCACAGGACCGCGGCTCGGTGACCGGGCGCAGGCGCGGCTCGGACGAGCAGAACCTGCACCGCAACAAACGCAGCCTGTGCCTGGACCTGAAGACCCCGCAGGGCGCCGAGGTGCTGGGGCGACTGGTGCAGCGCTCCGACGTAGTGGTGGAAAACTTCCGCTCGGTGGTCAAGGAGCGCCTGGGGCTGACCTACGCTCATCTGAGCGCGATCAACCCGCGCGTGATCCTGGCCAGCATCTCAGGCTTTGGCCAAGACGGGCCTTACTGCGAGCGCCCGGGGCTCGACCAGATCGTGCAGGGCATGTCGGGGCTTAGCTCCGTCACCGGCGAGCCGGGCCAGGGGCCGCTGCGCGTCGGCATCGCCATTTCCGACACCACGGCCGGCATGTTCCTGGGCCAGGGCATCCTGCTGGCGCTGCTGCACCGCGCGCGCACCGGCCGCGGGCAATGGGTGCATACCTCGCTGATCGAGGGCATGCTGAACAAGCTGGATTTCCAGGCCACCCGCTACACGGTGGACGGCGAAGTGCCGACCCAGCAAGGCAACGCGCACCCGACGCTGGTGCCGATGGGCACCTACCGCTGCCGCGACGGCGTGGTCAATATTGCCGCCAGCACCGACCGCATGTGGGCCAACTTCTGCCGCACCCTCGAGGCCGGCTGGCTGCTGGACGACCCCGCCTTCCGGACCGCCGCGGGCCGCGCCGCCGAGCGCCGGCGACTGGACGCCGCGATCGGCCAGTGCACCGCCGCGTTCACCGCCGCCGAGTTGACCGCGCGCCTGAATGCGGCCGGCGTGCCGTGCGGCCCGGTGCTCGATATCGGCCAGGCCTTCGAGGACGCGCAAGTGCGACACCTGCGCATGACCCGGCCCGCCGAGCATGCCGTGCTGGGGCCGCTTGCGCTGCTGCGCTCGCCGATCAACCTGTCGGCGGCACCGCACCCGGAACGCTTTGCCCGCGCCGCGCCCGATCCGGGCGAGCACACCGATGAGATCCTGCGCGGGCTGGGCTATGACGACGCCGGCATCGCCGCCTTGCGCGCAGCCAGCGTGGCGTCCTGAACCCCGCCCGACACCACAGTGGCAGCGACTACAACAAGGAGACAACCATGAACCATGCTCTCGGGCGCGTTGCCATCGGCGCGACCCTCGCCACCCTGGCGGCCTTGCCGGGCATCGCCGGCGCGCAGGAATATCCGGCCCGGCCGATCCGGCTGCTGGTGGGCTACACGCCGGCCGGCGCCGCCGACTTCGTCGCCCGCGTGTTCGGCGAAGCGCTGTCCAGGGAACTGGGCCAGACCGTGGTGGTGGACAACAAGCCCGGGGCCGGCAGCACACTCGCCTCCGCGGCGCTGGCGCAGGCCGCGCCGGATGGCTACACGCTGGGACTGGCCACGGCCACGCTGTACGGCATCGACCAGCAGTTGTACAAGGCCCGCTACAAGGCCACCGACTTCACCCCGGTAACGCGGCTGACGGTGTCGCCGCTGATCCTGGCTGTCAACAAGAACCTGAACGTCGGCGACGTCAAGACGCTGGTGGCCAAGGCACGCGCGCAGCCGGGCAAGTTCAACTACTCGTCGTCCGGCATCGGCGGCTCGCCGCATATCGCCGCGCTGCAGTTTGAAAAAGCCACGGGGGCCAAGATGACCCATGTGCCCTACAAGGGCGGCGCCCCGGCGCTGCAGGCCGTGGCCGCGGGCGAGGTGGAATTGTCGTTCGGCACCGCAGCGTCGGTCCTGCCGCTGGGCACGCAAGGCGTAGTGAAGATGATCGGCGTGACCACGCCCAAGCCGTCGGCGGTGGCGCCGGGCCTGCCCGCGCTGGCGGAGATGGGCCTGCCGGGTTTTGACTTTACTTTCTGGTTCGGACTGTTCGGGCCGGCCGGACTGCCCGACGGCATCCGCGACAAGCTCTTCGCCGCCGCGACAAAGGTGATGGCCGACCCGCAATTGCGCGCCAAGCTGGCCGGCAACGGCAGCGAGGTGTCGACTTCGGCTTCGCCCGCGGAGTTCGGCAAATGGGCGGCAGCCGACGGCAAGTCGGCGGTGACGCGCATCGAGCAGGCCGGCGTCAAGCTGGAGTGACCCCGCCGGTCGGCCGGGACTAGCGGCGGCCGCGGCGGCCGCCGGCTTCGTCGTCGGGCATGGCCGCGATCATGTCCGCATAGACGTCGCCGCCGGTGGCGATATGGCGCACCATGGCCACCGCGGCATCGTCCTCGTTGCCGCGCACGATCGCGCCCATCACCGCCTCATGCTCGGCCAGCGAGGCCAGGATGCGGGCCGGCTTCTCGAAGCGCAGGTCGCGCATGCCACGCATGCGCGCGCGCATGGTGCGGATTTGCCGCGACAGGATGTCGTTGCAGCAGGCCGCGTAGATGACGTCATGGAAGACATCGTTGGCTTCGCGGTAGCGATCGGAATCGGCACGCTCCGCCGCCGCGCGGCATGCGTCGAACGCCTGCTGCAGCGCCGTGCGCTGCGCCGCGGAGATGCGCCGCGCCGCCAGGCGGGCCGCGAGCGCCTCCAGCTGAACCAGGATCTCGTTCATCGCGACGTACTCGCGCAGCGTGATTGAAGAAACGATTGCGCCCTGGCGCGGCACCAGGTCCACCAGGCCCGCCGACTCCAGCTGGATCAGCGCCTCGCGCACCGGGGTGCGCGACACGCCGAAACGCGCCAGCAACTGCTGCTCTTCCAGTTGCGTGCCGCTGGGCAGCTTCCCGGAAAGAATTTCCTGCTCGATCGCGGCGCGGATGGTTTCGGACAGGCTCTTCTTTTCTTCGGACATGGACAGCAGCTGCGCAGGACAGGGAGAGTAGATTCTAACCTGCCCTGCGTATTCAGAGGCTGCCCTTGTGTGCACAAGATATGGCGTCCCGGCACGCAGCCTCGGTGGGCACATTGACCGGAATGGTCTTGAGCCAAGGTATGCGCCGGTATCGAGATCCGCCCCCTTGCGCTTTACAACGCTGACGAAGCTTCAGGCGAGCATGCGCACCTGCGGCTCGCGATCCCATTGCCGGGTCTTGGCCGCGACGATGAACCGCGCCGGGTCGCTGGCCGGCACAATGCCGTTGTCCGGCCTCAGGTTGGCGTGCGTAAGCAATACCTCGCCGCCGGCATCGACCGCGATCGCCTTCAGGTGCGCATAGGCAAAGCAGACAAAGTCCAGCGCCGCGCTCTCCTGTACCAGCATGGTGGCGGCATCGGCACCGAGGATCACGGCCACGGCATCGAACATCACCGACGGCGTCCCCGCCAACTGGCCATCCGCCGGCAGCTTCGACCCATCGGCCAGCACCGCGCCGCCCACCTTGGGCGCGACGATCTTCACCGTCGCGCCGGCGGCGCTAGCCGCCTGCCGGATCGCCTCCACGGTGGCGCCGTCGGAGCCGTCGGCGACCAGGATGCCGATCTCGCGCCCCTGCAGCGTGTCCTTCATCTTGCCGATGATCTGCAGCGCCGGCGACGGCGGCAGGTCCTGCACCGGCGCGGCGGCGGGCAGCGGCTCGGGCACCTGGTCCAGCGCCAGGCCGTCGGCCACGCGCCGGCCCAGGTCGGGGTCGATATTGAGCAGGTGGGCCACCATGCGCTCGCGCACATGCACGTGCTCGACCTTCGACAGCTCGAACACCAGCGCCGAGGCAATATGCGCCTGTTCGGCGCGGGTCTGGCTGCGGTAGAACAGGCGCGCCTGGCTGTAGTGGTCGGCAAAGGTCTCGGCGCGGATGCGGCCCTTGTCGCCCTGCTCGGCCACCCGTGCGTGGCGGAAGCCCAGATCGGGCGCCTCGCGCGGCGAGTCGTCGGACAGCGAGTTGGGCTCGTAGGCGACGCGTCCCTTGGGCCGCTGCATCTGCATATGGCCGTCGCGCTGGTGGTTGGCGAACGGGCACTTGGGCGCGTTCACCGGAATCTGGTTGAAGTTGGGGCCGCCCAGGCGCAGCAGTTGCGTGTCGAGGTAGGAGAACAGCCGGCCCAGCAGCAAGGGATCGTTGGAAAAATCGATGCCGCGCACGATGTTGGCGGGGCAGAACGCTACCTGCTCGGTCTCGGCAAAGAAGTTGTCGGGCCAGCGGTCCAGCACCATGCGGCCGATGATCTTCAGCGGCACGGTCTCTTCCGGGATGATCTTGGTCGCATCGAGATGGTCGAACGGGAACTTGGCCGCATCGTCCTCCGTGAACAACTGCACCCCCAGCTCCCATTCCGGGAAGTTGCCGGACTGGATCGCATTGAACATGTCGCGGCGATGGAAATCCGGATCGGCGCCGGCGATCTTGACGGCCTCGTCCCACACCGTGGACTGCAGCCCCAGCTTGGGGCGCCAGTGGAACTTGACGAAGGTGGACCGGCCCTGGTTGTCGAGCAGGCGGAAGCTGTGTACGCCGAAGCCTTCGATCATGCGCAGCGAGCGCGGGATGGTGCGGTCCGACATGATCCACATGACCATGTGCATCGACTCCGGCGTGAGCGAGATGAAATCCCAGAAGGTGTCGTGCGCGGTGGCCGCCTGCGGGAACGCGCGGTCGGGCTCCATCTTGACCGCGTGGACCACGTCGGGGAACTTGATCGCGTCCTGGATAAAGAACACCGGGATGTTGTTGCCGACCAGGTCCCAATTGCCTTCCTTCGTATAGAACTTGACCGCGAAGCCGCGCACGTCGCGCGGCGTGTCGATCGAGCCTGCGCCACCGGCCACGGTCGAGAAGCGCGCAAACACGGGCGTCTTGACGCCGACCTCGGTCAGGATGCTGGCGGTGGTGTATTGCGCCAGCGAATCGGTCAGCTCGAAGTAACCGTGCGCCGCGGTGCCGCGCGCATGGACGATCCGCTCGGGAATGCGCTCATGGTCGAAGTGTGTAATTTTTTCACGCAGGATGAAATCTTCGAGCAGCGTCGGGCCGCGCGGATTGGCCTTGAGCGAGTTCTGGTTGTCCGCGATGGGCGCGCCCTGGTTGGTGGTCAGCGGGACATGGGTGCCGCCGGCAACCTGGTGCAGCTCTCCGCCGGTGCCGCGCTGCGCATCGCCATAACCGGCCGGAGCGCCCTGGGCAGCGGTGGCGGGTGTGGAGTTTGACGTGGGCTTGGCCTGCGCGTCGGACGTGTCGGGCATAACGGTCTCCTGTGTCGGGTTGAAGGGATGAACGGCAGCAACCCGGCAGTGCCTGCAATTGCCACGCCTGCCTGCTGACACTTTTGGTTACAAAGCAAAATTGCCGAAAGTGCACCCTGTCAAACATCTGACATTTGATCGGTCAACAATCGCCCGCTGTCGCGACAAGCCACGGCCATCACCGCAGCAACCGGCCAGATCCCGCGCTTGTCATCCGCCCCGGCGGAAGTCCGATGCGTGCCGCTGTCTGTCGGCGCAACGGGCGCGGCCCTCGTTCTCTTCCTCAACCAGAAGAAAAGGCCCTGCACCAATGAGACCCACCTTGCTGTCGCATTCCGCCCGGCCATGGCTGGCGGCCGGCACCCTGACCCTGGCATTGATGCTTGCCGCCTGCGGCGGCGATGACTCTCCCGGCGCGGGAGGCGGCACCCTCCAGCCCAACGCCGTCAACGGCAACGCGCCGGACGCGGCCGGCAAGCCCGGCCACACCGGCAAGCCTGGCAGTTGCAGCACGCGTTGCGCGCCCTGACCCGACGTGCCCCCGGATTTGTCCCCTGATTTGCCCCTGACGCGGGCCGCTTTCCGATCCAGCGACAGAACGACTCCACCCACGCCATGACCTTCAATCCGTCCAAGCGACAGTTCCTCAAGACCAGCCTCGGCACCGGCGCCGCCGCCGCGATGCTGGCCAGCTTTCCGCCCAGCATCCGCCGCGCCCTCGCGATCGAGGCCAACAACGCCACCGGCACCATCCAGGACGTCAAGCACGTCGTGATGGTGATGCTGGAAAACCGCTCGTTCGACAATTACTTCGGCACGTTCAAGGGCGTGCGCGGCTACGGCGACCGCTTTGCGATCCCGCTGCCGAACGGCAAGACCGCGTTCTACCAGACCGATGCCAACGGCAATACGCTGACGCCCTACCACCTCGACGAAACCCAGGGCAACGCGCAGCGCGCCGGCGGCACGCCGCACACCTGGCCCGACGCGCAGGCCGCCTGGGACCACGGCCGCATGGACCGCTGGCCGGTGGCCAAGAAGGCGCTGTCGATGGGCTACTACGACAACGCCGAGATCCCGTTCCAGCGCGCGCTGGCCGACGCCTTCACGCTGTGCGACGCGTACCACTGCGCGATGCACACCGGCACCATCCCCAACCGCCTGTTCTACTGGACCGGCAGCAACGGCCCCACCGGCGACAACGTCGCGGTGATGATCAATGAGTTCAACGCCGGCGCCGACGTGGGCCCGTCCACCGAAGGCTGGACCTGGAAGACCTACGCCGACCGCCTGCAGGGCGCGGGCGTGAGCTGGAAGGTCTACCAGAACGTGCCGGACAACTATGGCTGCAACCAGATGATGAGCTTCCGGCACTGGCGCGCCGAGATGGAGAAGATGCCGGAAGGGCGCAGGTTGTCCAACACCGCGGGCGCGGGCGTCAATCCGCCCTACAACCCGGATATCGACGACCAGTACAGCGCGCTGGCCAAGGGCTTCTGCAACACCATGCCCGACGGCGGCTTCCTGCAGTCGCTGCGCGACGACGTGGTCAACGGCCGGCTGCCGGAGGTATCGTGGATCATCCCGCCGGCAGAGTTCAGCGAACACCCCGGCCCGTCCAGCCCGGCCAAGGGCGGCTGGTACGTGCAGTCCATCCTCGATGCGCTGACGGCATCGCCCGAGGTCTGGAGCAAGACCGTGCTGCTGATCAACTTCGACGAGAACGACGGCTTCTTCGACCACAGCCCGCCGCCCACCGCGCCGTCGCGCAACCCGGACGGCACGCTGGCCGGCAAGTCGACGCTGGACGATGCGCAGATGGCCTACGAGTACTTCAATTTCCCGCCGGCCACGCCCAGGCAGCCGCCGCAGGACGGCAAGCCCTTCGGGCCGGGGCCGCGCGTGCCGCTGTGGGTGGTGTCGCCGTGGAGCCGCGGCGGCTGGGTCAACTCCGAGGTGTTCGACCACACCTCGGTGCTGCGCTTCCTGGAAGCGCGCTTCGGCGTGATCGAGCCGCAGATCAGCGCCTACCGCCGCGCGGTCTGCGGCGACCTGACCAGCGCCTTCAACTTCGCCACGCCCAACACCGAGACGCTGCCCGTGCTGGCGGGTCGCACCACGCGCGCCGACGCCACCAGCCTGACCGCCTGGCAGCAGACGCAGCCCGCCATTCCGGTGCCCGTCACGCCGGCGCTGCCGGCGCAGGCCACCGGCGCGCGCCCGTCGCGCAAGCTGCCGTATGAGCTGCACACCAGCGCGCGCGTCGATGCCGCCGCCCGCACCGTGCGCCTGCTGTTCGCCAACGAC
The DNA here is from genome assembly GCF_900250075.1 of Cupriavidus taiwanensis. Lineage (NCBI taxonomy): Bacteria > Pseudomonadati > Pseudomonadota > Betaproteobacteria > Burkholderiales > Burkholderiaceae > Cupriavidus > Cupriavidus taiwanensis. Next base: position 394,922 of record NZ_LT977071.1, read on the forward strand.
AGCGCGCACCAGGCGGGCGCGGTGTTCCATGTCTACGACAAGCTGCACCTGGACCGCATTCCGCGCCGCTACGTGGTCGAGGCCGGCAAGGCGCTGGACGACGTGTGGGACGTCAATGCCGACGGCGGCAAGTACGACCTGTGGGTGCTCGGCCCCAACGGCTATCACCGCGCCTTCACCGGCGATGTCAACGCGGCGGCCACCACCTCCGCCGAGATCCAGGTCTGCTACAACCCCTGCAAGAAGCCGACGATCCAGGTCAAGCTGCATAACGACGGCGATGCCGACGTGACCTTCACCGTCAAGGCGCTGGCCTACCGCGACGACGGCCCGTGGACGCAACGGGTCAAGCGCGGCAAGGTGGAAACGCTGGAATGGCCGGTGGCCGAAAGCGGCAACTGGTACGACTTCGTCGTGATTTGCGAAGCCAGCCCCGCGTTTGCGCGCCGCTTTGCCGGGCGCATGGAGACCGGCGAGGATACGGTCAGCGATCCGGCAATGGGCGTGATCTGACGGCCTGACGGGACTGGGCGCAGGGCGGCGCTTACGCCTTGCGCCAGACCGGCGAGGCCGACACCGCCACCTTGCGCGGCAGGATGCCTTGCGCGGCAAAGGCGTCGGCAATGCGCTGCTGCTCGGCCAGCGCGGCCGCGTCGACGGTGCGCACGGCATAGCTGCGGCGCGCGTTGGCGGCCTCCACCGTGGCGGCATCCAGGCCGATCAGCGGCGCGTGCCAGCGCGCGGCCTCGGCGGGGTTGCGCTTGACCCAGTCGCCCGCGTCGCGCAGCGCGTCGAACACCACCTCCAGCACTTCGGCATGCGTGCGCGCGAACGGCGTCGCCGCCAGGTAGAAGCGGCGATAGCTCGACAGCCCTTCGCCGTCGCGCAGCACGCGCGCATTGGACTGGCGCTGCACCGCGGCCAGGAACGGGTCCCAGATCGCCCATGCCGCCACGCTGCCGCGCTCGAACGCCGCGCGCGCATCGGCCGGGCTGAGGTAGGCCGGCTCGATGTCGCGGATCGACAGCCCGGCGCGCGCCAGCGCCTCGAGCACCAGGTAGTGCGCGCCGGCGCCCTTGGCAAACGCCACGCGCTGGCCCTTGAGCTGGGCCACCTCGTGGATCGGCGAATCGGCGCGCACCACGATCGCCTGCGCCTGCGGCGAAGGGGTCTCGGTCGCGTAATACGTCAGCGACGCACCCGCGGCCAGCGCGAACGGCGGCACCGCATCGGCCACGTCGGCGCTGAGGTCGATGTTGCCGAGGTTGAGCGCTTCCAGCAGCGGCAGGCCGGAGGTGAACTCATACCATTGCACCGCCACGCCTTTTTGCGCCAGCGCCTTTTCCAGCGTCTGCCGCGATTTCAGCAGGATCATCAGCGTGGATGACTTCTGATAGCCGATGCGCAATGTCGTCAGGCCCTGCCCCAGGCTGACCCCAGGCAGCGCAGCGGCTGCAGCCGCGCCCGCCGCGGCCAGAAGCCAGCGGCGACGGGAATTGTGGGTCGGGGTCATGGCGGTGCTCCGGGAGGCAAATCGGAGCGCCAGCTTAGTCGCGGAACCGGGCCGAGCCAACGAACATTGTCGCCAATGCTTATGCGGCGGCTATCATCCAGGATTCCGCGCCACTCCCGCACCCAGACACCATGAACCTGTCGGCCGGCATTCCCATCCTCCGCATCTTCTCGGTCGACAAGGCCATGGAGTTCTACCTCGATTTCCTCGGCTTCACGCTCGACTGGGAGCATCGCTTCGAAGACGGGTTGCCGCTTTACGCGCAGGTCAGGCGCAGCGGCCTGACGCTGCACCTGAGCGAGCACCATGGCGATGCCACGCCGGGGTCGACCGTGTTCGTGCCGGTAGTGGATATCGAGGCGCTGCACCGCGAGCTGTCCGCCAAGGACTATCCGTACGCGAAGCCCGGTGTGGAGGATGTGGGCTGGGGCCGGATGCTGCAGGTGGCCGATCCGTTCGGGAACCGGCTGCGGTTCTGCCAGGTGCAGGCAGACTAGGCGGCAGCCGCGCCCGCCTGCCTATGCGCAGGGCAATGCCTCGAATGCCGGCAGCCGCTCCAGCGCGGCGGTCAGCGCAGCCAGCGCCGGATGCAATGCCGGATCGACTGCCCCGGGCAGCATGAACTGCGTGAAGGTCCAGGCCACCGCGGCGGTCAGTTCGGGCTGGCCAAGCTCGGCTTCGGAACGCGGCAGCGGGCGCGCGGCAAGCTCGGCCTCCAGCAACGCAAAGGCGCTCTCGCGCTGGGCGTCGACGCGGTCCAGCCACGGCTGGTGCAGCTTGCCGGCCGGACGCTGGCTGTGCTCGTAGAAGTTCTGCACCACCTTCTCGCACGCCGTCAGTGCCAGCCCGACGATGCGCAGCGCGGCCTGCCGCGACGCGGTATCGGCAGGCATCAGGCTGCGGCCGGCCAGCGACTCGGCATAGTCGATGATGAGCGTGGAGTCCATCAGCACGACGCCGTTGTCGCACACCAGCGAAGGCGCCTTGACGACCGGATTGACAGCGCGGAAGCGCTCGACTTCCCCGAACACGGACACGGATTCATGCGTGAACGGCAGTCCGAGCAGGCGCAGCGAGATTGCCGTGCGGCGGACATAGGGGGAATCGAGCATGCCGACGAGTTTCATGGCGGGGCTCCATGTTGGGCAGATCGGGGCGGATCGGGGCGGATCGGGAGGAGTCGGGACGGGGCGGAAGCGGCTTCCCGCCATCATCCGCTAGCCCGGCCGGCCGCGCCACTGCCGGGGCGTGTAAACTGCTGCATTTTTCGAATCCAGCGGAATGTTACAAGTGCCCCGGCGCACAGGCTTGAGCGGACCCACGCTGGTCCGCCTGCTGGCCCGCCTGGCTGACGCCGACGCCCCCGCCCCTGCAAGCTCGCTTTCCAGCCAGCTGAGCCAATGGCTCGGCTGGGCGGATGCGATCGCGCTGTCGTCGGCGCTGAAGGCCCAAGTGCCGGCGATGCCGCCCCCGGCAAGTGGCGGCGGCGGCACCGAAGCGCAGCAATGCGCGCGTGTGCGCGCCCGGCTGGCCGATGCCATCGCCGAAGACGCCGCGCCGGCCGGCCGGCGCCGCGGTCCGGCGAGACCGTCGGCGCTGCCGGACCCGGTCGATGCGCAGGTCGATTACGCGGTGCATCGTCAGCGCTACCTGACGTTGCAGCAGACCATGGAGACCAGCATCGGCAGCCTGCGCGGCGGCCTGCGGGCGGCGCTGTCGGCCGGTACGCCGGCCATGGCCAAGCTGGCCATGGTCGACGCGGTGATGGAGCGCGTGCTCGGCGCCCGCGAGCAGAGCCTGCTGGGCGCGGTGCCGAACCTGCTGGAGGCGCACTTCCAGCGCCTGCGCCAGGCCGAGGCCGCGGCACTGGAGGCGCAGGCCCAGGCACAAGGACAACCCGCGGCGGTCCGCGCCGGCGCATGGCTGGGCGTGTTCCGCAAGGATATGCAGAGCGTGCTGCTCGCCGAACTCGAGATCCGCTGGCAGCCCGTCGAAGGCCTGCTGGCGGCGCTGCAAGACAGCTAACCCGGACATCATGACCCGATACCTATCCCATATTGTTGCGTTCCTGGCGGGCCTGGCGGTCGTCTGCTGGATTGGCGTGGGCTATGCCGGCACCAATTTCCTGGCGCTGGTCGTCACCCTGCTGATCGGCGGCTTCTACGTGGGCGGCGCGCTGGAACTGCTGCGCTACCGCCAGGCCACCGCCACGCTGGCGCAGGCGCTGGCCGGACTGGCCGAGGCGCCGGCCAGCCTTGGCGGCTGGCTGGAACGCCTGCACCCCAGCCTGCGCGACAGCGTGCGGCTGCGCGTCGAAGGCGAACGCGTCGGCCTGCCCGGCCCCGCGCTGACGCCGTACCTGGTCGGGCTGCTGGTGCTGCTGGGCATGCTCGGCACGTTCCTCGGCATGGTGGCCACCTTGCGCGGCACCGGCATCGCGCTGGAAGGCGCCACCGACCTGCAGGCGATCCGCGCTTCGCTGGCGGCGCCGGTCAAGGGGCTGGGCTTTGCCTTCGGCACCTCGGTCGCGGGCGTGGCCACCTCGGCCATGCTGGGCCTGCTGTCCGCGCTGTGCCGGCGCGAGCGCATCCAGGCCGCGCAGGCGCTCGATGCCCGCATCGCCACCACGCTGCGCAGCTATTCGCGCGGCCATCAGCGCGACGAAGCCTTGCGGCTGCTGCAGCGCCAGGCCGACGTGATGCCGGCGCTGGCCGAGCAGATGCAGGCCATGATGCGCGCCATGGCGCAACAGAACGAAGCCCTGGCAGAGCGGCTGGTGGCCAGCCAGGACGCCTTCCACGGCAAGACCGAGGCGGTCTATGCGCGCCTGGCGTCATCGGTGGAGCAATCGCTGAAGGACAGCATCGCCGACAGCGCCCGCGCCGCCGGTGCCGCGATCCAGCCCGCGGTGGACGCGACCATGGCCGGTCTGGCGCGCGAGACCACGGCGCTGCGCGACACCGTCACGCAGGCGGTGCAACAGCATCTGGACGGTGTTTCGAGCCGGTTCGAGCGCGCCACCGCCGGTGTCGCCGATACCTGGAACCAGGCCCTGGCCGGCCATCAGCACACCAGCGAGGCGCTGGCGGCGGACCTGCGCACATCGCTCGATGGCTTCAGCCAGACCTTCGAACAACGTTCGGCCAGCTTGCTGGACAACGTTGCCAGCCGCTTCGATGCGGTGGCGGCCAGCACCGCCGGGGCCTGGCGCGAGGCGCTGTCGCAACAGCAGCAGGCCGGCGAAAAGCTGGCCGGCGACAACCAGCAGGCGCTGGCGGCCGCCGCGGCAACGTTTGGCGAGCACGCCGCGGCGCTGGTGCGCAGCGTCGATGCCTCGCATGCCGGCCTGCAGGCCCAGCTGGCCGCGCAGGACGCGCAGCGCCTGTCGGCCTGGGCCGACACGCTCGGCGGCATGACGGCCACCCTGCGCCAGCAGCTGGAACAGCTGAACGCGCACACCGTCAGCCGCCATGACGAAATCAGCGCCACGCTGGCGCAGAGCGTGCGCGAGGTCTCGGCGCAGACGCAGGCGCATGCCAGCAGCACGCTGGCCGAGATCGACCGCCTGGTGCAGGCAGCCGCCGAAGCGCCGAAGGCCGCTATCGCGCTGCAGGCCGAACTGGCGTCGCGCGATGAAGCGCGCTTTGCCGCGTGGACCGATACGCTCGGCGGCATCACCGCAACGCTGCGCCAGGAATGGCAGCAACTGAACGCGCACACGGTCGCGCGCCAGGATCAAATCAGCGCGACGCTTGCGCAGAACGTGCAAGAGATCTCCGCGCAGACGCAGGCACATGCCAGCCGCACCCTCGCCGAAATCGACCGCCTGGTGCAGGCCGCCTCGGAAGCGCCGAAGGCCGCGGTCGCGCTGCAGGCGGAACTGGCCGAGCGCGATGCGGCGCGCTTCGCCGGCTGGACCGAGACCCTCCACGGCATCGCCGCCACGCTGCGCCAGCAATGGGAGCAGTCCAGCACGCACGCCGCCGCGCGCCAGCAGGAAGTCTGCGAGGCGCTGGCGCAGACCGCGCGCGCGATCTCGACCGAGACCCAGGCGCACACCAGCACCACCCTGGCCGAGATCGATCGCCTGGTGCAGGCCGCGGCCGAGGCACCCAAGGCCGCCACCGCGCTGCAGGCGGAACTGGTGGCGCAGGACGCGCAGCGCCTGGCCGCCTGGACCGAATCGCTGGGCACCATGGCGGCCGCGCTGCGCGGCGAATGGGAGCAGGCCAGCGCGCACGCCACCGCGCGCCAGCAGCAGATCTGCGAAACGCTGGCCGTCACCGCGCGCGACATGGCGGCGCAGGCCCAGGCCCAGGCCACCGGCACCGTCGCCGAGGTCTCGCGCCTGCTGCAGGCCGCGAGCGAAGCGCCCCGCGCCGCCGCCGAGGTCCTTGCGCAGCTGCGCGAGAAGCTGACCGAGGGCATGGCGCGCGACCACGCCATGCTGGAAGAACGCAGCCGCATGATGGAAACCCTGGGCACGCTGCTTGACGCCGTCAACCACGCCTCCACCGAACAGCGCACCGCGGTGGACACGCTGGTGGCCACCACCGCCGACCTGCTCGAGCGCATCGGCACGCGCTTCACCGACAAGGTGGAGGCCGAGACCGGCAAGCTTGCCGACATCGCTGCCCAGGTCACCGGCAGCGCGGTCGAGGTGGCCAGCCTGGGCGAAGCCTTCGGCGTGGCGGTGCAGCTGTTCAGCGAATCGAACGGCAAGCTGATCGACCACCTGCAGCGCATCGAGGCCGCGCTGGACAAGTCGATGACGCGCAGCGACGAGCAACTGGCCTACTACGTGGCGCAGGCGCGCGAGGTGGTGGACCTGAGCATGCTGTCGCAGAAGCAGATCCTGGAAGACCTGCAGCTGCGCGCGGCCCGGCAGGCGCCCAGCGCAGAGGCGGCATGAGAGAAGAACTCGACGCCGGCGTTGAGCCCACCGTGCCGGCCTGGGCGGTCTTCGGCGACCTGATGTCGGTGCTGCTGGGCGCGTTCGTGCTGGTGCTGCTGGGGGTCATCGGCGTGCAGATGGAGCTGTCGGCGCGGCTCGAAGCCGAGGTGAAGCAGCGGCAGGAAGAAGCCCAGCGCCGCCAGACGCTGGAAAAGGCGCTGGCCGGGCCGCTCGCGGCCGGCCGCGTGACGCTGGTGAACGGGCGCATCGGCATCAGCGGCAGCGTGCTGTTCGCGCTGAATTCCGCCGAATTGCAGCCCGAAGGCCGCGACCTGCTCAAGAGCCTGGCCCAGCCACTGTCGGCCTACCTGCGCAGCCGCGACGAGATCCTGATGGTCAGCGGCTTTACCGACGACCAGCAGGTGCGCGAGGGCAACCGGCGCTTTGCCGACAACTGGGAACTGTCGGCGCAGCGCGCCCTGACCGTGACCCGTACGCTGATCGATGCGGGCATCCCCCCCTCGTCGGTGTTCTCGGCCGCGTTCGGCTCGCAGCAGCCGGTCACGCCGAATGCCGATGCGGCGGGCCGTGCGAAAAACCGGCGCGTGGAAATCTCGCCGGTGCCGCGCGTGACCACCGGCACGGTGAAGGCGCATGGCTGAGCTCGACGCGGCGGCCGGTGCCCGCGCGCGGCTCGACGGCTGGCAGGCCAGCGGCGCCGACCGCGCCGACCCCGTGCGCTTCCGGCTGATGCAGGCACTGGCCGCCCGTGCGGCAGCACATGACGGCGCGGCGCGGCAGTTGCTGGAGGCGCGCCTGCAAGAGCTGATCGCCGCCTATGCCGACATCGTGCAGCGCAACGCCGATAACGCTGGCGAGACCACTTGCCAGCCGGCGCCAATGCCGGCCGTGAGCGCGCTGGGCGCACTGGTCCACGATCTCGCCGCGCGTGCCAGACCCGCCATCGCGGCGGCTTCGAACGATGCCCGCGCGCTGTCGCCGGCGCCGGCGCAAGCGGTCGGCACGCCGCTGGTCGACACCCTCGCCGACTACTTCCGCGAAACCTGGGCCAGGGTCAGCGTCGAGCAGCAGTTCCGCCAGTCGCTGGAACGCGTGCCGGAGAACGCAGGGCCGCTCAATACCGACCATCTCGTGCATCGCTCGCTGTCGCTGATGCGCGAAACCTCGCCCGAATACCTGCGGCATTTCCTGTCGTATGTCGAGGGCATGGCGTGGCTGGAGCAGTTGAGCGAGGCCGCAGCGGCGCAAAAGGAAGCGGCCCGCGCCGCCGCCAGGAAAAATACGCGCGCCAAGGCCCGCAAGTAGCGGCCTGGCCGCCTCAGTCCAGCCGCACCACCACCTTGCCGAAGGCGCCGCGCTCGAGATGATCGAGCGCCGCCGGCAGCTCGCCGAAGCCATACGCGCGCTCGACCACGGGGCGCAACTGCAGCCAGTCGACCGCGCGCACGAGGTCCTGCAATGCGCGCCGGTGCGACACGCCAATCCCCTGCACGGTCACGCGGCCATGCAGCACCGGATAGACGTTGGCACGCAGCTCGTCGCCCTGCAGGTTGCCGATCACCGAGATCCGGCCGCCCTGCGCCAGCGCGGCCAGCGAGCGGCCGAAGTTGTCGCCGCCGGCCAGTTCCAGCACATGGTCGGCGCCATGGCCGCCGGTCAGCTCGCGCACCGCGGCGGGCCAGTCGGGCGTGCGGCCGCGATGGATGCCGTGCGCCGCGCCCAGCGCCTGCGCGCGCGCCAGCTTGTCGTCGCTGCCCGACACCACGATCACGCGCGCGCCCTGGGCGCGGGCGATCTGCACCGCGAACAAGGCGACGCCGCCAGTGCCGATCACCACCACGGTATCGCCGGGCCGCGTCACCGTGGCCTCGGCCAGCGCCTGCCATGCCGTCAGGCCGGCGCAGGTCAGCGTGCTGGCGTGCGCGGCATCGAGCGTGCGCGGCGCCGCCACCAGCGCATCCTCGGCCAGCACCACGTATTCGGACAGCATGCCGGGGCCCGGCACGCCCAGCGGCTTGCTGTGGCGCGGCTGCACGCCATCGAGCCAGCCGGTGAAGAAGGTACTGATCACCGCGTCGCCCACGGCAAAGCCGGCAACCCCATCGCCAATGGCCACGACTTCGCCGCGCATGTCCGACCCCGGCACCAGCGGCGGCTGCACCGGCATCCCCATGCCGTCGTGGAGGATCAGCAGGTCGCGGTAGTTCAGGGCCACCGCATGCACCCGCACCAGCACCTCGCCATGTCCCGGCGTGGGTATCGGCGCATCGACGCGATGCAGGTGGTTGCGGCCGAATGCCGAAAGTTGCCAGCGTTGCATGGAGGAAGTCATGGGTGCGGTCCTGTGGGTGAAAAACGGTGAACCCACTATACTGATTCCCCATCAGATCCATTGGGCAATCGAAGTCCTTCCTGTGTAGCCACCATGGAACCAATCACCCATGACCGGCTGGCCGGCATCACGGCCTTCGTGGCCGCGGCGGAAGCCGGCAGTTTTGCCCAGGCGGCGGCACGCCTGGGCCTGACGCGCTCCGCCATCGGCAAGGCCATTGCGCGGCTGGAGGCACGCGTCGGTGCACGGCTGTTCGTGCGCACCACGCGCAGCCTGGCGCTGACCGATGACGGCCAGGCGTTCTACGAGCGCTGCGCCCAGGCGCTGGAGGAACTGGATGCTGCGCAACACATGCTGGAGGCCGGGCGCGGCGCCGTCGCGGGCCGTGTGCGCGTGAGCGCGCCGGTGGTGTTCGGCCGCCATCATGTGGCGCCGCTGCTGCTGGAACTGGCGGAGCAACATCCGCAACTGCGGCTGGAAGGCAATTTCACCGACCGGCTGGTGGACTTTGCCGACGACGGCATCGACCTGGCGATCCGCAGCGGCCGCCTGCCGGACAGCGACACGCTGGTGGCACGGCCGCTCGGCACGCAGGCCATGGTGCTGTGCGCGGCGCCCGACTACCTGCGCCGCCATGGCACGCCGGCCTCCACTGCCGGACTGCTGTCGCACCAGTGCCTGGTCTACCTGCGCGGCAGCCAGCCCGTATCCTGGTCGCTGGCCGACACCGACGGCAATCCGGTGCGGCCGGAGCTGTCACACCGGCTCGCCTTCGACGACATCGATACCCTGGCCATGGCCGCGATCCGCGGCGCCGGCGTGGCCAGCCTGCCGCTGTGGCTGGTGCGCGAGCCGCTGCAGCAGGGCACGCTGGCGCGCGTGCTGCCGCAGGCCTCGGTCAGCCGCACCCCGTTGCACCTGGTATGGCCGCGCACCCGCTTTCTGCCGCACAAGCTGCGGGTGACGATCGACCTGCTGATGGCGGCGCTGCCGGCGGTGCTGGCGCCGGATTGAAGGCCCGCCGTGCGGCGCCGCGATAACGCTACGCCGCCACGGCAAACCCGTAAAGCGCCGCGGCGTTGCGCCAGCGCAGCGCCGCGGACAACGCCGCGCCGTCACCGCGCTGCCCTTGCCACGCGGCAAGCGTGCGGCACTCGTCCAGCCGCTGCGGCCCCTCGTGATTGGTCCACGGCCAGTCGCTGCCCCACAGCAGGCGCTCATCGCCGACGATGTCGCGCCAGCGCTGAGCAAGCCGGGGCCAGTCGTGCGGCGATGCCAGCCGGTAGGGCGCGCTGATCTTCACCCACAGCTGGCGGCGCGCGCGCACTGCCATGGCGGCATCGAAGACCGCATCCGCGATCCCTGCTGTGCCGGGCCGGCCGAAGTGGTCAAGCACCACTGGGGCGCCCGCATCGCCCAGCGCCGCATCCAGCTGGGCCAGCACCATGGCGCCCTGCCCGTTGCCGGTATGGAGCTCGACGTGCCAGCCCAGCGCGGCGATCCTGTGGAACAGCGCGCGCCACGGCGCAGTGGCAATGCGTTGCCAATCCGGATCGCCGTACAGGTTCAGGCGGATGCCGCGCACGCCAGCGGCCTGGAACGCCGCCAGTTGCGCGTCCGTGATCGTCGGGTCGATCACCGCCACGCCGCGCAGGCGCGCGGGCAGCGCCTGCAGCGCGGCCAGCAGCGCGGTGTTGTCGGTGCCGAGAAAGCTGGTCTGCACCACCACCCCATACAGGTCGCCCTGGCCGCCGAGCTTGCCGATGGCCGCCTGCCAGTCATCCAGCCCGGCGGCATAGGCCGGCCGGTAGCGCGCCGAAGCCGTAGCCACGCCGGTATCGAAGACGTGGAAATGGGTATCCACCAGCGGCAAAGCGCGCCTGCTCATCATCAAGCCTCCGTGGGGCGGGTATATCCGGATATGGCATCCAGACCCGCGTCAGTATTCTAGTCCTCTAGAGGACATAAGCATTCAATCAATTTAGCACGGCTCCGGCATGCCAGACAACGCACCGCTCCAGACCACCACCGCCACCGCGGGGCTGAGCCGTTACGGCCAGATCGCGGCGGCACTGCGGGACAGGATCGTTTCCGGCGCCTGGACGCCGGGCAGTGCCATTCCGGCCGAAGGGGCGCTGGCCACGGAGTTCGGCATCGCGCTGGGCACCATCCGCCAGGCCATCGCCGTGCTGGTCCAGCAAGGCCTGCTCGAGCGCGTGCAGGGCAAGGGGACCTTCGTGCGCAAGGGGCTGAGCGGCGCCAGCCTGATGCGCTTCTTTCGCTTCGGCGGCGCCGACGGCGCGCCCGTGGTGCCGCGCTCCGAAATCCTGTCGTGCCGCGCCGTCCGGCTGGACAAGGCCATGGCGGCGCGGTTCGGGCTGGCGAGCGGCGCGCGCGGGCTGGCGATCTCGCGCCGCCGCTGGCTGGAGCAGACGCCGCGCCTGCTGGAATCGATCTGGCTGCCGCTGCCGCGCTGCGAAGCCCTGCAGCAGCTGCCGCCGGCGCAGTGGGGCGACCTGCTCTACCCGCTGCTGGGCAGCGCCTGCGGCGTCACGGTCCATCGCGCCGTGGACGAGGTGACCTTCCGCACGCTGGCGGCGGACGAGGCCGCGTTGCTGACACTGCCCGATGCGCATCCCTGCGCGGTCGTCACGCGCCACGCCTTTGACCTGGCCGGCCACTGCATCGAATACCGGCTGACGCGCGGCGACGCCTTTGCCTTCCGCTATACCGCCGACGTCCGCTGAGGTCCGTGATGGACCGTCGCCAAGGAGACCGACCCATGCATGCACGCCACGCGATCGCCGCCGCCGCCACCGCCTTGATCGCCATCGGCACGCCGGCGCAGGCCGCCGACAACGCCGCGGCCTGGCCGGCACGCCCCATCACCATCGTGGTGACCTATCCGCCGGGTGGCGGTGCCGACCTGATGGCACGGCTGATCGCGCCCGGCCTGGGGCGCGAGCTGGGGCAGACCGTGGTGGTCGAGAACCGGCCGGGTGCCGGCGGGCAGATCGGCGCGGCCTATGTCGCCAAGGCCGCGCCCGACGGCTACACGCTGATGGTCGATGCCTCGTCCTATGCCGTGAATCCCAGCCTCTATCCGCGCCTGCCCTACGATCCGGACAAGGCGTTCCGGCCGGTCGGCGTGCTGGCGCGCTATCCCAATGTGCTGGTCGCCACCGCAGGCTTCCCGGCGGGCAAGGTCAGCGAGGTGGTGGCCATGGCCAGGCAGAAGCCGGGCTCGGTGGCCTTTGCGTCTTCGGGCAACGGCTCGGCACAGCATCTGGCCGGGGTCTTGTTCGAGCAGCGCGCCGGCGTCGACCTGCTGCACGTGCCCTACAAGGGCGGCGGCCCGGCCATGACCGACGTCATTGCCGGACAGGTGCCTCTGTTCTTTGCCAACGTGGCTTCGAGCCTGCAGCACATCCAGGCCGGCAAGCTCAAGCCGCTGGCGGTGACCAGCCGGTCGCGCAGCCCCGCGCTGCCCGCGGTGCCGACCATGCAGGAAGCCGGCGTGGCCAGCTACGAGGTGTATGAATGGAACGCGGCCTTCCTCCCCGCCGCGACCCCGGAGCCGATCGCCGCGAAACTTGCCGACGCACTGCAGAAGGTGATGACCAGCGCCGAGATCCGGCAACGCGTGGCCGAGCTGGGTGGCGAGGTGGTGGCAGCATCCCCGGCGCAAGCGCGCCAGTTCATCGACGCGCAGGCGCGGCAATGGGCCAAGGTCATCCGCGACGGCAACATCCGGCCCGAATAACCACGCAGCCGCCCCTGCCGCTTCGCGGCCCGGGGCTACCGCAACCCCAGGAGACAAAAAGCATGACCGCAGCCAATCCCATTCGCCGCCAACTGCTCAAGGCCAGCGCCGCGCTGGGCGCGTGCGCGCTGGCGCCCTCACTCGCCCGCGCCCAGGCGTGGCCGGCCAAGCCCGTCCGGCTGGTGGTGCCGTTCGCGCCGGGCGGCAGCTCCGAGATCGTCGCGCGTTCGACCGCGGCGGAGCTGACCAAGCTGCTCGGCGTGTCCGTGTTCGTCGAGAACAAGCCGGGCGCCGCCGGCAATATCGCGATGGGCGAAGTCGCGCGTGCCGACGACAACCACACGCTGATCCTTGGCCATATCGGCACGCTGGCGGTCAATCCCTTTATCTTCCCGAAGCTGCCGTATGACCCGGTCAAGGACTTCCGCGCGATCTCGCTGCTGTCGAAGGTGCCGAGCCTGTACGTGGTCCATCCCGACGTGCCCGCGAAGAACCTGAAGGAGTTCGTGGCGCTAGCCAAAAGCAAGCCCGGCAAGCTCAACTATGGATCGGCCGGCAACGGCAGCGCCGGCCACCTGGCCTTCGAATACCTGAAGGCCGCCACCGGCACCTTCATCACCCACGTGCCATACCGCGGCAGCGGCCCGCAGATCACCGACCTGCTGTCCGGCCGGCTCGACGCCGCCGCGGTGGGTGCGCCCGCGATCCTCCAGTTCATCAAGGCGGGCAAGGTGCGCTGCATCGCCACCGGCACGACCCAGCGCATCGCGCAGTTGCCCGACGTGCCCACGGTCGCCGAGCAAGGCTATCCCGGCTTCGAGATGACGCAGTGGTACGGCCTGCTGGCGCCGGCATCGCTGCCGCAGGCCGCCGCCGACAAGCTGGCCGACGCCACCATGAAAGCCGTGAAGAGCCAGAGTTCGGTCGAACGCCTGAGCGCTGACGCGGCCATCGTGGTGGGCGGCACGCCGGCGGAATTCTCGCGCTTCATCGCGCAGGAGCAGCAGCGCTGGCGGCCTATCATTGCGCGGGCTGGAATCAAGCCGGACTGATATCTCCCAACGCCGTCCGGCGGCTCATGGCTTTTCCTGCCACACCGCGATGCCGCCCGCGGTCCCGGCACGGCCATCCAGGCTGATCTCCATGCGGGTCAGGTCTTCGCCAACCAGCAATCCACCGGCATAGGTCTTGCGGACCCGCTCGACGATCTGCCCGACGGTGGCATCGCCGTTCAGGCCGATGTGGCTGAACACGGCCAGTTTCGGCGCCGCGGCCTGGAACACGCGCGCGGCGTCCTCGGGCGAAGACAGGTGGTCGTAGATGGCGCGGTACGCAGGGTTGGCAGCGAGCAGCGCATCCGGGATCAGCGTGACGCAATGCACCAGCACGTCCGCGTTCCTGGCCTGCGCCACCACGGCGGGGCTGAAGCGGGTATCGCCCGACAGCACCACCGAACGGCCGCGATAGTCGATGCGGTAGCCGTACGACGGGCGGATGTGGTCGCCGTGGTCGTTCTCGAAGGCGGTCACGCGCACGCCGTCCTTCTCGTAGACAACGCCGGGCGCGACGTCGTGCGCATCGATGGTGATGCCGGTCAGCGCGCTGCCCTCGTCCTTGTGCCGGATCGCAATGTCCGCGGCAAAGGCCTGGCGCAGGCCGTCCGCCAGCGCGCGCGTGCCCGCCGGGCCGTACAGCGCCATGGGCCGGTCGCGGCGGCCGTAGGGCGGGCGCAGCCAGCCGGTCAGCCACAGGTCGGGCAGGCCCACCAGGTGGTCGGAATGGAAATGCGTGAGGAAATGCGCATCGACGCTGCCCAGCGGAATCCGCAGCTGCCACAGGCGCACCGATACGTTGCGGCCGAAATCGAAGACCAGTTTCTGGCCACCGGCCTCCACCAGCGTGCTGTAGCCGGCGCGGGCCGGCGACGGCACCGGTGTGCCCGTGCCCAGCAGCGTCACACGGAAGTGGTCGGCGCCCTCGGCGCCGCCAGCGCGGGGGGCGGCCGTCGCAGCGGCTGCGGCACCGGTAGCCACCGGTGCCGTGGCGGGCGCGGCGGCGGCGAGCGCCGCGGCGCAGGTCATGACGATGCCGGTCAGCACCGACAGCAAGCGGGATGGTTTCATCGTTCTACCTCTTGAAGGAATGCCGCAACGGCTCAGAAGATCTGCTTGATGCCAAGCATGACGCCGGCCTGGTTGCCGCCGGGGACGGGATTGCCGCCGGGGCTGCCGCCGCTGACCGACAGCGCCGACTGGCCGCGATTGTCGATATAGCCTGCGGTGGCATAGACGGAGGTGCGTTTCGAGAACGCATAGGTGCCGCGGATCGCGCCAAGCCAGGCTCCGTTCGCGCTGTGGCGGTAGCTCAGGTAATAGATTTCGCCGGCGAGGTTGAACGCGGGCGTGATGTCATGCGAGACGCCCGCGAACCACAGATCGCTGCGCGGCGTGGCGCTGGCCTGGTTGTTGCGCGACAGCAGCCCCAGGCCCAGCTTGGTCCGCTGCAGCAGCAGGTAGCCGCCCAGCGAGAAGCGATCGTCTTTCAGGCTGCTGCGGGTCAGGCCGCCAAAGGCGCCGGGGCCGCCGCGCAGCGAATCGTAGGCGGCGCTCACGCCCCACCAGTCGGTCTCGTACATCAGCATGGCCGACCATTCGCGGCAGGCCCGTGTATCCGCGGGGTTCTCGCCCGCGCAGTTGGTGCCGGCCGGTCCGGGGCCGGCATTCACGACATCGCGACCCAGGCTGTACGTCGCGCCGACCGTGACGCCGCCGAACTTGCCCTTGTACGACACCGCGTTGTCGGCGCGCGTGTTGGGGATATAGCTGTCGATCGAGCCCACGCCATAGACATTGGAGGTCAGGATGTCGGTATCGAGCCTGGCCCAGAACAGCATGGTGTACTGGCGCCCAAACCCGAGCTGTCCCCACGGGCCGCTCAGCCCGACGAAGGCCTGCCGCCCGAACAGGCGCGCGCCCTGGTTCGACACCCCGGAGTCGGGCGCAAACCCCGATTCGAGCACGAACACGCTCTTCAGCCCGTTGCCAAGGTCCTCGGTGCCGCGCAGTCCCCAACGCGACGGCACGGTCGCCGCCAACGACGGCTGGCGCACCAGGGTACTGCCCGCCGCGCCAACGTGGTTCAGCATTTCCACGCCCGTATCGATGACGCCGTAGAGGGTCACTGACTGCGCCGCCGCCGCCATTGGCATGGCGGCGATCAGTGCGGCCGCGATGCGTATTTTCATGTTGCCTCCTCCTGGCCGGGCCGAGTTGCCGCGGATTTGCCGACCTGTGCATGTTCATATTTGAACATCTGTTTCTTTATTGAACCAACAGGCGCGAATCATATCGCTGTCTGCAGCGCAGGCGGAGTGGGGAAACTACCAACCGGGGCAAACGCGGTATGTGGCTGAAGGCGGATACGGTGGCGCGCACGCCGGTCCCGCTACACGCACCATTTACAAACCGTGCCCCTTGCACGGGTTACGGCAACGCGCCGCGACGGTGGCCCGGAACCTGCAAGGGCTTGCTGCCCCGATCCACCCTTCAGGAGCCCGCCATGAGCATCTTCAAGGACATCCTCAACAAGCTGCTGGGCAAGGACAAGCCCGCGGCCACCACCACGGCGACCACCGCCAGCACTCCACCCGCGGCCGGAACGCCGACTTCAGCAGGCGCGCCGGCCGGCACTGCGCCAGCCGCCGGCACTGGCGCAGCGCCCGCGGGCAACGTCCAGGGCACCACCGGTGCGCCGGCCGGGGCCCAGGCCACGCCGCTGTCGGGCGTCGATGTCGAGGCCATCATGGACCGGATGGCGCAGCAGAGCGGGCAGACGCTGAACTGGCGCACCTCCATCGTCGATACGATGAAGGCGCTCGGGATCGACAGCAGCCTGGAACACCGCAAGGAACTGGCGCGCGAGCTGCACTACACCGGCGACATGAACGATTCCGCGGCGATGAACGTGTGGCTGCACAAGCGCCTGATGCAGGAGCTGGCCGCCAACGGCGGCAAGCTGCCGAAGGAACTGTCCTGAGCGATGACGTGAAAGGCGGCGCCGGGCTGGCACCGCGGCAGGCTCAGCCCGCGATGCCGGCCCAGCGCAGGTGCCGCGCCCAGTCGGCTTCGCTGATCACGCCGGACACGCCCTGCCGCTGGCCATCGGCGCGATAGAAGTAGGTGCGCGGCATTTCGCCCATCCAGTCCGGATCGACCGCATAGCGCAGCCGCTCCTGCGGCTCGTGCCCGAAGACCCACGCATTGCGCGTGAGCCTGACGCGTTCGAGCATCTTTTGCACCTGCTGCGAGGCGTCGGCACTGTCCGTTGCCAGCGTGACGACGCGCAAGTCCGGATGCCGCGCCCGCAGCTTGCCGAGCGCCTCGAAGTTGCGCTTGCAATAGACGCAATCCAGCGACCACACCACCAGCACGAAGGGCTTGCCCTGCTGGCTGGCAGCGATGCGCGCGGCGCTGGCGGATTCGAACACGGCGACGCGATCGGCGGCATTGGCAGTGCCGAGCATCAGCGCGCACGCGGTAACCGCGGCAGCAGCGGCGGCAGCGATCAGTTGGCGGCGCGATCGCATCATGCGCCCTCCTGCCCGAGCGCGAAGACCTGGAAGCCCTCGGCCTCGGTGCGCCATAGCACGTAGGCGCGGCCGGCGTGCTGCAGCAGGTGCGGCTGGTCGGAATCGCGCTCGGTGCCGGCCAGCTTGCGTGTCTGCCAGGTCTTGCCGCCATCGTGCGACAGCATGGCGGACAGCCGCGTCTGCTGGCCGTCGAACGATTTCCACACCACCGCGATGTCGTGGTCGTTCAGCGCGACGATATCGGCATGCTGTGCGCGCGGGTCATCGAGCGCGCGTTGCGCCTGCAGCTTGCCGTCGCGCCAGCGCCCCACCGACACCGTCGGCTTGCCGTCGCGCATGCTGAACCAGACCATGTGCACCGTGCCGTCAGGTGCCACCGAAGCGCCGGGGCCGTGGTGCGGGCACGCATCGATGCGCCAGTCATCGAAGGTGGCGCGCTGCATCGGCGTGGCCTTGCCGTCGGCGCCCAGCAGCGCCAGCGCGTGGTCGCGCGCATTGGGCGGGAACACGTGGCGCCACAGCGCCAGCATCCTGCCGTCGGGCGTGGGCGTCAGCGCGATGCGGCAGCATTCGCACGACTGGTCGGCGATCTTGTAGTCGCCCTGGAAGGTCTTGCCGTGGTCGGCCGAGACAGCGTAGTAAATCGCGGCGCCGGCATACGGCTGCTTGCGCGCCTCGGCGGCGGCCACGTCGCGCTTGTCGATCCAGCTGACGAAGACGCGCCCGGCCGGGTCCACCGCAAGGGCGTCGAAGCGATGCGCGATCTGGTCGCGGTTGGCATGCACCGTCAGCGGCTCGGCAAAGGTCTTGCCGCCGTCGGTGGAGCGCGCAAAGCGGATAAAGCCGGTCCACGGCCTGGGCAGCGGCTGGGTCCAGGTGATGTAGACCTGGCCGTCGGGCCCCGTGGCCACCTTGGGGCGGCTTTCATGATCGGCGGCGACCGGCTCCGGCGTGGCGTTGACATGCCGCGTCGCGCTGAAGCTGCGACCGTAGTCCGTCGACGACCGCACCGCGACATGCTGGCCATCCTTGTAGGCAATCCACAGCCTGCCGTCGCGGTCGAAGGCCGCGCCGGTGCCGAGTTCGCTCATTTTCGCCCTGGCCTGGCCGCCGTGGCCGGCGTGGCCGCCATGCGCCTGCGCGGCCGCGGTGGCCGACGCCAGCGTGGCGCAGGCCACCAGTCCCGCGGCGATCAGGCGGAAAGCGCGGCGGGCGCCTGGCATGGTGGAGGTCAGCGTGTTCACGTGCTCAGAAGGAAAGTTTCGCCTCGGCGTAGAACGTCCGGCCCGGGTACGGGTGGTAGACGTAATAGCGCTGGTCGGTGAGGTTGTCGATGCCAAGCCCGAGCCGCACATTGCGCGCGGGCTTGTACGTCACCTTGACGTCGAAGGTCAGGAAGCTGCTGGTGCCGCCGAAGGTGTCGGGGTTGCGGTCCGAATTGTCGAGCGTATTGTACTGCCGGCCCGAATAGGTCATCGCCAGCGTGCCGGCCCACGCAGGCGTAAAGCGATAGGTGCCCACCAGGTTGGCGCGCCACTTCGGGATGCGATAGAAATACTTGCCCACCGAGGCCGGGTTGTTGGCGTTCTCCAGCGTCTTCGAATGGTTGTAGGCGCCGCTGGCCGAGAGGTCGAAGCCGCTCACCAGCACGTCGCGCCCGTCGTAGGCCAGCTCGATGCCGCGCGTGCGCACCCGGTCGACGTTCTGGAAGCTGGTGACGGAGGGGAACACCGTGGTGTTGGTCTGGCTGACCAGCGCATCGCGGATATCGTCCTCGTACAGCGAGACCCGGAAATTCGACGCCTCCACCGTGCGCTCGAAGGTCAGGTCCTTCGAGAACGATCGTTCCGGCCGCAGGTTGGGATCGTTGTTGATCAGCGCGGTGCCGGTGATGCGGCCCTGGAACAGCTCGCTGACGGTCGGGTAGCGATAGGCCTGGCCCAGCGACAGCCGGCCCCGCCAGTCCTGCCCGAACGCCTTCTCCAGCGCCAGCTTGGGCGACCAGTTGGATTCGCTGCGCACCGGATAGCCGATATCCACGCCAGCCTGGCTGCGGCTGCCGTCATAGGCGCGCCAGTGCTCGTAGCGCACGCCGGGAATCAGCTTCCAGTCCTCGGCAAAGTACCAGGCGTCCTGCGCGTAGAGCGCCTGGGTCTCGGTCTTGCCGGTAAAGGCATTGTTGAACGCGGTGATGGTGGCCGCGCGCCAGTCCGAGGTGTTGTAGGTGGTGTTGCTCAGCCGGTAGTTGTCATAGTGGTAGCCGAACGTGACCCAGTGCCCGCCCTGCAGGCGCTCGGGACGGTAGTCGGCCTTCAGGTCGAGCGTGCGCCAGCCGGTGCCGTCGCCATAAGTCACCGTGCCCGGTCCGTTGCCGACGGCGTTGGCGCTGCGGCTCACGTCCTTGCTGACGTCGAACAGCGACGCCACCCCGGAAAAATTCCACCCCGTCTGGTTGCGCGTGCGCAGCGACAGCCCGTAGAGCCAGCGCGCGTCCTCGCCATTGCCGGGCGCAAAGGCATTGGCCGGAATCACGTACTGGGAGCCGCCGATGTTCACCGGGCCGCTGGACACCACGTTGCCGCTGGCGTCGCGCAAGTAGCTGCCGGTGGCGTTGGAGCGGTCCTGCTGCCAGTAGGCAGCGGTGAACTGCGCCTGCAGCGTGCTGGTGATGTCGTAGCCGAGCTTGAGCTTGAGCTGGTCCTGCACCGTGTGCGTAACGCCCTCGCTGTTCACGCCCATCACCACGCGGTCGCGCCCGCTCTGGTCCTGGTCGAAATAGGCCCCGGAAACCGGCGTGTCCGCCGCGCCCGCGGGCCGCGTCGAGCGCGACGCGGTGTAGAAGCTCAGCGGCTGGCTCTTGCTGTCCTGCCGGTCCACGCTGACCAGCCACGAGAACGCGCCGACGCGGTCGCCCACATAGGCGTTGGCATGCACGCCGTTGAAGTTGTCGTGGGTGCCGTACAGGCCGAAGCGCTGCGTGAACAGCTGCACGCTGGCATCGCCCTCGAACTTCTCCGGCGTGCGCGTGGTGATCAGCACCGTCGCGCCCAGCGAATTGCCGGGATACAGCGCCGAATACGGGCCATACAGCACGTCCATGCGCTCGATCTCGGCGGCATTGACCAGCGACCAGCGCGGCGGGAAGCTGAAGTCCGAGCCGAGCAGGTTGGACAGCAGCAGCCCGTCCGCATAGACCAGCCCGCGTGCCGACTGGCGCGAACTGGTGCTGCGCACCGAGATGATCGAATTCATATCGCCGATAAAGCGCTTGCGCACGGCGAGGTTGGGCGCGTACTTGAGCGCGTCCTCGGTATTGACCACGTTGAAGTCGGCCATGCGGGTGCTGCTGATGCCATACGCCGGCGCTGGCGTGTTGGGCGGGATCGCCGGCGTCTCGCCGCGTTCCGGGCGGGCCGATACCACCACCTCCTGCAGCGGCGCGGGCGCCTCCACGCCTGCCTCCACGCCTTGGGCGGCGGCCACGGCGGGGCCCATCAGCACTGCCGAAACGGCCAGTGCAATGCGGTGTTTCTTCACTGAATGCCTTGTTGTCGTCGTTGTCGGCTCGCCGCGCCTGCGCAGCATCAGGCGCTCCTCCCGGACGGCCCCGATAGCAAGCGTTCCCCGATAGCGAGCGGTCCCCGATAGCGAGCGCTGATATTTTATGGGGCCGGAAGCCATCGGCCGATGCGACATAGCGACGCGGCCAGCGCAGCCATATCCGCATGCATCCGTGTTAACCCGCATATCCAATACGGGGCCTTGTCACTACATTGCCCCGACTGGCGTCAAGCCAGCGTGATGCAGGGAGAGACTGTCGCGGCGCCCGCCGCGCACGGCGCCGAAGGAGCAACCGCCCCGGAAACTCTCAGGCAAAAGGACCGGCATCACCCGTCAGTGCACTCTGAAGAATGCCGGACGCCATCGTCCGCCCGGCATACCGAAGGAGCAAGCGCGCCCGCCCCAGTGGCAAGGCGTCGTGAATCTCTCAGGTCCAGAACAGAGGGGGCGTCCTACACGCATGTCGCGTGCGGACTCCCACCCTTCGACGTTCCTGGATCCTGCAGACCATGAAGACAATCGCTGTCATCGGCGGTGGCATCACCGGTGTCACCACCGCCTACGCGCTGGCGCGGCGCGGATTCTCCGTCACGCTGTTCGAACGGCATCGCTATGCCGCCATGGAGACCTCGTTCGCCAACGGCGGCCAGCTCTCCGCATCCAACGCCGAGGTCTGGACCCACTGGTCCACCATCGTCAAGGGGATGAAGTGGATGCTGCGCAAGGATGCGCCGCTGCTGGTCAATCCCCGGCCCAGCTGGCACAAGCTGTCGTGGTTCGCCGAGTTCATCGCGTCGATTCCCCACTACCGCCGCAACACCATCGAGACCGCGCGCCTTGCCATCGCCGCGCGCGAGCACCTGTTTGCCTGGGCGGCGCAGGAAGGCATCGATTTCGACCTGAAGAAGGAAGGCATTCTCCATATCTACCGTGACAAAGCCGGCTTCGAGCATGCCGGCCGCGTCTCCGCGCTGCTGGCGCAAGGCGGGCTCGAGCGGCGCGCGGTGACCCCGCAGGAGATGCGCGCGATCGAGCCGACGCTGGCGGGCTCGTACTACGGCGGCTACTTCACCGAAAGCGATTCGACCGGCGACATCCACAAGTTCACCAGCGGCCTGGCCGCCGCCGCTGCCCGCCTGGGCGTGCGCTGCCGGTACGGCCAGGACGTGCGCGCGGTGAAGACGGACGGACGGCATGCCACCGTCACCGTGCAGGACGGCGCGGACACCGCCAGCTCTACCTTCGACGGCGCCGTGATCTGCGCAGGCATCGCAAGCCGCGCACTGGCGGCAGAGCTGGGCGACCGCGTCAACATCTATCCGGTCAAGGGCTATTCGATCACGGTCAACCTGACCGACGACGCCAGCCGCGCCGCTGCGCCGACGGTCAGCCTGCTCGACGACGAAACCAAGCTGGTCACCAGCCGCCTCGGCGACGACCGCTTCCGCGTCGCCGGCACCGCCGAGTTCAACGGCACCAACCGCGATATCCGCGCCGACCGCATCCGCCCGCTGGTCGACTGGGTGCAGCAGTGCTTCCCCGGCGTCAGCACGCGCAGCGTGGTGCCATGGGCCGGGCTGCGTCCGATGCTGCCCGACATGCTTCCGCGCGTGGGGCGCGGGCGTGCGGCCTGCATCTTCTACAACACCGGGCACGGGCACCTGGGCTGGACCTTGTCGGCGGTGACGGCGGACATGGTGGCGGGAGTCGTGGACCAGGCAATAGGAAGCGTGCCTGCGGTGGTGCCGGGTGCCGCCCTTACGCCAGTGCGGGCATGAGGCTGCGGGGGTAAGGCGCTCGGCCCGCATGCTAGTGCCGTTCAATTACCCCCTGTCGTTCCCGCGCAGGCGGGAATCCAGCTTCTTTTGAAGTCGCTGGGTTCCCGCTTGCGCGGGAATGACAGTAGTGTTTGATGCTTTAACTGAACGGACTGATTCTGACGATAGCGGAGTCGTATGTTCGGTGGCCAAAGACCGGCCATGCAGTGAGAGCTGAAATGGGGCGGCGAAGCCACCGTCATAAAAATTTCACTTCCCATCTTTCCATTATTCGACTATTGTCGAAAAATGAAAACCGATCACGCCCTTGACGCGCTCGCCGCGCTAGCCCATTCGATCCGTTTGTCCGTGTTCCGGCTGCTCGTGCAGGCCGGGCCTGGCGGCCTTCCTGCGGGCCGGATAGCCGAGCTGATGGAAATGCCGGCGTCATCCCTCTCCTTTCACCTGAAGGAGTTGCACCGTGCCGGCTTGCTGTCCAGCAGGCAGGACGGACGCTCGATCATCTACATGGCCCATTTCGAGACCATGAACGCACTGCTTGGCTACCTCACGGAAAACTGCTGCAGCGGCAATCCGTGCTCCCCTGTGTCCAAGTGTTCCGTCGCCTCGGAGACCAAATCATGAAGCGCTTCCACGTGCACGTCAGCGTCGCCGACCTGTCTGCGAGCATTCGCTACTACTCAGCCCTGTTCGCAGCCGAGCCAACGGTTGTGAAAAGCGACTATGCGAAGTGGATGCTGGAGGATCCGCGCGTGAACTTCGCCATTTCGGCCCGTGGCGCGGAGACCGGCATCGACCACCTCGGGTTTCAGACAGACGACGCGGCCGAGCTGGCCGAACTGAAGCAGCGGGCCGAAGCGGCCGACATGGCGTTGCTCGACGAAGGCGAGACCACCTGCTGCTACGCGAAGAGCGAGAAGTATTGGGTCACGGATCCGCAAGGCATCGCGTGGGAGCACTTTCATACCCTGGGTAATGTGCCGGTGTACGGCGAATCCCGAAAAATCGATGCTGCGGGCCAGGAATCGGCCTGTTGCGTCCCCCGCGCTCCGAAGGGCAAGCCGATCGGGATCGCGGTCAATTCCACGCCGTCCGGCTGCTAAGGGTGCGTCCTCACACGCATTCCGATCCGCACTTCAATAATCTCGTAGCGCCCCATGACCACCAACGTACTGATTCTGTGCACCCACAATTCTGCCCGCAGTGTGCTGAGCGAGGGCATGTTGAACCATCTGGCCCGGCAGTCGGGCCGCGATGTGCGAGCCTATAGCGCCGGGAGCTCGCCAAGCGGGCGCATCAATCCTTTCGCCCTCGAGGTGCTTGGCAATGCTGGCGTCGACGTGGGCGACTTCCGCAGCAAGAGCTGGGATGAATTTGTCGGCGAGAATGCTCCCGAGATGCGGGTGGTCATCACGGTGTGCGACAGTGCCGCCGAAGAGCAGTGCCCGTATTGGCCGGGCAGCCCGGTCAAGGTGCATTGGGGCTACCCTGATCCATCCAACACGGAAGGCGGCGACGAAAAGAAGCGCCGGGCATTCGAGTTGACACGACAGGCCATCGGCTACCGCATGCTCCAATTGCTGGCGCTGCCGCTCGACACGCTGAGCAATGCGGAGCTGCAGGACCATCTGAACCGTATCTCGCAAAGCTGAGCGTCATGGTCGATCTGCGCAACAGGCTGGGCGCCGAAGCCTTGGGAACGGCGCTGCTGCTGGCCATCGTCATCGGCTCGGGCATCATGGCCGAACGGCTTGCCGGCGGCAATGTCGCAATCGCCCTGCTGGCCAACACGGCGGCCACGGTCGGTGGCCTGTATATCCTGATCGAGGTCTTTGGTCCCGTCAGCGGCGCGCACTTCAATCCGGCGGTGAGCGCGGTGATGGTGGCGCGGGGTGAGCTGCCTGGCGCGGCGCTGCTGCCCTATATCGCAGCCCAGCTCGCCGGCGCGGTGCTGGGGGCCTGGCTTGCCCATGCCATGTTTGACATCACGATCCTGCAGCTTTCCAGCAAGGTCCGCAGCGGTCCGGGGCAATGGCTTGCTGAAACCGTTGCGACCGCCGGCCTGCTTCTGGTGATCCTGCGCGCGCCGAACGGGCGCGCCTCCGCCATGGTGGCGGCGTATATCGGCTCGGCATACTGGTTCACCGCATCCACATCGTTTGCCAATCCCGCCGCCGCGTTCGGGCGCATGTTCAGCGACAGCTTTGCGGGCATCGCACCCGCGAGCGTGCCGGGCTTCATGCTGGCGCAGTGCCTGGGCGCGGCCATCGGGCTGGGGCTGCACCGGCTGCTGGAGCCGCGTGCGTTGCCACACGGCCACCCCAACGTCATCGAAGCATCCGGCGAGCACCCGGCGGACTGACGCCGACTGCAACGCAAGGACGGAGGATCAAATGACCATGGATCTGCCCAATGTCGTCCCGGCCGTGCTCGATACACCGGACCTGGCCAAGCTGCAACCGTCTCGCGTCAGCACGCATCCGCCGCGCATCCTGCTGCTCTATGGCTCACTGCGCGAAACGTCTTATAGCCGCCTGCTGGTGCAGGAAGCCGAGCGCATCCTGCAACATTTCGGCGCGCAGACTCGCGTCTTCGATCCGCATGACCTGCCGGTGTGCGACAGTGTTCCGGCGGATCATCCCAAAGTGGTTGAACTGCGCAAGCTCTCGGAGTGGTCGGAAGGTCAGGTGTGGTGCAGTCCCGAGCGGCACGGCACGCTGACCGCGGTTTTCAAGAACCAGATCGACTGGCTGCCTCTGGAAATCGGAGCCATCCGACCGACTCAGGGTCGCACGCTCGCCGTGATGCAGGTTTGCGGCGGCTCGCAGTCGTTCAATGCGGTCAACGCGCTACGCGTGCTGGGGCGCTGGATGCGCATGGTGACGATTCCGAACCAGTCATCGGTAGCCAAGGCGTACCAGGAGTTCGACACCAACGGCCGCATGAAGCCGTCCTCTTACTATGACCGCGTGGTCGACGTGATGGAAGAGCTTTACAAGTTCACCCTGCTCGTGCGCGATCGCAGCGACTACCTGACGGATCGCTACAGCGAGCGCAAGGAAGCGGCGCCGGCAAACGTCACCGCGCTCGCCGCGGCAGCCATGCGCCATGAACACGACGCGCAGGTCAGCGACACAGATAGCGGCGAAGTCGAATAGCCGGCCGATGGGATGGCCAGGAGCACCGGCTCCTGCCACGCCCGAAATCCCAACCCACGCTGGCTCACCTGCATTTCGATGTATGCCCACTTTCAAGAGTTAGCGATTTCTGAATCCGTTGCCAGGATTCAAACTTCGCGCGCCCCTGGAAATGCGACATCTCTCATCGATTCCCCGGTACCGGCAGGAAATACTGGTGGCGTCATCGGATCACCGATGATCGGGTGTGGAAAGCCCGGATGTCTGACGAGGACAGGCGTTGCGCTTGCAGCAAGCAACGCCTGTGCGCTCGCATGGTTCCATGGCGGGCCAAGCGAGGCAGCCGCAAGGCTGGCCGGTTCCCCTCGTCAGACCGGTCTTTCCACCCTCGTCGACTGGCCCGCCGCCCTCACGTGGAAAGGAGTGGCGCGCACTCACTTGTGAGGAATCAATGACGACGATCGATGAAATGACCAATGAATGCCTGCAGCAGGTTCGCGCTGGTATTGAAGGAGTTCTCGTACTCCTGGATCACGAAAGCGAAAACTCGGAGGGGTGCTTCAGTGCGCTGTGCCTGCTTGGCATGGTGAAGATGCAGCTTGATGGGTTGATGGTTGCGCGAGGGCGGCTGCCATAGCCGGCTGGCGGGTGTGACGGTGACTTTGCGCTGTCACACCTTGTCCTGCAGGAACCACCTAGGCGCGGTCATCCGTAGCGCCCCCTGACAGCATTCCGAGCTGGTCTTTAGTCAACCTTGATCTTTGCGCTTGCTGCCAGCGATTTCCACGCCCGGATATCCCTCTGGATCACACGCGCAAACTGTTCCGGCGAATTCTTCTCCACCCACAGCAGACCCTGCTGCGCGAAGCTGGCCTGCAATGCCGGCGCCACCATCACCCTGGCGATTTCCTCGTTTAGCCTCAGCACGATCCCGGCCGGCGTATGTGCCGGGACAAACACGCCGTACCAGCCATCGAGATCCAGGTCGAAGCCCTGCTCCTTCAGCGTGCGCACCTCCGGCAGCATGGGCGAGCGCCGCGTGCCGGTCATGGCAACCGGCACCAGCTTGCGGGCCTGGATCAGTGACAGCGGCGAACGCGCGTCGACGAATGCAATGCTGACGACCCCGCCCTGCAGGTCGGTGAGCAATTGCCCCATGGTCTTGTACGGAATATGCCGCATGCGCAGGTCGCGCTGGCGGGCAATGGCTTCCATCGCCAGGTGGCCGGTCGAGCCGACGCCCCACGTGCCGTACGCAAGGTTGGGATGCGCGCGGACGTAGTCGACAAAGCTTGCAAGGTCGCGCACCGGCGTCTCGGCGGTTGCCACCAGCAGCACGCCGCCGGCGCTGACCTGGATCACCGGTGCCAGGTCCTGATTCGTGTCGTAGGGCATGTCGTCACGCAGCGCTGCGTTGATCGCGATCGCGGAGGCGTTGCTGAACAAGACGGTATAGCCGTCCGGCGCCGCCTTGGCCGCCAGGTTGTTGCCGACAATGCCATTGGCGCCGGGCCGGTTCTCGACCACGACCGGTTGCCGCAGCGCGCGCGAGAGCAGGTCGGCGAACACCCTGGCGACGAGGTCGGTGCCCGAACCTGCACCGCCCGGCACGATCATCCGCAATGGGCGCGATGGCCAGGCAGAGGGTGTCGGGGCCTGCGCGAACACGTTCGGCGCGAGACACGCCGCGATGGCGGCGGGAATTGTGTCCTGTAACCACCTGCGTCGGTTCATCATTGTCTTCCTCGGGGATTGTCCTGCCATGCATTGACCGCGCGCCGCTGCCTGGCGCTGGATCTTCCACGGCAGCAGCTGTCTCGGTCGCCGGTGCTGCTCAGCCGCTCAGCCGCGCCTGGGCGGCGGCTGGAAGCCAACGAAGGCGCGATTCCAGGTGGGACTGATGACAAGCTCGTTGACCGTGGCGCGCGCCGCCAGGGACAGCACAAAGGCCACCGCCGCGGCCACGTCCTCCGGCTGCAGCATGCGCGCCAGGTCTTCTGCGGCGGGCGGGGTGGGCCGGTTGATCAGGATGGGCGTGGCGGTCTCGCCGGGATAGATGGCGCAGGCGCGGATGCCGTTGGCGCACTCTTCCATGGCTACCGACGTGGTCATCGCCGCCATGGCGTGCTTGCTGGCGCCGTAGGCGGCACCGGTCAATGCCGAGGCGTAGCGTCCGGCCCACGACGAGATATTGATGATGGTGCCTTCGCCCTGGTCGCGCATCCCGGGCAGCACCGCATGCATGCAGTAGAACGCGCCGTTGAGGTTGATGTCGATGACCTGGTCCCAGTCGGCCGGCGTCAGGCGGGACAGCTTGCGGTTGACCACGTTGATGCCGGCGGCGTTGACCAGGATATCGACGGCGCCGGCACGCTCCTGCAGCTGGCGGCCTGCGGCAGCCACGGCTTCGCGGTCGGCCACGTCCAGCGGCAGCGCGATCACGCGCTCATTGCCGCATTCTGCGACGAGACCGGCAACCGCCGCTTCGCTGCGCGCGGAAATCACGACGGTCGCGCCTGCCTGCCACAGCGACAGCGCACAGGCGCGGCCGATGCCGCTGGAGCCGCCGGTGATCCAGGCGGTCTTGCCGTGAAGGGAAAGGATGGGGGCGTTCATTGCGAAAGATTCCTTGGTCTGGGATAGCGGTAAGGGGGACGCTTCAATGCGTGGTCACGCCCATGATCTGGTTGACGTCGTAGATCGGCGGGCGCGGGTTCTTTGCCCACGCGTCGGTCAGCAGGTAGCGCAGCCGGAAGCTCTCGGGCACGTCGGCCAGGCCCGGCGTGAACAGCCACAGCCGCAGCAGGTGGCGCTTGCGGTCCAGCTCGGGATGGTCCTCGTAGCTGGTGCGCGAGTGCAGGACCACGTAGTTGTTCAGGAACTGCATGTCGCCGGGCGCCAGCTCCATGTCGATGCGAAAGCGCGGGTCCTGCGTGTATTCGTCGAATCTGTCGAGCGCGGCGATGTCCTCGGGCGCCAGCGGCGGCGCGTCGGGGAAGCGCTGCGCCGTATTGATGAAGCTGCGGATGTAGCGGTTGAACAGGCGGCCGTTGTGCCAGCTGAACACATGCGTCATCGTGTACGGCGCCTGGCCCGGCGCTTCCTCGTGCCGGCGGTCGAACGCAAAGGGCTGGTACAGCCGCGCCAGCAGTTCGGGATGCTCGCGCAGCATGGCGTTATGGATTGCCATGGAACTGGCGATGCTGCTCATGCCGCCGCGGCGCGCAGTGCGCAGGCACAGCAGCCCGACCACGTCGGCGCCATCGGTATGGAACGGCAGCCGATGGCGCGACTGATAGCCGCGCGCCGTCATGTCTGACTTCGGGTCCTTGCCAAGATCCCAGACATGGCCCAGCACGTCGCCGAACGCGTTCTGCGCAACCGCGCGGCCCAGATGCATGCCGATGCCCCAGTAGATCGTGCCGGCGTCCATCTTGGAATAGCGCTCGACCGGCAGCCCGCGCAGCAGCACCACGCCCAGTCCCCGCTCCAGGCGATGGCGCAGGTCTTCCAGCTTCGCGGCAAGGCTGCCGAGCGGAAACGTCTCCTTGCTGATGGCCGGCACGGCAAGGCCCAGCGATTTGCAATGCGCCAGCGCCGCCTCCAGCTGCACGATCTCGTCCGCGCTCAGCCAGACCACCCACTCACTCTCCTTCGCGGCAATGTCGCTGGCTTCCCACGCCGCCGGGGTCTCCACCGCCTTTAGTGCTGCTTGCGCCTGTGCTGTTTCCATTGCTGTCTCCTTGTTGTCGCGGCCATTGCCGGGCCGGTGCAGCCATTGTGCGAAGGCAGCGTGCGCATGACTAATGAAAGTTGATGCGTCTGACCAAACCAAAAGGTAATATCCCCGCTGGGATGCTGTGGCATGACCGGCCTCACCGCAATGAATCAAGCTTGTTTCTAGGGGTTTTCACCATGGACGCGATCGGCTTCCTGCGCAGCGGACTGAAGCTACGCCATCTCCGTCTGGTCATAGCACTGGAGGAGCACCGGCAGGTCGCGCGGGTCGCGAACGCGTTGAACATCACGCAGCCGGCGGTATCGAAGGCGCTGGCCGAGGTCGAGGAAGGCCTGGGCTACCCCTTGTTCGTGCGGCGGCCCCGCGGCATCGAACCCACGCCGCACGGCATGATCTTCGTCAGCTATGCGCAGTCGATCCTGGACGAACTGGACCGCGCCGGCGACGAACTGCTGGCGCTGGGGCAAGGCGCCTGCGCCTCGATTGCGGTCGGCGCCATGCCCGGTTCGACGCTGGCGCTCGCGCCGCGCATCATCGCGCTGGCCAAGGCGCGGATGCCGACGCTGAACATCGCGGTGTACGAGGCGCCGATGGACGTGCTGATGGGCCAGTTGCGCACCGGCCGCCTTGATATCGTGCTGGGGGCGCTGTCGGAGCGCGCTACGGCCGGGGATATCGAGCAGCACCACCTGTATGAGGAAGTGCTGCGGGTGGCGGTCCACCCGGAGCATCCGCTGGCAGCGTCAGCGACGGTGGACTGGCCCGACCTGGCGCCGTACCCGTGGGTTGTGCCGCCGCGCACCGCCCGGCTGCGCCAGAGCCTGGACGCGTCGCTGCGGCGCATGAAGGTGGAGGTGCCGGCCAACCATGTCGAGTCAGTATCGGCCGGCCTGGTGCTGGGCCTGCTGGCGGCGATGCAGGCGGTGGCAATGATGACCGGGCGCCTGGCGCGCACCTATGAAGCGCACGGCCTCGCCCATGTCCTTCCGCTCGAGATACCGGGCGTGCTGCTGCCGGTGTCCACTTTCACGCTGGCCGGCAAGGCCCCCTCGCCGGCTGTCGAACTGTTCCAGCAGTGCGCGGAACAGGCGGCGGCCGGCTGACTGGCCCGCTATTCCGGCGTGATGCCGTTGACCTTCACCACGCTGGCCCATGTGGCATAGTCGTTGCGCACCGTGCGCGCGAACTCGTCCGGCGTGGTCAGCGGCGGATCGGCCATCATGTTGAGCTGCTGGAAGCGCGTGGCGAGCGCCGGGGAGCGCAGCGCCTTGTTGATCTCGCGGTTCAGCGTCACGACGATCTCGCGTGGCGTGCCCTTGGGCACGAACAGCCCGTACCAGCCTTCGTTAGTCATCGGGAAGCCTTGCTCGGCCATGGTCGGGACATCGGGGAACGCGGGAGCGCGGTGCTTGCCGGTGATGCCAAGCGGCCGGATCTTGCCGCTCTTCACCAGCGGCACCGAGGTGGTGATGTCGACGAAGGCGATCTTCAGCACGCCGCCCTGCAGATCGGTCAGGATCGGCGGCACGCCCTTGTAAGGCACATGGGTCAGGTCGATGCCGGCCAGCGTATGCAGCTGTGCCATGGCGAGGTGGCCGCCCGAGCCGATCCCCCAGCTGCCGTAGTCATACTTGCCGGGCCGCGCCTTGACCGTTGCCACGAAGGACTTCATGTCCTTTGCCGGAAAGTCCGGCGTGACCACCAGCAGCACGCCGCCCGAGCCGATCTGCGCGACCGGCACCAGGTCCTCGACGATGTTGAACGGCAGCTTCGGCTGGATCGCCTGGTTCATCACGGTGGCCGAGGCGCTCGCCAGCAGCACGGTATGGCCATCCGGCTGCGCGCGCACGACGGCATCCACCGACAGTTGCCCGTTGGCGCCGGGCTTGTTGTCGACCACCACCGGTTGCTTCAGCGCTTGCGAGATCGGTTCCGCGAACACACGGGCCAGCACGTCGGGGCCGCTGCCTCCGGGGCTCGGCACGACCATGCGGATGGGGCGCGAGGGCCAGTTTCCCTGCGCAAGAACGGGGGCGGCTGCCAGCGCGGTGGCGGCCAGTACTGCGAAATGCCATGCGCGCTTGCCGCGGCATGTCGGGCTTGATTTCATATTGTCTCCATAAGCCCACGCCGTTTCTGTGAATGGCGATGCCCCTGGGTCGAGAAGGCATCGGAGGCGTGTGTGCACCGGGATTTTGCGCACGATCCGGCCGCGAAAACCAATGAAATAAAACTGCGGAAGCATAAGCGATTGGTCATGCCGGCACGGTGCACCGTGCGCGGGCTCAATCGCGATGCAACGTAAGCCGCGGCCTGCGGCGCTCGCCCGCGCGCACGGTGCCGGGCGCGACACCCTGCCAGCGGTGGAAGGCCTTGTTGAAGCCCGCCTGCGTCTTGAAGCCGAGAGCCCGCGCGACATCGCCAAGCGGCATGTCGGTGTGGCTCAGCAGCCGCCGCGCCAGCGCTTCGCGCTCTTCGTCCAGCAATTGCGCGAACGAGGTGCCGTGGTCCTGCAGGTGGCGATGCAGTGTAAAGCGATGCACCGCGAACAGCGATGCCAGCCGCGGCGCGCTGCATTCGCCCAACAGCATCAGGTCGCGGATCGCCTGCCGGGCCTGGCCGAGAAAATCCGGCGCGACATGCGATTCCAGCTCGCTTAGGTAGCGCACCACCGAGGATTCGACCGCCTCGTCTACCACGCCGCAGCGCTGCTCCAGCGTGCCGGCCGGGAACACGAATTCGTCGCGCGGCTGGCCGAAGCGCACATCGGGTCCGAAGTGCGCGACAAACGGCGCCAGCTCCGGCGGCGGCGGGCGCGACAGCGAGACCGCCGCGGGCAACCAGGACTTGCCGAGCATCAGCCGGAACATCTGCAGGTTGGCCGCGAGGTAGGCGGTCAGCAGTTCGTTGCGGCCCGCGAAGGCGCCGTCGATTTCGATCGAGAAGACCGCATAGCCTTCGCGCACGGTCAGCGCCGTATCGATGCCGCGGTACCAGATACGCCCGTAGCGCAGCAGCCCATCCACCGCATCGCGCACATTGCGCGAAGAAAGCAGCAGCAGGCGCAGCGGCCCGGCGTTTTCCATATTGGCGCGGGCGCCGACCTGCACCGCGAACGGGGAGCGGCCGGAGGTTTCGACCGCATCGGCCAGGATGCGCCCGCAAAGCGTCAGCGCCAGCGGCGCC
The DNA here is from genome assembly GCF_900250075.1 of Cupriavidus taiwanensis. NCBI lineage: Bacteria > Pseudomonadati > Pseudomonadota > Betaproteobacteria > Burkholderiales > Burkholderiaceae > Cupriavidus > Cupriavidus taiwanensis. The sequence goes on from NZ_LT977071.1 coordinate 427,434, forward strand.
ATGGGCTCTTCCAGCGCTGCCGGGCCGATGCCATAACGGCCCAGCAGAGGCCACGGGTCGGCGCCCTGCGCCCGCAGCACCTCGACCACCCGGGCAAGCGTGCCGACCGGGACCGAACGGCGCGCGGGCTTCATGGTTCGGGTTTTCACCAGCTGTGACAAACGGATAGGAAATAGTGACAACAGGATAAACGCAGCATGCGCCCGGCGTCCAGAATACCTGCACCGCCCCCGTGCAAGGGGCTTCACCATCAGGAGACCATCCATGCATTTTCTCGACGACAGCCTGCTTCCCGAAAACCAGGAAAAACTGGTGATCCAGGTCGCACCCTATGGCCCGCAGTGGCTGCCCTCCGACTCGGACGATATCCCGGTGAGCATGGACGCGCAGATCCAGAAGGCCGTCGATTGCTACAACGCGGGCGCCACGGTGCTGCATGTGCATGTGCGCGAGTCGGACGGCAAGGGTTCCAAGCGCCTGTCGATGTTCAACGAGATGCTGGCGCGCCTGCGTCAAGCCGTACCCGACATGGTGCTGCAGGTCGGGGGCTCGATCTCGTTCGCACCCGAAGGCGAAGGCAAGGCCGCCGAGTGGCTGGACTACGACACCCGCCACATGCTGGCGGAACTCGATCCCAAGCCTGACCAGGTCACGATCGCGATCAACACCAGCCAGATGAATATCTGCGAGATGCTGACCGCCGACGACGTGCAGGGCACCATCCTCGAGAAGCCCGAGTATCTGAAGGCGTATAGCGAGATGGTGGTCGACTCCAAGCCGTCGTTCTTCATCGAACACCTGCAGCGCCTGAGCAAGGCAGGCATCCAGCCGCACTTCATGCTTGGCCACGTGGCGCAGCTGGAGACGGTCGAGCGCCTGATCCGCAAGGGCCAGTACCGCGGCCCGCTGATCCTGAACTATGTCGCCATCGGCGGCGGCGCTGCGGGCCTGCACCCGGCCGACATGATCGAGTTCGCGCGCCGCACGCCGGACGGCGCGGTGCTGACCATCGAAAGCGCGATGCGCGCGGTGCTGCCGATGAACGCGATGGCGATCGCGCTGGGCCTGCATGTGCGCGTGGGCATCGAGGACAACCTGTGGGGCCGCAAGGGCGAGCGCATCACCTCGGTGCAGCAGATCGAGCAGACCGTGCGGCTGGCGCGCGAACTCGGCCGCGACGTCGCCAACGGCAAGGAAGCGCGCCGCATCTACAAGATCGACGAGTGGTACGACAGCGCCGACGAGACCATCCGCCAGCTCGGCATGGCGCCGAACCGCAAGCCGGGGCAACGCGGCTTCACGGTGCCGGGCTGCGCCTGAGTGCAACCATCCGCCACGGCATGCGCGTTGCCTTGGCCGCGCGTGCCGTCGGTATCCGAACACAGCCCCTCCTTGCAGCAACCGAGCAACCGATCATGAAACTGACCAACAAGATCGCCGTGGTGACCGGCGTCGGCCCCGGCCTGGGCCAGGGCATCGCCGTGGCGCTGGCGCGTGCCGGCGCCGACCTGGTGATCTGCGACATCGACCCTGAAGCGCTGGCCGCCGCGCGCGAGGCGGTCCTCGCCGAAGGCCGCCGCTGCCTGTCCGTCGTGTGCGACGTATCGTCGAGCCAGCAAGTGGCCGGCATGTTCGCGCAGGCGCGCGAGACCTTCGGCACGGTGCATATCCTCGTCAACAACGCCGCGCTGACCCCGAACCGTCCGGTGGACACCGAGCGCCGCAACCAGCTGTACGCCTACCTGCAGACGCCGGTGCCGCGCGCGTCGCTCGGCTTTACCAGCGAAATCACCGACGAGGAATGGCTGCGCTACTGGGGCGTGAACGTGCATGGCACCTTCTACTGCACCCGCGAGGCGTTGCGGCTGATGCAGCCGCAACGCTATGGCCGCATCGTCAATATCGCGTCGATTGCCGGGATCTCGTCCCGCAGCGCGCACAGCCCGCACTACAGCGCCACCAAGGGCGCGGGGGTTGCCTTCACCCGTTCCGTGGCGCTGGAAGTGGCCGGCGCCAACATCTACGTCAACGCGATGGCCCCCGGCGGTGTCGCGACGCCCGCCTTCAATCAGTACCTGGAAAAGATCGGCGAAGACGGCCGCAACCGCCTCTGGCAAAGCTGCCCGGCGGGCCGCTTCGGCACCGTCGAGGAATACGCCGCGACCGTGCTGCATCTCGCCAGCGACGAGCACTACCTGGTCGGCCAGGTCATCAGTCCCAACGGCGGTTCGGTCATTTGAGCCCGCCCCATAACCAGACAGCCATGCAACACAATCTGTTTGCCCACTACAAGGCGCTGCGCGATACCGGCGTGCTCGGCGGCCAGCTCGATCCGCTGACCGAATGGGATCCCAGGTGGATTGCCAGCTGGGTCGCGCTGGCTCGCGATGCGCAGGCCGAAGGCGTGCTCGATCCCAAGCTGGTCGCGCTGATTCGCCTGAACCTCGACGTCACCGCCACGCACCTGTACAAGCCGGGCGTATCGCGCCACGTGCGCGAGGCGATCCGGCTGGGCGCCACGCGCGCCGAGATCCTGGAAGTCTTCAAGCTTGCCAGCGTGGTCGGCATCCATTCCTGTGCGGTCGGCGTGCCGGCACTGGCCGAGGAACTGGCCCGCGCCGGCATCCCGGATGAGCCAGTCGCATCAGGCGCGACGCCGGTGTGCGACGCGGTACGTGCCAACGGCATGTTCAACCCGCTGTGGGAAACGCTGTACCGCTGGGATCCGCAGTACCTGGAGAAATTCCTGGCCATGGGCTTCGGCCTGTGGACAGACAACATCCTGCCGCCGCTGTGGATCGAGTTCCTCTGCATCGCCGGCGATGCCGCGATCACCCACATGTACGGCCACGGCACCCAGCGGCATATCGAAGCCGCGTTGCGCCTGGGCGCCACGCGCGCGCAGATCCTGGCGGTGCTGAAGATCGTCACCCTGCAAGGCATCGAGGCCTGCGAACTCGCGGTGCCGATGCTGGACCGCGCCACGCGCGAAGCCGCGGCCTGACCCCGCCGCCGGCTTCTCTCCCCTTTCCCATAAATGGGAGAGGGGAGACAACACTTGCAATGCCCAGGAGTACCAAGTGCAACCACTCGCCCCCGCCTCTGCCATGCCCTCGGCACCGCCGCACGATGCCGTCTCGCTCGCCGCCCTCTACCGCAAGATCACCTGGCGGCTGCTCCCGTTCCTGTTCGCGGCCTATGTGCTGAACACGATCGACCGCATCAACATCTCGTTCGCCAAGCTGCGCATGGGCAGCGACCTGGGTCTCTCGGATGCGGCCTATGGCATCGGCGCGGCGGCCTTCTTCGCCGGGTACATCCTGTTCGAGGTGCCCAGCAACCTTTATATGCAGAAGACCGGGGCGCGCCTGACCATTACGCGCATCCTGCTGCTGTGGGGCCTGGCGACCGTCGCCACCAGCCAGGTCAATTCGCCCGAGGCGCTCTATTTCGCGCGCTTCCTGCTCGGTGTGGCCGAAGCCGGCTTCTTCCCGGGAGTCATCCTGTACCTGACCTACTGGTTCCCCGCACAGCGCCGCGGACGGATCACGTCGCTGTTCCTGATGTCGGGCACTTTCGCCGGGATGATCAGCGGTCCGCTGGCGGCAGCGATCATGCTGCACCTGGATGGGTGGCTGGGCCTGCGCGACTGGCAGGCGCTGTTCGTGGTGGAAGGCCTTCCGGCGATGCTGCTCGGCCTGGTGGCCTGGCGTTACCTCGACGACAGCCCCGCCCAGGCAAAGTGGCTCACGCCCGCGGAAAAGGCCATGCTCGCAAGCGACCTTGGCAAGGAAGTCCAGGCGCGCCGGCACGGCGGCATCCTGGCGCTGCTCAGGGATCCACGCATCTACGTCATCGGCCTCGCCTTCCTGTCGATCTATGCCTGCACTAACACCATCGCCTACTGGATGCCGACGCTGATCCAGGGCTTCGGCCAGGCGCACGTGTCGCGCATTGGCTGGATCTCCACGCTGCCCTATGTACTCGGGCTGGTAACGATGTACCTGCTGGCGCGCAGCTCAGACCGCCGCCTGGAACGGCGCTGGCACGTGGCGGGCTGCCTGCTGGTTGCGGCCGCCAGCTTCCTGCTGATGGGCCTCGCGCGCGGCGAACTGGTGCCGGCGGTGGCATGCATGACGGTCGGGGCCGCCGCGTGCCTGGCCGCGCTGCCCGTGTTCTGGACGATTCCGCCGGCGTACCTTCGCGCGCAGCAGGCGCCCGCCGGCATCGCACTGGTCAGCAGCCTGGGCGGCGTGGCGGCCTTGCTCAGCCCGATCGCGGTGGGTGCGATCAAGACCCGCACCGGCGACCTCTATCTTGCATTCGACCTGCTGGCTATCCTGCTCGCAACGGGAGGGGTCACGCTATTGCTTGCGCTGCCGGCGCGGCTGCTGGAACGCGGGAGCGGATCTCGCGAAGGGTGTCCCGAAGCCGAAGTCAAGTCGACCCAAAGAGCATAGTGCCGTCATTGGAGGTGGGAAACTCTGCGCGGCGCAACAGCGGGAGCCAGTCAGTCTCGGTACCAGGCATCGCAGCAACGAGGCGACGGGAAATCGAGCGCAGTGCGCCGCTAGTTCGGTTGCTTTCACCCCCGCCTTCCCAGTCAACCCAACCTCACCAGATTCAGCGCCGCCAGCGGTCCTCCAGGAAACTGGTGCTGCCTTCCGCCCGCATCGAGCGAACCGAGATCGATGCCGAAGAATCCAAGACGATCGATCAACCTGGCCACCTCGACCTTGGCATTGGCATCATCGCCGGACAAGAACATCACGCGCCGGCCACCTTCTGCCTGCGGATCGCCGGCAACCAGCCCGGGTTGCAGGTGGTTGAACGCCTTGACAACGCGCGCGCCGGGGACGAGGCCTGCAAACAACTCGCTCGAGGAGCGCCCATGCAGGTCCGCGGGGCGAAACAGCGGTGCCTCGATCGGGTTGTTGGCATCGATGACAATGCGACCGCCAAAGTCCGGCAACCCGCCCAGCGCCTGCGGCAGCTTCGACCAGTTCACGGCCACCAGCACGATCTCCTGCGCTGCGGCTTCCTCGCGCGTGCCAGGGCGAATCGAAGGCCCGATTGCTTTCACGGCATCGCGCAGCGTTTCAGGCCCACGGCTGTTGGCGACCACCGCCTGTATGCCGCGCCGTGCCAGTGCCATGGCGAACGCCGTGCCTATCGCGCCCGCGCCGATGATGCCTATGGTTTTTTCGTAGCTTGCTTGCATGACGATTCCTGGTTCAGGCGGTGAAGCCGCCGTCGGCAACGATCTCGGCCCCGGTCACGAAGGCTGCGTCCGGGCCGGCGAGGAATGCCACGACGCCGGCAATCTCATGTGGCTGCCCATATCGGCCCAAGGCAATGCCGGGCCCTACGATCTCGCTGACCGGGCCGCCGGCGGGATTCATATCGGTGTCGGTCGGGCCAGGATGGACGGTGTTGACCGTGATGCCTTTCGGCCCCAGGTCACGCACCAGACTGCGATTGAAGCCTGCGATCGCACCCTTGGTCAGCGTGTAGAGCGATGCCGTCGGGAACGCGGCGTAGCGCGTCATCGATGAACCGATATGGATCACACGCCCGCCGCTCTTCATGTGGCGCACCGCTTCCTGCGTGGCCACAAATATACCGGTCACGTTCACCGCGATCATGCGCTCATAGCTGTCGAACGCAATGTCCTCAATGGCACCACCCAGGCCCAGGCCAGCGTTGTTGACGAGGATATCAAGACCGCCGAATGCGTCGACCGTTGCTGCCACGGCCTGGCGCACCGCGGCGGCATCGCCGGCGTCTGCGGCGAGCGCGACAGCGCGGCCGCCGGCCGCTTCGATTTCGCGTACCACCGTGGCGGCCTTTTCCGGTGAGGCACTGTAGGTCAGCGCCACGGCGGCGCCGTCGGCGGCCAGGCGGCGTGCAACGGCGGCGCCGATGGAGCGTGAACCGCCGGTAACAAGGGCGGTCTTGCCGGCCAGGGGAAGCGTCTGCTGAGTCATTTCTTTCTCCGTTGGGGTGAATCAGAAGGTGTGAACGGAGTATGGGTGTTCGATTAGGCCGTGATTAGTGATGAATGGCGGGAATCATCTTCAAGCAATCGTGTAAGCTCAGCCAGATGGAAACCCTCGCCAACCTCGAGTCCTTTGTGCGCAGCGCCGAAACGGGCAGCTTTTCGGCAGCGGGTCGCCGACTTGCCCTGACGCCCGCGGCCGTCAGCCGCAACGTGGCCATGCTCGAGCGCAACCTGGGCGTGCGTTTGTTTCAGCGCTCGACCCGCAAGCTCACGCTTACCGAGGCTGGCGAACGATTCCTTGCATCCATTGGCGGCAACCTGGACGCGCTGCAAGCCGCCATCGCCGCGATGTCGAATGACCACGGCGAACCGGCTGGCGTGTTGAAAGTCAGCCTGGCCCCTTCTTTCGGCGTGGCTTACGTGATGCCGTTACTGCCTGATTTCCTGAAGCGTTACCCCGCGATCCGCCCGGAATGGCACTTCGAGAATCGTGCGATCGACTTGATCGCCGAAGGGTTCGATGCAGCCATTGGCGGAGGCTTCGAGCTGGCGCCCGGTCTTGTGTCGCGTCCACTGGCACCGGCGCATATCGTCGCGGTGGCGTCGCCTGCGTATCTGCGGGAACGCACGCTGCCTGCCGATCCGTCCATGCTGGGAGTCATGGATGGCATCGTCATGCGCTCCGGACGCACCGGACGCACACGCCACTGGACCATGCGCGATGCCGCCGGCAACGAGGTTGCGGCAACCCTGCCGGAACGCATTGTCGTCAGCGACCCGGCCGCCATGCGTGAAGCCGCGCTACTGGGTCTGGGCGTGGCGCTGCTGGCGGTACCCGATGTGCTGCCATGGATGGAACGTGGCGAACTGGTACGCGTACTGCGCGCTGGTACGCCGACGCCGGCGCCATTTCTTTGTATTACCCTACGCGCACCCTGATGCCCGGCAAGACACGCGCATTCATAGACCACGTTGTGGAAGCCTTTCGCCGCGACGGACTAGCGCAGCGGCTGGCAGGCAGCCTCGGCATTTAGCGTTGTCTACCGAGAGGTACGCCCTTTTGGCGTCGAACGCGAGGGGCTGAGGCTCGGCGATTACCTCGTTCCGAGTCGCCTGCATGCATCGCCTGACTTGGTATATTCCCGAGGCACCCAGCTTGAGTTGCAACCCCAAAGAAAATGTCCCGGCAAGGCCGGGACATGTGCATGCGTCGATCAGTCTGCGAAATCGGTGGCTTCAGACGAGCCCCTCCAGGCATCGAGGTCTTTTGCCACCGCGCTCGCCTTCGCGGCTGCCAGTTCGTTGGCAATCTTGCCCGCGAACAGATGCAGCGGAGGTGCCTCGACAGTCGCGGCCTGGATGATCAGCAGCGCCAGCTTGTCGGGATCGCCGGCCTGGCGGCCATGCAAGGTGTCCAGGTGCAAGTCAAGCGAAGCCTTGGCCTGCGAGTAGTCGTCGATCTGCCGCTGGGCCACCGCAAGCGCACCATCCGACAGGAAATCGGTGCGCACCGGGCCCGGATACACCACCGTCGCGCGAATGCCCAGCTCGGCCACCTCTGCCGCAAGGGATTCCGTCAGTCCGGATAGCGCGAACTTGCTCGCCACGTAGCTGCCCCATCCCGCATACCCGCCCTGGTAGCCAACGATGGACGAGATGTTGATGATGTGCCCGCTGCGCTGGCGGCGCAGCTGCGGCAGCGCATGGCGCAGGACAGCCACTGGCGCGAAGAAGTTGACCTCGAAATTGCGACGCAACTCGTCGTCCGACAGTGCCTCGACCGTGCCTTGCTGGGCATAGCCGGCATTGTTGACGACCACGTCCAGACCGCCGAACCATTCCACGGTCCGGTCGATGGCCTGCTGCACGCTGCGGTCATCGGTCAGGTCCACCTCCAGCGGCAGAAAGCGGTCGGACGCGGCACCGAATACCTGCGTCAGCGATGCGGCCGTGCGGGAGGTTGCCGCCACCCGGTGGCCTTGCTCCAGCAGACGGGTAACGAGTTTCTGACCGACGCCCTTCGACGCGCCGGTGATGAACCATGTACGGGGTGCTTGTTTCATGATGCAAAGTCCTTGAGTAGATAAATGTTCGGCCAAGATGTTCTTCAAGGCAGGGCCACGCTCATGCCACCGTCGGCCATGACCACGGCGCCGACGATGAAGCTCGCCTTTTCCGAGGCGAGAAACGCGATCACCTCCGCGATTTCCTTTGGCTGTGCGGCACGGCGAATCGGTGCCTTCTTGCCATGCTCGGCCAGGAATGCCTGACCGTCAGCATGGATGTGGTTGGTGATGTTGGTGATGACATCGCCGGAACCAACCGCATTGACGCGAATGCCGTGCTCGATGGCTTCCAGCGACAGCGCACGCGTCAATTGCGCCAGCGCGCCCTTGGATGCCGCATAGGCCGCGATCAACGGAAAGGCCTGATAGCAGGCGTAGGACCCCACGTTGACGATGGCGCCAGCCTTAGCCGGCACCATCGCGCGCATGGCCTCGCGCGAGAACAGGAAGGCGCCCGTGGCATTGACCGCCTGGATGCCGTTCCAATCCTCCAGCGACATGTCCACCAGAGCCTTGTTGATGATGACCGCCGCGTTGTTGACCAGGATGTCGAGCTTGCCGAACCGATCGATCGCCGTCGCGACGGCTAGCACGGCACTCTCCTCGCGCGCCACGTCTGCGACGACGGGAACGATGCCAGGACGGGCCAGAGCTTCCACGTTGCTGCCGCGCCCGACAGCAATCACATTCGCGCCCTCGGCGTGAAGCAGTTCCGTGGTGGCCAGGCCAATGCCGCTGGCTGCACCGGTGACGATGGCGACCTTGCCTGCGAAGGCGCCGCTTGCTGGGTTTCGTGATGTCATGATGTTCTCCTGATTGGGTTGCGTGCTGTGTCTCAGAAAGTCAGAACGGGCTGGCGGTGGGTCGTACGACGATCTCGCTGACGTCGACTTCGGCAGGCTGCTCTACCGCGTATGCAATGGCGCGGGCGATGGCGTCCGGCGTGATGGCGATGCGACGGAACTCCTGCATGGCCGTGCGCGCCGTGTCGTCAGAGATCGAGTCCGCCAGTTCAGACTCCACGACACCCGGGCAGATCACGGTCACGCGGATCTTGTCGGTCTCCTGGCGCAGCCCATCCGAGATGGCGCGAACGGCGAACTTGGTGGCGCAGTAGACCGCGGCAGTGGGCGACACCGAAAGTCCGCCAATCGAAGAGATGTTGATGATCTGGCCCACCCCTTGCGCTTCCATCGTCGGCAGCACGGCGGCAATGCCGTGCAGTACGCCACGGATGTTCACGTCGATCATCCGGTCCCACTCGCCGACTTTGAGCGCGTTGAGCGGTGAAAGCGGCATCACGCCCGCGTTGTTGATCAGCACGTCGATCCGGCCAAAGGCTTCGAGAGCGAACCGTGCGAATGCCGCCACGTCATCGGCCGAGGTCACGTCCAGTTCGCGGTAGCGAACGATGCCCCCGGACGCCTCGATCGATGCCGTCAACTCGGCGAGCCTGTCGGTCCGGCGGGCACCGATGACAAGCCGGTGACCTTGCGCGGCGAGCAAGCGCGCAGCGCCCTCGCCAATGCCGCTGCTGGCGCCGGTGATCAGGATGACTTTCGATTCATTGGTGACGTTTGCCATGTTGCATACTCCTATTGTCGGTTCGGATCTGGCCGCGGCGATATCCGCTTGCAGCGGAACGCTTCGCAGCCACGTTTCGGCCTTCAAGGAAGCGGTGATGTTCGTTGGCCGGTGAGTGAATGATAGGGAGCAGCCTACCGTTGGCGAATACATGGACCGATGCCATCCTTGCCTATTCCTATCGATCTGGCTGGCACGGCGTTTTAAACGCGCATAGAATGGGGGCAGCAGGCAAACAACAGGAGAACTGAGTTGTCGAAGGTCCGCTCCCCCGCTTCCACCAGAATGGTGCGTCTCATCGAGACGCTGGCGCCCACCGAGGGTTACACGCAGTCCACACTCGACAGCGTCCGCCTGATGCGTTCGGATCGGCCTCTTGGACGCACACCGGTGCTGTACGAGCCGAGCATCGTCATCGTTTGCCAGGGCCGCAAGCTGGGCTTCCTGGGCAATGAGGTCTATGTCTATGACGCGCAGCACTATCTGGTGCTGTCCGTACCGCTGCCGTTCTCCACGGAGACCCACGCATCCGCAGAAGAACCCATGCTCGCTGTCTCCATCCGCCTGGACCTCATCGAGCTCAGCGAATTGATCACGCAGATAGGCGCCGCTGGGCATCTTTCTGACGAGCCGCCGAACGGCATGGTGTCGACCGAGCTCGACGCCAATCTGGCCGGTGCGACCGTCAGGCTGCTGGAGGCATTGACGGTACCCATGGATGCACAGATTCTGGGACCCGGCCTGGTGCGGGAAATCTGCTATCGGGTATTGACGGGGGCACAGGGCGGCGCAATGCGTGCCGCCCTGGCCCACCAGGGGCGCTTCGGGCGCGTGGCGAAAGCGCTCAAGCGCATCCACGCCGACTATGCTTCACCGCTCAACGTGACGCGTCTTGCCGAAGAAGCCGGCATGAGCGTGCCTGCCTTCCACGCCAATTTCCGCACGGTGACCCAGACCTCGCCGATCCAGTACATCAAGTCCACGCGCCTCCACCAGGCCCGCTTGATGATGATCCGCGACGGCGTCACTGCGGCGGCCGCGGCCGGACGCGTCGGCTACGAAAGCACCTCGCAGTTCAGCAGGGAGTTCAAGCGCCTGTTCGGGCGAACGCCGGTCGAGGAGGCACGCGATATGCGTGAGTCATTCACACTTTCGCCGGCGGTTCGCTTCGGTGCCTAGGCCCTTGTCTCCTGGGCCACGTCCACGACGATCTTGCCTCTCACGTGGCCACCCTTGCTGTGGCCGAGCGCCTGGCCGACGTGCGATAGTGCGTAGACCGACTCGATATGGGTGCGCAGATCGCCTGAGGCATGAAGCTCGGCCAGCTTCTCAAGCCTGGACCCATCGGCACGTGTGGCAAAGTGTTTGCCTGTCGCCTGCGCCGCATCGGCCAGGGCAGCGCTGGGTCTCGCGACCGTCGATACCAATTTACCTCCGGGTTTCAGCACGGACCACGAACGCTCTTGAGTTTCACCGCCAATCAGGTCAAGCACGAGATCTATCCTTGAGACGCGTTCGGCGAAGACCTCAGCGCGGTAGTCAATGAAGGAATCGGCGCCGAGACTCTCCAGGTAATCGCGATTCCCAGCCGAGCCGGTGCCGATAACGTGGGCCCCGGCCAGCTTGGCAAGCTGCACGGCGGCGCTACCTACGCCACCTGCGGCACCGTGGATCAGGACGGATTGCCCGGCTTGCAAGGCGCCATGCTCGTGGAGCGCCTGCCATGCAGTTAATGTCGCTGCCGGAATCGCCGCGGCATCTGTGAAGGCCAAGGATGCAGGCTTGCGTGCCAGCCGCGCGGCCTCCACGACGGCGCGCGTGGCGAAGGCCCCGACAATGCCGATGAATCCCATTACTTCATCACCCGGCTTTAGCGTGGTAACGCTGCGCCCAACGGCGATGACTGTCCCTGCGGCATCCACGCCCGGTGTGAACGGCAACGGCAGCGGGATGAACGCTTGCATGGCGCCACTGACGATCTTCCAGTCAATGGGATTCACCGACGCCGCAGACACATCGATCAGGACCTCGTTGTCGCCAGGCACGGGATCGTCCAGCTCGACCAATCTCAGGTGATCGGGACTGCCATAGGCTGTAACTCGCATGGCTTTCATCAGATGCTCCTGGAGGAGACGCCCACCACCGGGGCATCGAGGGCAAGGGCCGCCTGGACGGGATCGAAATACTCCCGCAGCTGTACGATGCGGCCGTCTTGGGCGGTGAGAAACACAACATACTCCTGACGATAGACGCGGCCGTTCGCGGCAATCACGCCCTCGCCGCGCACCCGTGCAATCGCATGCTCGGGGTTATCCGTCGCAGTTACGATGGCCTCCGAGAATCGAAAGTCCTTGACCGCCCCAGCGAACCAGCTTGCGTGCCGGAGAACGGCTTCGCGGCCTTCGAGTTTCACCGGGTGGCCCAGACTCGGAGCGTAGGGCAGATCCCATACGATGTTGTCTGCAATCAATCCTCGCCATTGCTGGGGCTGGTCTACGAGCCATTCGAGGTGCTTATGCAAGAGCGTTGTTGCGATGGTCATGATGTTGTCTCCGGGAACGCAATGGTCAAACCGACACACGACCGGCAGGCACACGGCGGTTGTCAAGGCTGAGGGCACCCGGGCCAAATGCGACCACCTGCAACAGGCCGCCAGCCATAGCCAGGTTCTTCAGAAAATGAAACATCTGGTTCTGATCGGCGAGGGCGTGGTGAAAGATGAGCGCGGTCACGATTGCGCAGCCAGCCAGCAAAAGAGCGATCAGGCGCGTCTTGTATCCAGCTACCAGGAGCGCGGCGCCCGCCAGCTCAAGCACCAATGCGCCGATCAGTCCGAGCGCTGGAGCGGGGAGACCCAGCGATCCGATATACGCCATGGTCGCACCGGGGGCGAGCAGCTTACCGACGCCGCTGATGATGAAAATGGTTGCGAGGAGAGTGCGCCCGGCCACAGCGATTGCCGAGTTTGCGTCCAGCGAGACTTGCGAGTTCGAGTTCATGGTGATCATCCTTTGAGAGAGCGGATGACCGAAGATTAGGGTCTTGACACCCATCTAGGAAGCCTATATTTATAGATGCGATCCATCTACTCCATAGATACATGCTCGATGCTGTTTCGCTGGACCAGTTGCGCACCTTCATCGCCGCCGCCGACGAAGGCAGTTTTTCCGCCGCGGGGCGGAAACTACGGCGGGCACAGTCCGTAGTCAGCCATACTCTGGCCAATCTCGAGGGCCAGATCGGGGTGCAGCTTTTCGATCGCGCCGGGCGTTTTCCCAGGCTTACAGACGAAGGGTCGGCCTTGCTCGCTCAGGCGCGAATGGTGGTCGCTGGCATGGACGGGTTCAAGGCCAAGGCGCGCGCGATATCCGATGGGCTCGAACCCGAATTGTCCGTGGTGGTGGACGTGATGTACCCGATGGCTTCGTTGACCGATGCTGTCGGCGCGTTCCGAAACGAGTTTCCGCACACGCCATTGCGCCTTTACGTCGAGGCCCTTGGCGCCGTCATGCAGCCTGTCCTGGCGCAGGCGTGTCGACTAGGCATTAGCGGCTCGATGCCATCGGTCCCGGAGATTCTGGATTCCGAAAAATTGCTGGATGTGCCGATGATTACGGTCGCAGCACCGTCACATCCTTTGGCGTCAGCAAGAAAAATTATCCGCGCCGCGGACCTGAAGGAGCACGTCCAATTGGTCCTGACCGACCGCACCACCCTCACGGAAGGCAAGACCTTCGGTGTCTTCTCGCCGCAGATATGGCGCCTTGCTGATCTGGGCGCCAAGCACGCATTCTTGCGCGCTGGCTTTGGATGGGGCCATATGCCGGTGGCGATGGTCCAGGATGACTTGGACGCCGGGAAGCTTGTGCCCTTGCGGCTTGAAGCGTTCCAACCCCATACGCCCCCAATCGCCATGTTCGCCATTTTTCGGAAAGACACACCGCCCGGCCCTGCGGGCCGCTGGTTTCTCAAGCGGCTCCGAGATTCAGGCGGCACCCGTTAGCTTATTGGAGTTTTGCTGTTCCTCTTCGGATCAGCATGTCAAAGAGAATCTGCGCGGCCGGCGCCAACGGGCGTCCTCGACGCGAGATCAATCCCAACGTTCGAGTGATGGGTGGGTCAGTCAGCGGGATCGCAAGCAGGCCACTGCCGGACTTCGGCGGCAAGGCCATTCGAGGCACAACACCGATTCCCAGGCCGGCCTGGACCAGGCTTACCAGGGCGGGAACATGATTTACCTCGCAGTACCAACGCGGTCTTGCCTGCAGCCGCGCAAGGGCCTGGTCAATCAGGAAGCGATTGCCGCTGCCTTGCGCGAGCGTAATGTAGTCAAGACCTCCAAGGTCTTTCCATTTGACGCTTTTTCGCGTAGCTAGCGGATGCCCTTTGCGACAGGCGACAACAAACGCCTCTTCAATCAAAGGGCAGAATTCGATGTCTGGCTCCTGCGTCCCGATATAGGTCAGACCGAAATCCGCATCGCCGCGCGCGACTGCGAGGAGGACATCGCCCGAAGACTCGTCAATGATGCGGAGTCTTATCCCCGGGTAGCGCTCGTGATACGGCCCCACGACCGAGGGTAAGAAATGGCCTACCGCAGACGGTACGCAAGCAAGCGTCACCTCGCCCGACAGCCGCTCGGCAACGGTCTGGATGCCGAGCATGGCCTCTTCAAGCTCGTTGATGACGTTTCGCGCCTTGTGCACAAACATGCGGCCCAGGGTAGTCAATTCGACCTTGCGGGTGGTCCGCGTGAACAGCGCAACGCCAAGCGCGTCTTCCAGTTTGTCGATACGACGCGACAGTGCCGACTGCGACAAGAACATCGCATCGGATGCTGCCTTGAAGCTGCCCAGATCGGCTACGGCCAGAAACGCCCGCAAGTCCGCCAGATCGAAATTCATGTGCCTAACGCAAGAATCCTTGTGATATTTGCACTTTACACCGGAATCCAGCAAGCGTGATTATCTGCGGCACGGACAGAGCAAGACGCTGTCATGACCAAGCAGGAGACACAATGCCCAACAAAGTACGAGAGCCGGTACGGCGCATGACGCGCCGTGCCGCCCTTGCCGCCCTCGCGATCCCGCTAGCCGCTTTACTGATCCCCGCACATGCGCAGACCTGGACACCCGTCAGGCCGATCCGGCTGATCGTCCCGTACGGGCCCGGCGGCAGCTCGGACGCCATTGCCCGCGCGATCGCGGCAGAAATGTCGAAGGGTCTCGGCCAACAGATCGTCGTGGACAACAAGGGCGGTGGCCAGGGTGTCATCGCCATGCAGGAAACCGCGCGCGCCGCGCCTGACGGATACACACTGGTTCTTGGTCACGTTGGCACGCTTGCCGTCAATCCCGCCATGATGCGCAAGCTTCCCTACGATCCTCTGAAGGACTTCACGCCGGTGACATTGCTCGCGAAAGTGCCGATGGTGTTCGCGGTCGGGCCTACCGTCCACAGCGATTCCATCAAGGCATTCATCGCCCATGCCAAGGCGAAGCCTGGCGCCATGACATACGGATCGGCGGGCAACGGGAGCGCTGGCAACGTTGCCTTCGAGATGCTCAAGCAGGTCGCGCATATCGATCTCGTGCACGTGCCTTACAAGGGCACCGGCGCCCAGATTACCGACTTGCTGGCCGGAAACATTGATGCCGCATCGGCGGGCCTGGCAGGGATTCTGCAACACGCCAGGGCAGGCAAGCTGCGCATCCTCGCGGTTGGATCGTCAAAACGCCTCACGCCGATTCCCAACGTTCCCACCATTGCCGAGGAAGGCTATCCCGGATTCGAAAGCTCTCAGTGGTTTGGGCTGATGGCGCCTGCGCGCACGCCCACGCCGGTTGTCAGTCGTCTGCATGCCGAGGCAGTAAAGGCCCTGGCCAGCCCACTGGTGCGACAGCGACTTGCAGAGGACGCAAGCACGCCTGTCGGTGCGGGCAGCGCCGAATTCACGTCATTCATTCGTACCGAGCAACAACGCTGGGGCACCGTCGTGCGCAGCGCGGGAATCCAGGCCAACTAAATCTTCAGAGAATATCCAGCATGCAACAAGATCGAATCACGGTATCCGAAGCCGAACTCCGTCAGCTAGGAACACGCGCGTTCCAGGGCCTCGGCCTGGCCGAACATGACGCCAGCGATGTCGTTGACATCCTCGTACTGGCAGACCTCTTCGGGCTCAGCACCCATGGACTGTCTCGCATCGAATCCTACGGCGAACGACTCCAGTCCGGCGGTATCTCGGCACGCCCCACCATTACCGTCGAACGCGCCGCGCCGGCGCTGGTAAAGGTCGATGGCGGCAACGCGGTCGGTCCGCTCGCTGGCATGAAGGCGCTGCGCGCCGCCATGGAAGTCGCCGGAGAATTCGGCATCGGCATGGCCTTCGTCCGGGGCAGCAATCATTTCGGGCCGGTTTCGCCGTACAGCTACATTGCGGCGGAAGCAGGGTTCGCCAGCATGATTGGCAGCAATGCCACGACGACCATCGCGCCATGGGGCGGAAGCGATGCACGCCTGGGCAACAGCCCACTGGGCTTCGGCGTACCGGGGCATGACGGCCGCCACTTCCTGCTGGACATGGCAATGAGCGTGGCCGCGCGCGCCAAGATTCGCAATGCACTCAAGGCAGGACAATCCATTCCGGATTCGTGGGCCACCGACGCGCAAGGACGAAGAACCACCGATCCCAAAGCCGCCCTCGATGGCTTCCTGCTGCCGATTGGCGGGCACAAGGGCTATGGGCTGGCACTGATGGTCGATCTCTTCGCTGGATTGCTCTCGGATGCGGCGTACCTGACGCACGTCAAGTCCTGGGTCGATGCACCTGACGAACCCCAGAACCTTGGCCATTTCTTTATCCTGGTCGATACCAGGCGGCTGGGATCGGCGCAATGGCTGGCTGCCCGCATGAAAGACTTTGCCGCCATCCTCCACGGTAGCGCACCGGCCGAGCCTGGCAAGCCTGTCATTGTTCCCGGAGAGATCGAACTGGACAAGCTGGCGCGTCAGCGCGAAGCGGGCATCGCCATGGACCCGGCAGTGAAAGCACTACTGGATCGACATGCGAACGCGAAGACCAACTGAGATTGCACACTCGGAAGCACCATGACAAATGACCATGCACGGCTCGAGCTTGCGCCGACGGGAATCCTTCGCGCCTCCATTAATGTAGGCAATCCTATCCTCGCAAACCTCGATGCCGAGGGAAATCCATTCGGCGTTTCAGTAGACCTGGCCGGCGAGTTTGCCCATCGCCTTGGCCTGCCGCTTGAGCTTGTCGTGTTCGATTCCGCGGGAAAGTCGGTCGATGCCGTCACGGCTGAGCAGGCTGACTTCGGGTTCTTTGCGGTCGACCCAGTCCGGGGGGCCGGCATCGCCTTCTCTGAACCTTACGTGCTGATCGAGGGCGCATACCTGGTGAAGAATGAATCCCCCGTCCAGGCCAACGATGAAGTTGACCTTGCCGGACGCCGCGTCGTCGTAGGGAAAGGGAGCGCCTACGACCTTTATCTCACTCGTACGCTGCAACATGCACAGATCGTGCGCGCCCCAACGTCTCCATCCGTGGTGCAAACATTCCTGGAAGAAAATGCGGACGTCGCTGCAGGGGTGCGACAGCAATTGGAAGGAGATGCCAGGCGCACTGCGGGCCTGAGGTTGCTGCCGGGCCGGTTTATGGTCATACAGCAGGCAATGGGCCTCCCCAAAGCCCGCAGCGCTGAAGCTGTGGAATGGGTACGGCGGTTCGTCGAGGAGATGAAGGCCTCCGGCTTCGTTGCGGACGCTCTCAGGCGTCACGGCATCGAGGGCGCGTCGGTCGCACCCGCGAAATCATAGCGGGGGGTGCGAACGCGCCAACGCCGTGCTGCGCAACGAGCTGCTGGTGCTGCCGTTCGGGCCGTAGCATTCCAGACCCGTTCGGGGGATGCCGGCCTCATTTTCTCGACCGTTGCGGCGCTTTTGGCAGTTCTGTTGGATTTTGCAAGATGTACGCATACAATGCCCCGGCGTCAGCCGATAGAGCTGGCGGACCTGGAGAAGAAGCAAAATGCAGACGGGAAAACTGATGGCAGGGCTGGTCCTGGCCGGGTTGCTGGCCGGTTGTGAATCGATGGATGGCGCAATGTCCTCCATCAACGGCGTGCTCGACGGCACCGGCGACGTGCTCAGCGGCGACTTCCGCATGCTGGCCGACCCCAAGCCGGCTTCGCTGGGCGACATCTGGGCCGACTGGAAGAAGAACGAAATCACGGCGAAGAAGAAGTGGGACGCGCAGGCGATCCTGGTGTCGGGCACGGTCTCGCGCATCACCAAGGTCGACGGCCTGAGCATCACGAACGACACCATCGCGGTCTACTTCAAGGATTCGGTCAATCCGCAGTGCACCGGCAAGGCGCTGATGCGCGATGCGATGCTGGTCAACCAGAAGAAGATCAGCAACCTGCAGACCGGGGACAAGATCAACGTGACCGGCGTGCTGGCGACCAGCGATTCCGAGTCGTACAACAGCAGCAACAAGGAATGCTATTTCGCCTTCGCCAAGTCGAAGATCGAAGCGGCGCCGGCAAGCACGGCAGCCACCAGCACGGCGGCCCCGTCGAAGGCCGCCACCGGCACCAAGGCGAAATCGACCAAGACCAGCAAGAAGTAAGCAGCCCCGCGGGGACGCGCGCCGGCGGCCGGCATGAACCGGCCGCCGCGCTCCATGCCCCCTGTGCCCGCTCCGCTGCGTGCGGGCCACGTCATACGCCGCCGTCAAGGCTGCATCCCTTACACGCTCTGAAACCCTTGCACGGACACCCGTCTGCCCGCTTCCCGTCTGCCGGGGCTCCGAGGCCATTCGGCCGCACGGTACGAATCTTGCCCCTTGCTGGTATCCGCCCGCGGAGCCGGTGCGATTTTGCGCCGGTTTCTGCACATGGCGTTTTACTTGTCAGGAAATCAGCATGGGCTACTACTACGATGAGCGTGAAGCGCGCGACCAGCGCGAGCGCCGCCAGGCATGGGACGACGATGACTGGCAGCCGGAATCGGAACGCGACCGCTGGCAAGCGCAGCGCCGACGCCAGCAAATGACTCCGGGCCAGACCAGCTACGGCGGCCCCGCCCGCCCGGCCCGGGAATTCAATGAGCAGTACGGCGCCAGCCGCTACCCCGACTATCCCCGCGAGGGGCGCTACGGCAGCGACCTGCGCTACGGCCTGAACGGCGGCTACGGCTGGGAACGTGCCGGCGAATGGCGCGACCCGCAGGCCTGGGAACGCGACGACGAATACGCGGAACAGCAGTGGCGCCAAAGCGCCGAACGCGCCCGCGAGCCGCGCGAGCGTTATCAGGCGCGCGAGCGCTATGAGGGCCGCGGATCGTCACGCGACGAGGGCCGCGAGCGCTACTTCAGCGATCTGCGCAGCGACCGCCGCTACTGGACCGACCCGGACGACGACGAAGAGGAAGAACACCGCTACACGGTGCAAAGCCACAGTCCGGGCTATCGCCAGTACGCACAGCGGCGCGGCTGGGAGACCGATGAAGACCGGGACGACGATCGCGACGACGACCGCGAGCACGGCGTGCTCTATAACCTGGGCCGCCGCATCGGCGAAGTGGTGGGCGACTTGTTCGGCACGCCCGACGAGCGCGAACGCCGCGCCGGCCCGCGCGGCTACCAGCGCAGCGACGAGCGCATCCGCGACCAGATCTGCGAGCGGCTCAGCTACGCGCGCGGCGTCGACGTCAGCGATGTCAGCGTCGATGTCAACGACGGCGTGGTGTCGCTGACCGGCACCGTGCGTGACCGCGGCCAGAAGTACTACATCGAGGACATGGCCGACGGCACCTACGGTGTCAAGGAAGTCAATAACGATATCCGCGTGCGCCGCGACAGCGACCGCCCGGGCGAGTCGTCCGGCGGCGCCAGGAGCGCGACCAGCGCAGCCGGCGCGGCCAGCACGAGCAGCGCCGGTAGTGCGGCCGGCACCACCGGCAGCACCACCACCGGCGGCAGCACCACCAGTCCGAGCGGCAGCACCTGGCGCGCATAAGGCGAGCAGCCGGCGGAGCCTTCCGCCGGCTTTTTCTTGCATCCCGTCATCGCCCATCCCGCATGCCCGCGTCCACGCTGAAGATCGCCACTTTCAACATCAACGGCATCCGCAGCCGGGTGGGGGCGCTGTGCGACTGGCTCGCGCGCGAAGCGCCGGACATCGTATGCCTGCAGGAACTGAAGACCGCCGACGAGAGCTTTCCGGCGCGCGAGATCCGCGACGCCGGCTATGGCGCGATCTGGCACGGCCAGAAGTCCTGGAACGGCGTCGCCATCCTGGCGCGCGGCGCGGAGCCGGTCGAAGTGCGCCGCGGCCTGCCCGGCGACCCCGACGACAGCCACAGCCGCTACCTCGAGGCGGCGGTCGCAGGCATGCTGATCGGCTGCCTTTACCTGCCGAACGGCAACCCGCAGCCGGGGCCGAAGTTCGACTACAAGCTCGCCTGGTTCGAACGGCTGATCGCGCATGCGCAGGAACTCTTCGACAGCGGCCACCCGGTGGTGCTGGCCGGTGACTACAACGTGGTGCCGACCGACCAGGACATCTACAACCCGCGTTCCTGGCGCAAGGATGCCCTGCTGCAGCCGGAAAGCCGCGATGCCTACGCACGCCTGCTGGCGCAGGGCTGGACCGATGCGCTGCGCCAGCACCATCCCGACGCGCCGATCTACACCTTCTGGGATTACTTCCGCCGGCACTGGCAGACCAATTCCGGCCTGCGCATCGACCACCTGCTGCTGAGCGCCGAACTGGCGCCGCGGCTGCGCGACGCCGGCGTCGACCGCTGGGTGCGCGGCGAAGACCACCCCAGCGACCATGCGCCGGCGTGGGTGGTGCTGGGCCCGGCGGCGCGGCGCAAGCGCGCGGGCTAGCCCGCGGCCTCGGCCACCAGCTTGTCGCGGATAAAGCCCAGGAAGGCGCGCACGCCCTCGGGCAGCGTGCGGCCCGCCAGCGTCTGCAGTTCGATCGCCCGGCTGCGCATGCCGCGTTCGCGGATGGACGCGGCATGCAGCTCGCCGCGGCGCAAGCGGTCGCCCACCGTCACGCTGCCCGAGATTGACAGGCCGCCGCCGTGCAGCACGAAGCTGGTCAGAGTCTCGAAGTGGTTGGTCACCAGCACCGGCTCGAACACTATGCCGCGCTCGCCGCAGGCCAGGTCAAACAGCTGGCGCACGGTGTTGTCGCCTTCGGGCAGCGCCAGCGGGTACGGCTGCATCTGCGCCAGCGTGACACTGCGAAAGCGCGCCAGCGGGTGATCGGGACGCATGATGGCGATCACCGGCGCGGCCTGCCGGTGCGCGATGCGGATGCCCTGCTCGGCGGCGCGGCTGTACGTGATGCCGATATCCGCGTCGCCGTGCAGCACGATGCCCGTGACATCGGCGGGAGGCGCCACGCGCACGTGGAACTGCAGGCCCGGATAACGCTGGCGGAACTCGGCGATGATGCGCGGCAGGAAGTCGATCGCAAACCCGGCGGAACTGGCCACGCGCACCCGGCCGCGGCGCAGGCCCTGCAGCGCGGCGATCTCGGACACCACGCGGTCGGCCTCCAGCGCGCCGCGCAGCGCGTAGGCCGCCAGCAGTTCGCCGGCGGCGCTGGCCACCATGCCGCGCGGGCGGCGATCGAACAGCGGCACGCCGAGCAGGGCCTCGAGCGCGGCGACCTGCCGGCTTACGGCCGACACGGTCACGTTGAGCCGCTGCGCCGCCTCGGTCAGCGAGCCGCTGCGCACCACTTCCAGGAAATAGCGCAGCGAGGTGTCCTGCAGGCGATGCGACAACATGGGGGCGGGCTCCGGCCGGTTTGCGTTTTACGCAAGGATATTTGAAAAAATCGGCGATTGTGGGAAAGCACGGGTCGCCCGTATGCTTTTCCCACCCACCACCGGAGACCCTGCGCCATGGCGCCTGCCCAGACCCCCTCTACCTCGACCGACCCGATCACCGACCTCGATGCCGTCGCGCTGTCGCGCGCCATCCATGCGCGGGACGTCTCCTGCGTGGAAGTGCTCGATGCCTTCCTCGGCCAGATCGACCGCCACAATCCCCGCGTCAACGCCATCGTCGCCGCGGTGGACCGCGATACGCTGCGCCGGCAGGCGCGCGCGCTGGACGACGAGCTGGCGCGCGGCGCCAGCCGCGGTCCGCTGCACGGGTTCCCGCAGGCGCCCAAGGACATCAGCCCGGCCGCGGGCATGGTCACCACCAAGGGCTCGCCGATCTTCGCCGGCCAGGTCAGCGACGCCGATGCCGTGATCTTCGAGCGCATGCGTGCCGGTGGCGCGATCTTTGTCGGGCGCACCAACTCACCGGAATTCGGCCTCGGCGGCCATACCTACAATCCGGTCTACGGCACCACCCGGAATGCCTTCGACCCCACCCGCTCCGCCGGCGGCAGCAGTGGCGGCGCCGCAGTGGCGGTGGCACTGCGCATGCTGCCGGTCGCCGACGGCTCGGACATGATGGGGTCGCTGCGCACGCCCGCGGCGTTCAACCATGTCTATGGGCTGCGCACCTCGGTCGGCTGCGTGCCGCACGGCCCGGGCGACGAAGTGTTCTTCCAGCAGTTCAGCGTGGCCGGACCGATGGCCCGCAACGTGCCGGACCTGGCCTTGCTGCTGTCGGTGCAGGCCGGCTTCGATGCCCGCCTGCCGCTGACGCGCCGCACCGAGGCGCCCGGCAGCTTCGCGCTGCCGCCCGAGCGCGACTGGACCGGCGTGCGCATCGGCTGGCTCGGCGACCTCGGCGGGCACCTGCCCACCGAAGCGGGCCTGCTCGACACCTGCGAGCAGGCCCTCTCCGACCTGCGTGCGCTCGGTTGCGTCGTCGACGCGGCGCTGCCCGACTTCGACCTGGAACGCCTGTGGCGCGCATGGATCGATTTGCGCAGCTTCTCGGTTGCTGGCGCCAACGCGGCCCTGTACCGCGACCCCGCCAAGCGCGCACAGCTAAAGCCCGAGGCGGTCTGGGAAATCGAACGCGGGCTGGCGCTGCCCGGCACGCGCCTGTACGAGGCCATGGCCGAACGCAGCGCGTGGTACCAGGCGCTGCGCGCGCTGTTCGAGCGCTTCGACTACCTGGTGCTGCCGGCCGCGCAGGTATTCCCGTTCGATGCCAACTGGGACTGGCCGCACGCCATCGACGGCCGCGACATGGACACCTACCACCGCTGGATGCAGGCGGTGGTGCCGGCCACCATGGCCGGGCTGCCGGCGCTGGCCGCGCCCGCCGGCTTCGGCCCGCAGGGGCTGCCCGCCGGCATCCAGATCATCGGCCCGGCGCAGGCCGACGCCGCGGTGCTGCAACTGGGCCACGCCTACGACCAGGCCGGCGGCTTCTCGCGCGTGCGCAGCCCCTGGCTGGGCTGAGCCCCGCTGCCCGTCGATTCCGCTTGCCCCCATTCTCATAACTGCCGCTGGAGTGCCACGATGACTGCAATGCCCCCGAAGCTGTTTCTCGCCTGCGCCACCGCCCTGGCGACGCTGTCCGCCGCGCCCGCCGCCCACGCGCAAACGTGGCCGGAGCGCCCGCTGCGGCTGGTGGTGCCGTTCGCCGCCGGCGGCGCCACCGACGTGCTGGGCCGCCTGCTGGCGGTCGGCCTTGGCGAAAAGCTCGGCCAGCCGGTGGTGGTCGAGAACAAGCCCGGCGCCAGCACCGTGGTCGGCGCCACCCAGGTGGCCAAGGCCGCGCCCGACGGCTACACGCTGCTGCTGGCGGCCAGCACCACGTTGACGCTGAACCCGGCGATCCGCCAGAACCTGGGCTACGACCCGATCAAGAGCTTCACCCCGCTCGGCCTGATCGCCGACATGAGCCTGGTACTGGTCGCCAACCCCGACACGCGGATCGCCTCGCTCAAGGACCTGGTGACACAGGCCAAGGCCAACCCGGACAAGTTCTCCTACGGCTCGTTCGGCGCCGGCTCGTCGGTGCATTTCGGCGCGGAGATGCTCAAAGCCGCCACCGGCATCCGCATGGTCCACGTGCCGTTCAACGGCAGCGCGCCAAGCCTGACCGCGCTGGCCGGCGGCCAGGTGCCGGTGGCCGTCGATACCGTGGTGGCGACCCTGCCGCTGATCAAGGGCGGCAAGATCCGGCCGGTGGCGGTGCTGTCGCCGCAACGCCTGCCGGCGCTGCCGCAGGTGCCGACGGTAGCCGAAAGCGGTTATCCGGGCTTCCAGATGGGCACGTGGTTCGCGCTGCTGGCGCCCGCGGGCCTGCCCGCGCCGGTGCAGCAGAAGCTGGAAAAGGCACTGGCCGACGTCGCCAATTCCCCGGCCACGAAAGCGCGCATGGTCGAGCTGGCGCTGACGCCGGCTTATGGCAATGGGGCGGCGGTGAAGGCGCGGGTGGAGAAGGAATTGCCGGAGATGCGGGCGGTGGCGGCGCGGGCGGATATTCGGGCGGAATGAGCTGCCTCACGCGCCATCGACATGCGCCGCGAACCCCATGGCTTGCGGCGCCACCTCTTGGCGCAGCGTGAGCTGCGGGATCAGGTAGTCCCCGCCATTCTGGCGCCGGAACGGAATCGGCGCGGTCGTTCCCAGCGCATCCAGCCGCTCGCCCAGTTCCTCGCGAATCCGTGCAAAGCGCGCCGCATCGACCTTGCCGGTCCGATAAACCACGTAAGGCGGCAGCACATCGAACCCGGGGTAATACAGGATGCCGTGGTGGATCGGGAACAGGATGTCGTCGATCGGGCCGTTGATGCCGCGTGCGCTGTAGTGCGACTCCCAGCCGCCGGCGGTGACGATCAGCATCGCGCGCTTGCCGGCGAGCGTGCCTTCGCCATAGCGGTCGCCCCAGCGCTGGTCCGAGTGCTCGCCGACGCCGTAGGCAAAGCCATAGGCATAGACGCGCTCGACCCAGCCCTTCAGGATGGCCGGCATCGAGAACCACCACAGCGGGAACTGCAGGATCACGGCGTCGGCCCAGCGCAGCTTGTCCTGCTCGCGCGCGATGTCATCGCTCTGCAGCCCGTTGTCGAAGGCGTGCTTCGAATCCAGCGACGGGTGGAACGGCGCGTCGGGCGTGGGAACCTTTGAATCCGAGGCGTCGAGCTGCGGCTTCCATTGCATCGCGTACAGGTCCGAGACCTGGACTTCGTGGCCGGCGTCGCGCAAGCGCTGCACCGAAAAGTCGCGGATGGCGCCGTTGAGCGAGCGCGGTTCGGGGTGGGCATAGACCAGCAGTACCTTCATGTCGGTGGCTTCACAAGTTTTGGTGAAGCCAGCATAGGCGCTGGTCCGGTATATTAGAAATGAATATCCGATATTCCAGGTATTGCCATGACTAATTCCGAGGCCAGTCTGAGGCGGCTCGACCTGAACCTGCTGCTGACCCTCGACGTGCTGTTGTCCGAGCACAACGTGACCCGCGCGGCGCAGCGGCTGCATCTTTCTCAGCCTTCGGTCAGCGTCCACCTGGCCCGGTTGCGCGACCACTTCGGCGATCCGCTGCTGTTGCCGGGCCCGCGCGGCATGCGCCCCACCGCCAGGGCGGAGGCGCTGCGCGAGCCGTTGCGCGAAGCGCTGGCCGCCCTGGCGCAGGCAGTTTCTGCCGACACCCCGTTCGATCCCGCCACGTCGACCCACACCTGGCGCGTGGCAGCGACCGACTATGGCGAATCGACCATCGTGCTGCCGGCGCTGCAGGGGCTGCGCAAGTCCGCGCCCGGCGCGCGGCTGGCCGTGGTGGAGATGGTGCCGACGCGCATCGCCCGACAGGCCGAGCGTGCCGAACTCGACCTGGCCTTCCACACCACCGAAGGCTCGCCGCCGGCGCTGCACCGGCGCGCGCTGTTCACCGAGCGCTATGTGCTGGCGGGCCGTGCCGGCCATCCGCGGCTGAAGCGGCGGCCCACGCTGGCGCAGTTCTGCGCGCTCGAGCACGTGATCGTGTCGCCGGACGGCGGCGGCTTCGAGGGCGTCACCGACGACGCGCTGGCCCGGGCCGGGATGCAGCGCCGCGTGGTGCTGTCGGTACCGCACTTCCTGTTCGTCACGGCGGCGCTGGCCGGCACCGACCTGGTGGCGATGCTGCCGGAGCGGCTGGTGCGCGGCGCGCCGGCATTGGTCGCGGTGGCACCGCCGGTCGATGTGCCGGGCTACGAGATGTCGATGTTGTGGCCCGAGCGCGTGCATCGCGATCCGGCGCACCGCTGGCTGCGTGAACACATCGCCACATCGGTGTAAGCGTCGTCGTTATCGCTATTTTGCATACAAACCTGGAATACAATCGACGCTTTCAACGTTGCGGCATGGCCAGGCCCTGCCGCCCCAGTTTTGGAGGAGATCATGACGTTTTCGGAAACCGGCCTCACGTCCCGCCACGTGGCCGCGCTCGCGCCGATCGAGGACTACCTGCAGGGCCATATCACCGGCAAGGCCGAATTCATGTACAAGGCTTTCGCCGCCGACGCACGGATCGTCTCGTTCCGTGACGGCAAGCTGCATGCGCTAACGGTCGAGGAATTCGCCACGGCGCGCTGCCCCGGGCATCCGGCCGCGGACGAAGCCCAGCGCAAGCGGTTCATCACGCAGTTCGACGTGGTCGGCAACGCCGGCGTGGCCAAGGTGGTGCTGGAATACCCGGGCGTGACCTTTACCGACTACATGACGCTGCTCGAGATCGACGGCGTCTGGAAGATCGTCAACAAGACCTTCAGCGCCGCGGCGCGCTGAGTCCGGACTACATCCCGGGCCTGCCGCGGCTCAGGCCGGCAACACCGCCGTTGCTTCGATTTCGAACAGCATGTTGTCCAGCGCCAGCCGCGGCACCGGGATCAGCGTGCAGGCCGGCGTCGGCCGGTCGCCCCACATCTCGCGCAGCGCCGCGCCGAAGGTGCGCAGGCGGTCGTGCGAGTGGTCCACCACCAGCACCGTGAGCTTGGCCACGTCGCCCACGTCGGCGCCCGCTGCCTGCAGCGCAATGCGCAGGTTGTGCATGGCGCGCGCCACCTGGCGCGGAAAATCGAGCGGCAGGCAGCCCGCCGCATCCTCGCCGCCCTGCCCCGACACATAGATGATGCGTGCCGGGCCTTCGACGAGGGCGACGTGCGAATAGCCGTTGGGCCGCGGGTCATACAGGCCGTCGGGATTGAGCAGGCTCAGCGAGTCATTGGGGCGCGCGAAGGGCACCGCCGGCGTGACCGGCAACGCGGGCATGGCGGGCGAGCGCAGGGATGAAGGCGAGAAGGGAAACATCGTCATGGTCATCGGCTTGTGGAAGGCGTCTCGGACAGAGAAGCCGCCAGTATCAAACCTCAAGTTAGGTTAAGGTCAAGCGCGGCCATGGTGGTAGCATGGGCATTCCTGCGTTCGTCCGGTGACTTCCCTTTGCCATGGCCTCCAGGCAACCGCCCCCCTCCCCGCGCCGGCGCCGCCCCCCGCCCTCTGAAGAACTGCTCTCCGTTGGTGAAGTCTCGGCGCGCACCGGCATTGCGGTGTCCGCCCTGCACTTCTATGAAGCGCGCGGCCTGATCGCCAGCACCCGCAGCGGCGGCAACCAGCGCCGCTATGCGCGCGCCGTGCTGCGGCGCCTGGCGGTGATCCGCGTGGCGCAGCGCATGGGGCTGCCGCTGGCGGTAATTTCCGACGCCATGCAAAAGCTGCCCGACGGCCGCGCACCCACGGCGGCGGACTGGCGCAAGCTCTCCGCCAGCTGGCGCGATGACCTCGATGAACGGATTCGCACGCTCACGCAATTGCGCGACCAGCTGGATGGGTGCATCGGCTGTGGATGCCTGTCGCTGAAGGCGTGTCCGTTACGCAATCCGCAGGACGCGCTGGCGGGCGAAGGGCCAGGGCCCCATTTTGCGGAGTGAGGCTGGGCGGGCAGGGCCGTGCCGGCTTACTTGAAGGTCTCTAGGTACGCCAGCAGATCGGTGATCTGCTGATCGTCGCCCAGCCCCCAGAACCGCATCTTCGTGCCCGGCACCACCTTGCCGGGCGAGCGGACGAAGGCGCGCAGGGTGTCATGCGACCACACCACCTTCGACGCGCGCATTGCGTCCGAATACTGGAAATCCGTCGTGCTGCCCGCGGTGCGGCCAAAGATTCCGTTCAGTTGCGGACCAAAGCCCGCGCGCGCATTGCGCCCGACGTGGTGGCACGAGGCGCAGCGCGTGGCAAACAGCGCCTTGCCGGCCTGGAGATCGGCGGCGGCCATGGCGGCGGTGGGAATGGCGGTGAAAGCGGTCAGTGCCAGCAGGGTGGCGGCGGTACGGCGCATGAGCAGCTTGGAAGGAAAATGCCTGGACAACGGGTTGGGATGATACAGGCAAGGCCCGCGCGCCCCGCAGGCGCGGGGTTACACCACGTCACACTTGCAACACTTCGCGCGCCCCATATTACAGCCCGCGCCCCTACAGTGAGCCCATGTCCAACGCCCCTTGGGAGGCAGCCATGAAACGAATCATCGCAATGGCGGTAGCAGGCGGTGCAATGCTGGTGGCCAGCGCTGGTGCTTACGCCGGTGTGAATATCGATATCGGCATCGGCGTGCCTGGCGTGGTGGTGGCGCAGCCGGCGCCGGTCTACCATCCGGCTCCGGTCTATGCGCCGGCGCCAGTGTATGCGCCCGCTCCCGTGGCCTACGCACCGCGCCCGGTCGTGGTCGCGCCGCGGCCGGTGGTGGTGGCGCCGGTGCCGGTGCGCTACGACAATGACCGCGGCTATCGTCGTGCCTACTACCGCGGCCATTACCGCGATGGGTACCGCGACGGCTACCACGACCACCGCCGCGAATGGCGTGGGCGCGAGTGGGAGCATCGCCATGGCGACCACGACGACCACGGCCGCGGCCACGGACGCCGCTGGGACTGAGCCCCGCCATGACGCGGCGGGCGGGCGCGCGGCCACCGGCTGAAGCGTCCGCCTGCAAGGATTCGCCAGTCACGCTACCCTGTCGGCAATTTCCAATCCGGGCCGGGGCCATGGACTCGCCCCGGCCATGCCCAGGAGCAGCCATGCCGCAACCCCTCAAGATCGACTTCGTCTCCGACATCGCCTGCCCCTGGTGTGCCATCGGCCTGTCTTCGCTGCAACTGGCGCTGCAGCGCGTGGGCGATGCGGTCGACGCCGAGATCGTCGTGCATCCGTTCGAGCTGAATCCCGGCATGCGCCCCGAGGGCGAAGCCATCGTCGACTATCTCGGCCGCAAGTACGGCCGCACCCCGGCGCAGATCGCCGAAACCCAGGCGATGATCCGCGACCGCGGCGCCGCCGTGGGCTTTGCCTTTGGCCCGCGCACCCATGTCTACAACACCTTCGACGCCCACCGCCTGCTGCACTGGGCCGGGCTGGAAGGCAAGCAGCTGCCGCTGAAGCAGGCGCTGCTGCGCGCCTACCATGCGGACGGCAAGGACCCCAGCAACCATGACGTGCTGGTCGACGCGGCCCAGTCCGTCGGCCTGGATGCCGCCGCGGCACACAAGGTGCTGGCGGGCGGCGACTATGCCGACGCGGTGCGCGCGGAAATCGAGGAATACCAGCGCATGGGCATCCAGTCGGTGCCGTCGATCATCTTCAACGACCGCTACCTGGTGACCGGCGGCCAGCCGGTGGAGGCCTTCGAGCAGGCCATCCGCGACATTGCAGCGGAAGCGCAGCAGGCGCAAGGCTAGCCTATTGCCTTGCCCGCCAATGCAAGTGGCCCGCCCGGTACCCCGGGCGGACCACTCTGCTTTCGGCGCACTAATCGTTCAGCGCGCCGCGGGCTTCATCCCCACGGTGACGGCATCGGCCGCGCGCGGCCTGCGCGTGGCCAGCCCCAGCACCACCTGCCATGCGAACGACACCGCGCCGACGATAAACACCACGTCGCCGAAGGTGCGCACCCAGCGCAGCGTTTGCAGGATGGGCTGCTGCATGAAGGCTTCGCTGCGCGCGTACCAGGTGCCATGCTCGACGCTGGCCAGGAACTGGATAATGCCGATCGGCAGCAGGCTGGTGCCGATCATCAGCACCAGGCCGAGGTTCAGGCCCCAGAAGGCGGTCTTCATCAGCGTGGGGCTGAGACGGTAAGCCGGCCGTACATAGCGCAGCACCAGCAGCGTGAAACCGAGCGCCAGGAAGCCATAGACCCCGAACAGCGCGGCATGGGCATGGACTGGCGTGGTGTTCTGGCCCTGGATGTAGTACAGCGCGATCGGCGGGTTGATCATGAAGCCGAACACGCCCGCGCCCAGCATGTTCCAGAACGCCACCGCGACAAAGCACATCAGTGGCCACTTCAGGTCGGCCATCCACGGCGCGCGCCGCTTCAGGCTCCAGTTCTCCCACGCTTCATGGCCCAGCACGATCAGCGGCACCACTTCCAGCGCACTGAACGCGGCGCCCACCGCCATCACCGGCGTGGTGGTGCCGGCGAAGTACAGGTGATGGAAGGTCCCGGGAATCCCGCCCAGCATGAACAGCGACGCCGACGCCAGGCTGGCCGCGGTGGCCATCGGGCGCGACACCAGCCCCAGCGTGGAGAAGATGAAGGCCAGCGCCGTGGTCGCGAAGACCTCGAAGAAGCCCTCGACCCACAGGTGCACCACCCACCAGCGCCAGTACTCCATCACCGTCAGGCTGGTGCGTTCGCCATAGGCCAGGCCCGCGCCATAGAACAGGCCGATCGCCACCACCGACGAGGTCAGCAGCGCCAGCAGGTTGCGGTCGGTGCCGCGCGCGCGCAGCGCCGGCAGGATGCCGCGCATCATCAGCACCAGCCAGATCAGGATGCCGGCGAACTTGCCGATCTGCCACAGCCGGCCCAGGTCGACATACTCATAGCCCTGGTGGCCCAGCCAGAAGTTCAGGTGCGGCGGCAGCTTCTGCGCGATCGCCAGGTAGTTGCCGGCGAACGAGCCCACCACCACGACCACCAGCGCCCAGAACAGGACATCGACGCCCAGGCGCTGGAACTTCGGGTCCTTGCCGCCGTTGATCAGCGGCGCCAGGAACAGCCCCGCGGCGAGGAAGCCGGTGGCGATCCAGAACAGCGCGCTCTGGATATGCCAGGTGCGCACCAGCGCGTACGGAAACCACTGCGACACGTCGATGCCGTAGAACTTCTGGCCTTCGACGGTGTAGTGCGCGGTGAAGCCGCCCAGGAACACCTGGAACACGAACAACGCCACCACCAGGAACAGGTATTTACCCAGCGCGCGTTGCGACGGCGTCAGCGCCACCGACAGCAGCGGGTCGCGCGCCGGCGCCTGCGGCGGCGTTTCCTCCTGGCCGCGCAGGAAGGCCCACGCCCACACCAGGAAGCCGACGCCGGCCAGCAGCACCACCACGCTGATCACCGACCACACCACGTTTTCGCTGGTGGGCTGGTTGCCGATCAGCGGCTCGTGCGGCCAGTTGTTGGTGTAGGTGGCCTCATGGCCCGGGCGCGCGGTCGATGCGGCCCACGCGGTCCAGAAAAAGAAGTGCGTCAGCTGCTGGCGGCGCTCGGCACTCGGCAGCGTGTTCTCCTTCATCGCGTAGTGCTCGCGCGTGGTGTGCAGCGCCGGCGCGTCAGAGAAAAGCTGGTCGTAGTAGGCGGCGGTGTCGGCGATGGCTTGTGCGCGGCGCTTAGACACGGTCAGCACGTTGCTGTCCGCATCGGTGGCATTGCCGCGGTACTCGGCGCGCAATTGCTCGCGCAAGGCGGCTTGCGCCGGCGCGTCTAGCTGCGCGAACGAGCGGCCGTGGCCGTCGCGCGCGGCCAGCTCCAGCCACGCGGTCAGTTCGCGGTGCAGCCAGTCGGCGGTCCAGTCCGGCGCCTGGTAGGCGCCGTGGCCCCAGATCGAGCCGAGCTGCATGCCGCCGACGGACTGCCATGCGGTCTGGCCGTCGAGGATGTCGTCGCCGCTGAACAGCGTGCGGCCCTCGGCCGTGACCACCTTGGCCGGGATGGGCGGGGCCTGCCGGTACACCTCGACGCCGTAGTAGCCGAGCAGGGAGAAAGTGACCGCCAGCACGGCGATCAGCAGGAACCAGAGTTTGCGGTAGGGACCCATGATGCGAAGTCGTTGAGGGTGATGTCGGGCGGGCTCAGGCGTGCGCCGGGCAGCCGCAGCCGTTGGCCGGCGGGATGGCGGAAGCGGTGGCCGCCGCGGTTTCGAACAGCACGTTGTTTTCCAGGTGGATGTGTTCCATCAGGTCTTCGCGCAGCGCGCGCAGGCCCAGGTAGAGCGCGCGCCAGGTATTGCAGGCCGCGCGCGGCAGCGTGATGTCGTCGGTCAGCTCGGCCAGCCGCTGCAGGGCCACGCCGTGGTCGTCGTGCTCGGCGCGCATCACGGCGATCGGGCGGCTCGCGGCGGCATGCAGGCCGCGCAGCAGCATCGGGAACAGCACCTGCTCTTCCTTCTGCATGTGCGATTCCAGCTCGCCCAGCATCTCGCTCAGGTGGTCGGCCAGGCCCAGCGGGCACTCCGGCCGGTCGCCGTGGACTTGCTCGACGCGCCGCGCCAGGCGGATCAGCTCGGGCAACTGCTCGCGATGGCGGGCGTGGAAGCGCACCAGGATATGCTCGATCAATGCCGGCGGCGCGGCCCTGTTCCAGTCCTGCGCAGAGGGATCCGCGTCGTTCTGCAGCGCTTGCAGCTGTGCTGCGATGGCGGCCACGGCAGCGGCATCGAGCCCCTTCTGCTGCGCGGCGTCGCGCAGGCTCTGCTTGCCGCCGCAGCAGAAGTCCAGACCGTGGTCGTGGAAAATGCGGGTGGCGCCGGGGATCTGGCGGGCCAGCTGGCCCAGCGAATGGTCTTGCAACGTCATGGCGGTTTCTCCGTGTGGATGTGGTGACCGCAAGACATACGCGAGCAGCGTGCCAGTTAAAAACCCCCTGGAATCAAGGTCTTGGAAAACACAGGGTATTAACTACCTTATACTTGTCACGGTATTAAGTACCCTTTACGGTGTTTTCCACCATGATTCCTGCCACCGTCATGTATCCCGACCTGCTGGCCGACCTCGTCATCGACCTGCCGCACGCGGTGCGCCTGCAGCGGCTGGTCAGCGCGTTGCGCACGCATTTCCGCTGCGGCGCGGTGGCGCTGCTGCGGCTGGAGGAAGACCACCTGCGCCCGGTGGCGGTCGACGGCCTGGTGCGCGACGCGCTGGGCCGGCGCTTTGCGGTGGGCCTGCATCCGCGCCTGGCCGCGATCCTGGCGCGCCGCGGCGTGACCTGCTTCCATCACGACAGCATGCTGCCGGACCCGTACGATGGCCTGATCGACGAGCATGTGGGCGAGCCGCTGCCGGTGCATGACTGCATGGGCACCCGGCTGGAAGTGGACGGCCAGCCGTGGGGCGTGCTGACGCTGGATGCGCTGACGGTCGGCACCTTCGACGGCGCGGCCCAGGCCGAATTGCAGCGGCTGACGGTGATCGTCGAGGCCGCCGTCCGCACCACCCGGCTCGAGGGCGAGATCCGCGCGCTGCAGCTTGCGCGCGGCACCCCCGAGTCCGAGGAAGGCATGGCCCCGCACGACATCGGCGCCGAGATCATCGGCCAGAGCGAGGCCATCGCCAACTTGCTGCATGAACTGGAAGTGGTGGCCGACACCGACCTGCCGGTGCTGCTGCTGGGCGAGACCGGCGTGGGCAAGGAGCTGTTCGCGCACCGCCTGCACCGCCAGTCGCGCCGGCGCGCGCAGCCGCTGGTGCATGTCAACTGCGCCGCGCTGCCCGAGTCGCTGGCCGAAAGCGAGCTGTTCGGCCATGCGCGCGGCGCCTTCTCCGGCGCCACCGGCGAGCGCCCGGGGCGCTTCGAGGCCGCCGACGGCGGCACCCTGTTTCTCGACGAGGTGGGCGAACTGCCGCTGGCGATCCAGGCCAAGCTGCTGCGCACGCTGCAGAACGGCGAGATCCAGCGGCTGGGCTCGGACCGCCCGCGCCGCGTCAACGTGCGCGTGATCGCCGCCACCAACCGCAACCTGCGCGAGCATGTGCGCGACGGCTCGTTCCGCGCCGACCTGTACCACCGCCTGTCGGTGTACCCGATCCCGATCCCGCCGCTGCGCGAGCGTGGCAACGACGTGCTGCTGCTGGCGGGGCGCTTTCTCGAGCTGAACCGTGCCCGCCTGGGCCTGCGCAGCCTGCGGCTGTCGGGCGGCGCACAGGACGCGCTGCGACACTACCGCTGGCCCGGCAACGTGCGCGAGCTGGAACACGTGATCAGCCGCGCCGCGCTGCGCGCGGTCAGCCGCGGCGCGGGCCGCAATGACATCGTGACGCTGGAGCCGGAACTGCTCGACCTCGACGGCCTGGAGTTGCCGACCGCCACGCACGCCGGCACCGGCGCGGCCAGCCCGCCCGCCGCGTCGGCGCCGGCCGCAGGCATCACCCTGCGCGACGCCGTCGAGCACACCCAGCGTGCCTGCATCGCGCAGGCCCTGCGCGACCACGGCGGCAACTGGGCGCAGGCGGCGCGCCAGCTCGGCATCGACGCCAGCAACCTGCACAAGCTGGCCAGGCGGCTGGGTTGCAAGTGAACCCGGTCCGGCTCCGGGGCCGCGGCGGCATGGCAAGTCGCGCCATTACCGCATAAGCTGATCCGGATGCCCAAACAGGGCGCCATCGTCGTGTGCAGCAACTGCCGCCCACTGCGCGCACGGCCCGCCACTGGAGAATCCCCGTGATGATGACCGCAACGCAAGTCTTCTGGCCGCCGGTGTTCTGGCCCTTTCCCGCCGTCTACGCCGGCGCCCCGCAGCTGGGGGCCATGCAGGCCGACCTGGCCGGGATCTGGCACCGCATGGCCGAACTCAACCTGGACTTCACCCGCACCCTGTTCGAGAACATCCAGTTCGACGCCATGGGCACGATGATGGAGCCCGACCCAGAATCCCGCTACGCGCGCGAGATCGCCAGCGAGCTGCCGCTGCTCGGCGGTTCGCTGCATTACGCCTCGGCCATGCTGGAGCTGTATGCCCGTGCCCAGCAGAAGTGGATCGACGGCTGGGGCCACCTGCTGACGCGCGGCATGGGGTTCGAGTGGCCGGGCCTGCAGCAGGATGTCGTCGACATCCCGTTCTGGCTGGTGCGGGACACCCCGAGGCAGGCCTGAGCGGGTCCTGATCCCGCCAGGGCGCGCTTGACCGGGCGGCGGCCGCGCGGCCGCTGTTGCATCGGCGCACCCGCCGCCAAGCCAGCGGTGGCGCCCGGTATCATGCTGGCTGACGAGATCGCGGAGCGCACGCAACCGGCGTGCGCCTGGCCGGGCGGCGGCACCCATGCCCGGGTCTCGAAGACGCGCGCCGCCTTCAATGCCCTCATATTCGCTGGTTCTCCTGCTTACCGTCGCCGTGGTTGCCTGCATCGGCATGGCCATCGCCACCTGGCCGCGGCGCGACGATCCGACCGTGCAGGCCTTCCTGGTGCTGGCCGCCGGCGCGGCCACCTGGAGCGGCGGCCGCCTGCTCGAGATCAGCTCGACCGACCTGGAGGGACGCATCCTGTGGGCCAAGATCCAGTACCTCGGCATCGTCGCGGTGCCGATAGGCTGGCTGGTGGCGATGGTGCACCTGAGCCGCCCGCGCTACGTGGTGCCCTGGTCGCGGCTGTGGCTGCCGGTGCTGGCGGCGGTGGTCACGGTGGTGATGGTCTTTACCAACGAGCGCCACGGGCTGGTGTGGCCGCGCATTACGCTGATGCCACCCGGCGTGCTGCCCGGCGCGGTGTTCGACCATGGCATCGGCTATGCCGTGGTGGCGGCGTGGTCGTACCTGCTGCTGGCGCTGAGCCTGTATTTCCTGGTCACGGCCGAGGTCCCCAACGGCGCCTTGTCGCGCCGCGGGCGCGCCATCCTGGGCGGGGGCCTGGCCTTGCCACTGGTGGCCAATGTCGCCTATCTCAACCGCTGGACCGGGCCGCTGGGCGGCGACCTGACCCCGGCGACGTTTTCGCTGATGGCGGCGCTGGTGTGGTTCTGCGGGCTGCGCACGCACCTGGACGATATCGGCCACTACGCGCGGCTGCGCGTGTTCGATGCGCTCGGCGAAGGCTGCGTCATCGTCGACGGCCATGGCACCATCGTCGAATTCAATCCCGCCGCCGCGCAGCTGTGGCCGGCGCTGCGTCGCGGCGACCCGCTGCCCGCCGGCTGGGACACTGCACTGCGGCCTTCTCCCGCAAACGCTGAGGCACACGCCGCGGACAGTGTTGCCATGCCCTTCGTGCCGCCCGGCGCGCCGTTCGAGCTGACCGGCGAACGCGTCGCCCGGCTGGACGGCAGGCAGATCGGCAGCCTGCTGTTCCTGCGCGACATCAGCCGCTTCCAGTCGCGCGAGCTGGCGCTGAGCGCGCGGCTGGGCCAGACCGAGGAACAGTTGTGGCAGGTCCAGGCGGACCTGGACATCGACGCACTGACCGGCATCCGCAACCGCCGCTACTTCCAGCGCGAATCGATCGCCGCCGTGACGCGCGCGTGCGAGCGCGGCCAGCCGCTTGGGTTGCTGATCCTGGACGTGGACCAGTTCAAGCAATACAACGACCTGCATGGCCACATGGCCGGCGACGATTGCCTGCGGCAGATCGCCGGCGCCCTCAGCGGCGTGCTGCACGGCGAGCAGTTCTGCGCGCGCCTGGGCGGCGAAGAGTTCGCCGCGGTGCTGCCCGGCGCGAGCCGCGATGAAACCCGCGAGCTGGCGCGCCGCATGGTGGCCGCGGTGCGCGACCTGGGCATTGCGCATCAGGGCACGCCAGTGCAGCCGGTGGTGACGATCAGCGTGGGCGCGGTCTGGGCCGTGCCCGAAACGCCGCGGCTGGAGCCGCTGCTGCACCGCGCCGACAGCGCGATGTATCGCGCCAAGCGCGCCGGGCGCAACCGCTTCATGCTGGACGGCGAGGCCTGAGCCGCGCTCAGGATGCGGCGCCGACCCGTCCCGCGGTGGCGCCATGCAGCGCCACCAGCCGCGCCGCGGCCTGGCTGACCCACGCCGGCCGCGGCGCCGCATCGAGCCAGTACTTGACCTCCAGCCCCAGCGCAGTGTCGCCGCTGATGACCAGCCGGCGCTGGAAGAACAGGGTGTCGGTGTCGGCCTCGCCGCCCAGCAGGCGCAGGTAGTCCACGGCGCAGGCACGCAGCGTCAGCGCGGGCTCGGCGTCGGTGCTGCCGGCGCGGAAGCGCCCGCCTTCGCAGCGGAACGGCACGGCCAGCTCCAGGTCCTGCACCGTCAGCAGGAAGGCATGCCCATCCAGTGCCGCGGGCGGCTCCAGCCAGCCGGCGCGGCGCGCCAGCTCCAGCGCGGCCACCAGCGGCAGCGCCCGCGCGCGTGCCGGCAGGCGCCGGTGCACGCCCGCCATCAGCTTGTGCAGCGCGCTCATGCCGGGGCCTCCCAGGCGATGCCGGCGCGGCCGTGCCAGTAGCCGTTGCATGGCTGGGCACCGGCCGGCGCGATGCCGCTGGCGGCCGGCGGTCGTTGCCCGGCGCGGATCGCCGCCAACTGCTGCACCACCGCAAGCGTGCCCGACGAATGCGGGCTGACGCGCAGCATCCCCACGCCCATTCGCGCCATCGCCAGCGTCTCGGCGCACAGGTCAAGGCAGGTGGCGCTCTGCGTCTGCACCCCGTTCAGCGTGAAGAACGCCTGCCCTTCGCCGGTCGCGGCGACCAGGCCATCGGGATAGTCCATGCAGCGGAATTCGCAGCTGTCCTTGCGCAGGCGATGATGGCGCGCGGTAAAGCAGCGCGCCGAGAACGCCAGCGGCAGGCGGCCCCAGACCAAGGCTTCGAGCTGCATGCCGGCGGGCCGCGCCGCCGCCAGCGCGGCCAGCGTGGTGCCGTCCATTTCCACCGGCGCGACACAGCCCACCGCGCCCAGGCTGGCCAGCCACGCCAGCGTATCGGCATGGTAGGCATTCAGATGCGGGCCGCCGAGGAAGGGCCGCCCGCCCATGCAAC
Organism: Cupriavidus taiwanensis; assembly: GCF_900250075.1. Classification (NCBI taxonomy): domain Bacteria; kingdom Pseudomonadati; phylum Pseudomonadota; class Betaproteobacteria; order Burkholderiales; family Burkholderiaceae; genus Cupriavidus; species Cupriavidus taiwanensis. The sequence continues at coordinate 465,013 of NZ_LT977071.1, forward strand.
GCACCGCGCCGGGATCGTTGGCCTCGACCAGGTAGTCGTCCTGCGCGCACACGCGCCGCATCCAGGCGATATCGGTGTCGGACTCGACCAGCACCGGCGTGGACAGCACCACTTCCTTGCCGGCATCGCGCAGCATCTGCGCAATCTCCAGCCATTGCGCATGGCGGATTTCATGGCGGCGGGTGCAGACGGTTTCGCCCAGGTAGACGCGGTCGACCGGCGCGTCGGCGACCGACGCATAGAACTGCAGCACGGCCTCGCGCGGCCAGTAGTACAGCAGCGGACCGAGGGCGATGCCGAAGCCGGGCATCGCGGCGGCGTGCGGCATCGCGGCCGCGGCGGTGTGTGGCATGGAAAGCTCCATCGTGGCCGGCAGGTCCGGCATGTCCGGATACAGGCAGGTGGGTGTCATGGTGTCAGCGCCAGGGGCGGTCGTAGGCGCCCTGCGTAACCTGGTCGCCTTCGGCATGGCGTCCCAGCGTGCCCTGCCACTCCTGGCGCGGCGCGAAGCGCGCCGGATCGGCGCAGGCGGCGTCGATCGCCGCGCGCAGCACGCCGACCACGTCGCCGACATAGCGCGGGCTGCGCTGGCGCCCTTCGATCTTGATCGCGGCAATGCCCATGTCGATCAGCGCCGGCAGCAGCGACAGCGCATTCAGGCTGGTGGGCTCCTCCAGCACGTAGCCGCGCTCGCCCTCGACCTCGAAGCGGCCCTTGCACAGCGTCGGATAGCCGGCCGGCTCGCCGGGCGCGTAGCTGTCGATCAGGATGCCCGACAGCCGTGCCTGCATGGTGCCGTCCTGCTCGGTCCAGCGCACCGCATGCGCGGGCGAGCACACCCCCTTGTTGTTGGGCGAATCGCCGGTGGCATACGACGACAGCAGGCAGCGCCCCTCGGCCATCACGCACAGGCTGCCGAAGCCGAACACCTCCAGCTCGACGCTGGTCTGGCGCGCCAGCTTGCCGATCTGCGCCAGCGACAGCACGCGCGGCAGCACCACGCGGCGGATATTGAAGCGCTCGCGCATCAGCTCGATGGCATCGGCATGCGTGGCCGAGCCCTGCACCGACAAGTGCAGCCGCAGGTCCGGATGGCGCGCGCAGGCATAGCCCATCAGGCCCGCGTCGGCCATGATCACGGCATCGGCGCCCAGGTCCGCGGCCGCATCGACGGCGCGGTGCCACTGCGCCACCGCGCCCATCTGCGCAAAGGTGTTGATGGCGAACAGCACCTCGGCGCCGCGCGCATGGGCTTCGGCCACGCCGGTGCGGATGTCGGCCTCGGTGAAATTCAGGCCGCCGAAGTTGCGCGCGTTGGTGGCATCGCGCAGGCCCAGGTAGACCGCGTCGGCGCCGTGCTGCAAGGCCACGCGCAGCGCCGCCAGCGAGCCGGCGGGCGCAACCAGTTGCGGGCGGCGCGGCGCGCACGCGGCGGCCGAAGGCGAGTCGGAGCGGGCGGGAGTGGAACAGGTCATCGGAGATGGCGCCGGCGGCGGCGCGGGGGAAGGAAGACAGCGGCCGATGCTAGCCAAGCGCCCGCGGCAGGGGCTTGACCGTGCGCAAACCCACGCCAACGGCACCCTGGCCGCGACGGGCTATGCCGGTCGGCGTAGGCCGATGGCAGGCCACCCGGCCACGCTTGACCTGCGGCAAACGCGGGCCCGTGCCGCTGTGCCACGCTTGCGCGTCATCCCCGCGCCGGGGCCGCCGTGCGGCCCGGCGTCCATCCCCTTCCGGAGACCCGTTTATGAATCACCCCTGGCTCAAGCTGGGCGGCCGCCGCCTGCTGCCGATCGTGCAGGGCGGCATGGGCATCGGCATCTCGGCCCACCGGCTGGCCGGCGCCGTCGCGCGCGAGAACGGCGTCGGCACCATCGCCAGCATCGACCTGCGCCACCACCACCCCGACCTGATGGCACGCACCCGCGGCAGCCGCGGCAGCCTTGGCAAGCCAGCCATCGAAGCCGCCAACCTCGAGGCGCTGGACCGCGAGATCCGCGCCGCGCGCAACGTCTCCGAGGGCCGCGGCCTGATCGCCGTCAACGTGATGAAGGCGGTCGGCTCGCACGCTGCCCTGGTGCGGCAGGCCTGCGAAAGCGGCGCCGATGCCATCGTCATGGGCGCCGGGCTGCCGCTGGACCTGCCCGAACTGACCGCCGGCCATCCCAGGGTGGCATTGATCCCGATCCTGTCCGAAGCGCGCGGCATCGGCCTGGTGCTGCGCCGCTGGATGAAGAAGGGCCGGCTGCCCGACGCCATCGTGGTCGAACACCCGGCGCACGCCGGCGGCCACCTGGGTGCCGCCACCATCCAGGACCTGTCCGAGCCGCGCTTCTCGTTCTCGCGCGTGCTGGGCGAATGCCGCGAACTGTTCGCGCAGCTGGGCCTGGCCTGGGACAGCATCCCGCTGATCCTGGCGGGCGGCATCGACAGCCACGCCAAGGTGCGTCACTGGCTCGGCGAAGGCGCCGCCGCGGTGCAGCTCGGCACGGCCTTCGCCGTGACCGAGGAATGCGATGCCCATCCGGCCTTCAAGCAAGTGCTGGCCACCGCGCGGCCCGAAACCCTGCGCGAATTCACCAGCGTGGCCGGCCTGCCCGCGCGCGCGGTGCTGACGCCATGGCTGCAGCGCTACCTGTCGAGCGAAGCGCGCCTGCAGCGCCGCGCCCGCGTGCGCGAATGCCTGGAAGGATTCGATTGCCTGCAGGCCTGCGGGCTGCGCGACGGCATTGCACGGATCGGCCAGTTCTGCATCGACCTGAAGCTCGCGCAGGCGGTGCGCGGCGACGTGGAGCGCGGCCTGTTCTTCCGCGGCCGCGGCGCGCTGCCGTTCGGCGAGGCCATCCGCCCGGTGGCGGAGCTGATGCACTATCTGCTGACGGGGGAGAAGCCGGCCGGGCTGACACCGGCGGCCGGCTGACCGTTTGTGTGCTCCCTCTCCTGCTTGCGGGAGAGGGTTGGGGGTGAGGGCGAGAGCATCGACGAAGTAAAGGCTGTCGCTATTGCCACCGCCTGCCCTCACCCCCGCCCCTCTCCCGCAGGCGGGAGAGGGGAGCAAACCGGCGGCACGCCCATCCCCTCCACAACACGCGGCGGCAACCCTCCACACCTGCGCATCCGCCGCATGCAGCGCAGCGCCGCCAGCAATTGCCATCCCAGCCATGCATTGGCCCCCGCCAGCAGCAGCCCGCCGACGCGGGCCAGCAACGCCGGCGCCAGCGGCAGCGCCAGCAGCACCGCGTAGGCCGCCAGCAGCAGCCACCCCTGCCCGCGCTGACTGCCCGGCGCGATGATCGCCTGCATCGCCGGCACGCGCGCCCTGGGCGGCAACACCCGGCGCAGGTGCAGCCATACCAGGAACGGCACGATCTTGCCCAGCATCGCCGTCACCGGCAGCACGCCCACGCCGACCAGCGCCATCGTGCCGGCCCACCACGCCAGCGGCAGCGCCGCCGCGGGCAGGACCACCGCCGCCGCTCCCAGCACCGCCGCGCCGAGCATGCTGGCGCATGCCACCGGCCACAACGGCCACAGCGGATCGTGGCGCCGCCGCGCGCGCAGCGTGCCGGCGAGCCCGCATGCCCCCAGCACCGCCACGAACGACAGCCACACCACCAGCGCGGCCCGTGCCAGCACCGGCTCCCGTGGCCACAGCACCAGCGCGGCGCTGAACACCGCCAGCGGCGCCCAATGACCCAGCGGCAGCCAGCGCGCCAGCGCCGCCGGCGCGCGCGGCGTCTGCCAGAACATCGGCAGCACCGTGGCCGCGACCCCGCTGACCAGCGCCGCCAGCCAGCCGCCCAGTGCCCACGCCATATGCAGGCCAAGCGCCTGCGCCACCGGCACGCGCCACAGCCCGCCCAAGGTACCCGCCAGCGCGATGCCGGCGACCACCGCCACCATCAGCGGCGCGCCGATGCCGGCCAGCGTGCGCGTGGTGGCGTCCACCGCGGCCACGCGCCGGCCCGCGGCAAGCAGCGCCGCGCCCGCCAGCAGCAGCACCGCGCCCAGGGCAGCCGCAACCCGCAACGCCGCCGGCTCACCGCGCAGCAAGCCGAAACCGAGCGCAGCCGCGACCGCCGCGCCGGTCGCGGCCATCAACGGCGCCAGCCGCCCGGCACCAGGAACGTCCACGCGCGCCACCACCGGCATCATCTGGAACAGCGCCCCGACCATCACTGGCAGCAGCATGCCCAGCGCCAGCGCATGCACCCCAGCCAGCGCCAGCGGCGCGAAGCGATCGGGCAGACCGGTCGCCGGCCCCGCAGCCAGCAGCAGCCCCGCGGCCGCGCCCAGCCACGGCGCCGGCATCAGGCACCCGAACACCAGCGCAGGCCGCGGCGCGCGCGCGTAGTCGAGATCCGCGCCTTTCATGCGCGCCCCGTGGCGTGACGGCGGTGACGCATGCGTGCGCCGATTGAAGTGGATACGGCCATCGCTTCTTCTCTCCAGTCCCGGACGAAATGCCCGATGCTAGGGCGCAACGCCGTGCAGGGACTTGACCGGGACCAAGTCCGGCGCGGGCTTTACATATCACGGTGTGATGGAAACCGCCCTGGCGCCACACGCCCTGCACGCGATGCGCCGCTGCGGGCACATACTCGCGCCAAAGCCGGGTTTCCTTGATCTGGCGCAGGTAGCCCAGCCTGTCGCGCGGAGAAAATCGCTTCCGACTCCTTGCGTGACCCCTGGTAGCCCCCGATACCACCATGTCAGATACCGATCCTCCTGCCGCCTCCGCCACGGCGGCATCCGCGTTGCCCGCGCTGCGGCACCGACTTTCCACGCGCATCATCTCGCTGTCGCTGGCCGTGCTGCTGGTGGTGCTGGGCATGATCTCCGGCACGCTGTGGCTGTCCTGGAAGCTGGAAGGCGCCGGCGCCGCCATCAACGATGCCGGCAGCCTGCGCATGCGCGCCAACCGCGTGGCGATCGAGCTGGCGCTGGCGCACGCGGGCCGCGCCAATGACCTGCCCGCGCAGGTGCAGGCGCTCAACGCCACCCTGGCGCTGCTGAAGAAAGGCGACGCGGCGCGGCCGCTGTTCCTGCCGGACGAGCCCGCCATCCATACGCAGATGACCCGCGTCACCCATGACTGGCAACAGCGGCTAAGACCGCTGGCCGTGGCCGGCGCATCGCCCGCCGCATACATTGCCGCGCTGCCGGGTTTTGTCGCGCAGGCCGACCGCCTGGTCGTCATGATCGAACACGACAGCGCGCGCAAGACCGACCTGCTGCGCCTGTCGCAGACCGCGCTGGCGCTGATGGCCTGCATCGGCACGGTCGCCGTGATCTACCTGCTCTACCTGTGGATCATCCTGCCGGTGCTGCGGCTGCAGGACGGTCTGCGGCGCATGGCCGCGCGCGAATTCTCGCTGCGCCTGCCGGTGGAAAGCCGCGACGAGTTCGGCACCCTCAGCGAAGGCTTCAACCGCATGGCGGGCGAGCTGCAGGGCCTGTACCACGACCTCGAAGCACGCGTGGCGCAGAAGACCGCCGAGCTGGAGCGCCACAACCGCGACCTGGAAACGCTGTACGAGATGGCCGCCTTCCTCAACCAGGCAGCCGACGCCGAAGCCATGGCACAAGGCTTCCTGGCGCGGGTGATGCGCCAGTTCGATGCCGATGGCGGCAGCGTGCGCGTGCTCGACAGCCGCCACGGCCGCATGCACCTGCTGGCCGCCGCGGGCCTGCCGGCGGCGCTGGCCGAGGCCGATTCCTGCGCCTCGGCCGACGGCTGCCATTGCGGCGATGCCACGCGCGAGGCCGTGATCGCCATCGTCGACTTGCGCGGCGCGGCGCGTGCCGGCGCGGCCGACGAAACGCCGTGCGGCCGCGACGGCTTCCAGTCGCTGGCGGCGTTCCGCATCGAAAGCCAGCGCGGCGCCACCGGCATGTTCGCGCTGCACTTCCGCGCGCCGCGTAAGCTGCCGCCGTCGGACCGGCAACTGCTCCAGACGCTGGCGCAGCACCTGGGCACGGCGCTGGAACACCTGCGCCTGTCCGCCACCGCGCGCCAGCTGGCGGTGGTGGAAGAGCGCAACCTGGTGGCGCAGGGACTGCACGACAGCATCGCGCAGGGGCTGAACTACCTGAACCTGCAGGTCCAGCTGCTGGACGACGCGGTCGCGCGCGACGACCTGGCCGAGACCCGCGAACTGGTGCCGATGCTGCGCCATGGCGTGGAAGAGAGCTACCAGGACGTGCGCGAGCTGCTTAACAATTTCCGCTCGCGCCTGGGCACCGGCGAGCTGCGCCCGGCGGTGGAAGAGACCGTCGGGCGCTTTCGCCGGCAATGCCGCACCGAGGCCACGCTGGCCATCGACGAACGCGGCGGCGCCTGGCCGCTGTCGCCCGAGCAGCAGCTGCAGGTGCTGTTCATCCTGCAGGAGGCGCTTTCCAACGTGCGCAAGCACGCCATGGCGGCGCACGTGGCGGTGGCGCTCAGCCATGGCCGCGACTTCCGCCTGGTGGTGCAGGACGACGGCGAAGGCTTCGATCCCGACGAACTGACCACCCGCGCCGACGCGCATATCGGCCTGAGCATCATGCGCGAACGCGCCGCGCGGCTGGGGGCACAGCTGCACGTGCAGGCCAGCCCCGGCAGCGGCGTGCGCATCGAACTGGTGCTGCCCGCCGGCAGCCAGGGCGCCGCGCGGCGCGACCGCAGCGCCAGGCCCATCACCAGCCTTAGCCGCCTGCCCCTCCCGAGCGAGACCCAGCCATGACCATCCGCATCCTGCTGATCGACGACCACACCCTGTTCCGCTCGGGCATCCGCGCGCTGCTGCAGCGCCAGCCCGACTTCGAAATCGTCGACGAAGCCGCCGACGGCGTGGAAGGCATCAAGCGCGCCAAGCAGCACCGCCCCGACGTGATCCTGCTCGACCTGAACATGCCGGGCCTGTCCGGGCTCGAAGCGCTGCAGCTGCTGGTCGAGGACCTGCCCCAGACCGCGGTGATCGTGCTGACGGTGTCCGAGGAGGCCGAGGAGCTGGCCGCTGCGCTGCGCGGCGGCGCGCGCGGCTACCTGATCAAGAACATCGAGACCGAGGCGCTGATCGCCGCCATCCGCCGCGCCGCCGCCGGCGAGCCGGTGATCTCCGACAGCATGACCGCCAAGCTGGTGGCCCAGTTCCGCGCGCCCGCGCCCGTGGCCGCCCCGCGCCAGGAAGAAGCGCCGCGGCTGACCGCGCGCGAGCGCGAGATCGTGCAGGGCCTGGCCCGCGGCGAAAGCAACAAGGAGATCGCGCGCGACCTGGGCGTGGCCGAAAGCACGGTGAAGATCCACGTGCAGAACATCCTGAAGAAGCTGAACCTGGCCAGCCGGGTGCAGGTGGCGGTCTATGCGGTGGAACACGGGCTGAACACGGCCTGAACACTGCCCGCGCAGGCCGCGCGGGTCGCCTTGCCCGCACTTGGGCGTCGTCCGATTCCTACATCGATATCAGTCCCTGCCCGGAGGGATGCCCGCACCCCTTGTTCTACGCTGAACGGTAAGCGGATGGCTCTGCGGAGCCGCCTCGGAGTCGGAAGCCGCGCGGCTTCCCCGATCCACGAACAAGGAGCACGCCATGGGCATCGGCACCATCCTTCTGATCATCCTCGTCCTGCTGCTGATCGGCGCCCTGCCGGCCTGGCCGTACAGTTCCGGCTGGGGCTACTGGCCGAGCGGCGGCCTGGGACTGATCGTCCTGATCGTGGTGCTGCTGGTGGTGCTGGGCCGGATCTAGCGCCCGGCAGGCAGCGCACCGCGGCACGGAGCGCGCAAGCCGGTTGCGTGCCGGCCGCGCTTGTCGCGGCCGCGCCTGGCACCTATAACGAAGCGCGGGCACGCGCGACAGCGTGCGCCCGGTCCTTTCAACCTTTTCACCTTTCGCAAGGAGACTCAGATGCCAGCAAAATCCAAGGCGCAACAGCAGGCCGCCGGTGCGGCGCTCTCCGCAAAGCGCGGCGAAAAGAAGGCCGGTTCGCTGAAGGGACCTTCCCGCTCGATGTACAAGTCGATGAGCGAGAAGGAACTCGACAAGATGGCTTCGACCAAGACCAAGGGCATGCCGAAGCACAAGTCGGAACGTTGACCGGTAGGCAACGGCCTTGCACATGAGGCCGGGCCGCGCTGCCGGCGCGGCGGCATACCAGCACAGGGCAGGCACACGCCTGCCCTGTTGCTATCCGGCCCTGCCGTTCTTGCCCTTGCCGGTCTTCACCGGCTTCGCCGGTTTGCCGGTCTTCCCCTCCAGCGGTCCACCGCAATATCCCGGCAGGCGCCTGGCGCGAGGACTGCGTGCAAGCTTGATCGATTCCGCCAGCGCCAGCCCGAACCCCGCAATGCTGTCCAGGTCCTGCTCCACCCGCTTGCGCAGGAAGCCGGCCCAGCAGAAGTCGCCGTAGGCGCTGTCCGGCTTGCGGTACGCGCCCGCTTCGCGGGCAAAGGCGGCCAGGCTGCGGTACGGGTCGTCGCGCATGCTGCGCACGGTCGAGGGCAAGGCCTTCTGCCCCTTGCGCTTGCCGTGTTCATCGTAGGGATGGACATGGCCCAGCTCGCGCATGCGCTTCCAGAACGCGGCGCCGTCCAGATCGCTGAAGTCTGCCAGCACCCGCACCGGCGCCAGCTGGTAGCCGAGGTCCAGCCACGCGCGCGCCCAGTGGTGGTGGTCGACGATATAAAGCTCTCCGCCCGGCCCTGCCACGGTCTTGATGCGATGCCGGCGCATGAAGCGCTGCAGCACCTCGCGGTCTTCCGGATCGGCGTGGCGCTGCGTGACTTCCATCTTGTGGTGGACGTGGATGTAGCCGAGCGTCAGCTGCGTCGGACGCAGCCGCGCCAGTTCGGCCACGGCCTTGCCGCGCGGGCAGCGCGGCACCACCACCGGCGCGACGAGGGGCTCGGCGCCGGGGGCCGGCTCGGCGGGGCGTTCAGTCGTGTTCGGCACGTTTCTGGTTGACGAAGTGCTCGAGCTCGCTGCCGGGGTCTTCGTTGCCGGTGCTCTCCTCGGCGGTGGCGTCGCTGGCCAGCGGCCGCGGCCAGTATTCGCCCTCGCCCTCGCGCACCGGCTCGCCGTGCCGGGCCGGATCGAAATCGGTCCACTGCCCACATTCCCAGGTGCCCTGCGCGCGCTCGAGCTGGCTGGCGCCGGTTTCGCGCAGCACGTCGATGACCACCGAACCCAGCCCGTTGTTGACGCACGCGGCCAGCATGACGTTGTCGGCCCGCTGCTGCGCGGCGGTGTCGTCGTCCTGCTGTTCCCTGGCAGGGTCCTGCACTGACACGATGGATACCTCCCACACCGAGAAGCCGCGCGCGAACAAGGTGCGCGCGGCATCCTCTGCGCTGGCGAGCGAATCGAAACGTCCCGCGATGATCGATGACATGATGCCTCCCAGAGATTGGCGATGGCGGCAGGCTGATCTCACCTGCATTGCAAGAGCCACGCCCGCGCAGGATCTGCACGGCACGGCAGGCGGCGGGACCGCTGCATGCAATATTTGCAAACGCGGCGCCGAACTACATGCACGCGCATGGCGCAAGCCCGCTCGCTCATCCGTTCACGACCTCGCCGCCATTGATGTGCAGGATCTGCCCGGTGATATAGCTGGCCGCATCCGAGGCCAGAAACACATAGCCCCCGGCGACCTCGAACGGTTGCCCCGGGCGGCCCATGGGCGTCTTCTTGCCGAATTGCGCCACTTCCTCGGGGCTGAAGGTGGACGGAATCAGCGGCGTCCAGATCGGGCCCGGAGCCACGCCGTTGACGCGGATGCCGCGCTCCACCACCTGCAGCGCCAGCGAGCGCGTGAACGACACGATCGCGCCCTTGGTCGCGGAATAGTCGAGCAGGTGCTTGCTGCCGCGATAGGCGGTGACCGAAGTGGTGTTCAGGATCGACGCACCGGCCTTCAGGTGGGGCAGCACCGCGCGCGTCAGGTGGAACATCGCAAACACGTTGGTGCGGAAGGTGGCCTCGACCTGGCTGGCCTCGACTTCCTCGAGCGATTCCTTGGGATGCTGCTCGGCGGCATTGTTGACCAGGATGTCGAGCTTGCCGTACTGCTGCAGCGTCTGCCGCGCGACCGCCTCGGCGTGGTCGCAGTCGGCGAGGTCGCCGGCGATGGCCAGGCATTTGCGGCCGGCCTGCTCGACCAGGTTGACGGTCTCGCGCGCGTCCGCATGTTCGTTCAGGTAAGCGATGGCGACATCGGCGCCTTCGCGCGCAAACGCCACCGCAATGGCGCGGCCGATGCCGCTGTCGCCGCCGGTGACCAGCGCGACACGACCGTTGAGCCGGCCGCTGCCGACATAATCGTCCGCGCCGCTGTCCGGCTGCGGGCGCATCGGGGCTTCCAGGCCCGGCTGGCGCGACTGGTGCTGGGGCGGGACGCTCTTGGGTGTGGACATGGCAGTGTCTCCTGTCGGGATTGGCCGCGCCATGCGACGCCGGCGTGACGGCGCGCCGCGGCAATGCAAGATGCCAGGGTGGCGCGCAAGTTCCATGCCGCAAAGCGCAAGGCGCGGGCGCCCGCATGCCGGCGGCGCGGCGGCGCCGGCCCGGCGGTGCTGCCCGTAACCCTTACATCGCACGGCAAACCTTACAGCGCGCGCGTATGCGGCACTGCGCCGGCTCGTCTGCACGCCGGGGCACGGATTTTGCGGCTTTCTCCATATTCGAAACGTCAACGGCTTCCGGCGCCTGCCGCACATGCCTGCGGGCAGTGCCGGCGCGCGGGGCCTCACCGCCAGGAGGCAGATATGTTCAACTTCCGCAATGACCGCGGCAGCCGCGGCCGGCCCGAAGCGCAACGCCGCGAACGCGGACCCGAGCAAAGGATGCGCGATGAGAGCGAGGGGCGCGGCTCGGAGGACTGGGGGCAGGAATGGGGCGAGGACTGGCGCGGCGAAAGCAGCTCGCGCCGGGGCGAGTATGGTGGCCAGGGCTATGAAAGCCGCCAGCGCTGGGAAGAAAGCCGCCGCGACCAGGATCGCGACGAGCGCCGTCAGGAACAGCGCAACGAAAGCCGCGGCCAGGGCCGCAACATGGGCAGCGAGCGCGAATCCTCGCGCCACGGCGGCCCGTGGTATCAGCAGGACACGCCCGCCGGCCAGCGCCGCGGCAGCTGGGGCGAGAGCGGCTATGGCGCCGCCGATGTCGGCGGCAGCGGCCATCCGTATAGCAGCGCCTATGGCGGCTACCGGCCGCCGCAGCAGGACAGCGGCTACCGCAGCCAGGAACGCGAATCGGGCTACGGCTATCGCGACGAAGACCGTTTCGGTCCGCGCGGGCGCCGCAGCGAATCCAGCGGCGAGCGCTATGAGCGCGACGAACGCAGCGAACGCAATCAGCGCGGCCAGGGCGGCTGGGGCTCGGAGCGCGGCCGCAGCGAAGGCGGTCGTGCCATGCACTGGCAGGAAGGCAGCGAACGCGACCGCGACCAGCGGGGCGGACAGCCCAGCTACGGCGGCGGCTACTTTGGCGATTCGGGTCGCGGCGGCCAGTCGTTCAGCGGCGGGCAGCGCGTCTACCCGGACGACCCCGGCTACCGCCGCCGCACGCCGTTCGCCGGCCAGGCCAGCGCCTCCGGCACGCAGGGCGGGCAGCATGCCGGCCGCCGCGCCACCGGCCCCAAGGGCTACCGGCGCTCTGACGAGCGCGTGCGCGAGGATGTGTGCGAACGCCTGGCGATGAACCCGTATATCGACGTCGGCGAAGTCAGCGTCGAGGTAGCTAATGGGGTCGTGACGCTGGACGGCACCGTCAGCGAGCGCCGCGAGAAATACGTGGTCGAGGAGATCGCCGATGCGGTGTTCGGCGTCACCGAGGTTAACAACCGCCTGCGCGTGCAGCGCCAGCAAGGCAGTTCGTGGGCGGCAGGCTCCGAGGTGGGCGGCGACACCTCGACCGGCAGCAGCGACACGGCGTCGGCGGGCGGCACTTCGCCGGACCGCACGCTCAACAAGAGCTGAGCCTTGCCCTCCGGCCAGGCCCCCGCGCACACGGCGCCCGCCCCGCGGCGGGCGCCGCGCAAGCTGGCGCCCGACAGCAAGCTGATGGTGCCGCTGGACGCGCTGCGTCCCACCCAGATCACGGTGGGCGGCTACCACGTGGCGCAGAAGATCCACGTCACGCGCCGCATTGCGCCCGAGGCGCGCGCGGCGTTCCTGGACCGGCACCGCGTGCACCTGGTAATCGGACCGGAGCAGACGCTCTATGTGGTCGACCATCACCACTGGGTGCGCGCCTGGCATGACCTGGGACTGACCCATGTGCCCGGCCTCGTGCGTGCCGACCTCAGCGACATGGACGTGTCTGCGTTCTGGCGCCACATGGTCGCCAATCACCTGGTCCATCCTTACGACGAGCATGGGCGCCGGCGGCCCCTGACCGAACTCCCCGAGGCCATCCACGATATGCGCGACGACCCCTACCGCAGCCTGGAGGCCTTCGTGCAGCTGGCGGGCGGCTATCGCAAGGTCAAGACCGCCTACCCAGATTTCCGCTGGGCAGACTTCTTCCGGCGCCACGTGCCGGGACCGTTCGACACGCCGCATCACTTTGCCTTTGCGGTGGCGAGCGCGTTCAAACTGGCGCACTCGCGCGAGGCCAAGGACCTGCCTGGCTATATCGGCGCCCTGGGTTGCTGAGCGCCCGGCCGCGGACGATTAACCGCTATTGCCTTTCTTGCCGTTGGCTGGCTGGGACTGCCCTGCCGCCAGCAATTGCAGCAGCCGCGCCTCGTCCGCGCGCAGCCGCGTCATGGCGGGCGCGCGCCCGCGCGCCTGCAGCACGCCGGCCAGGTAGGCATCGATGACGTCGGGGTGCACATAGCATTTGCGGCACACCGCGACGGTGTTGCGCAGCTGGTTCGCGACCTCGCGGATGGCATCGGTCACCGCCTTGCGGCGCGCAGTCTCGCTGGACGCTTCCGGCAGCTTGCGCAGGATCGCCAGCGCATGCACGCTGCCGGCCCAGGTGCGGAAGTCCTTGGCGGTAAAGTCCCCGCCGGTCACTTCCTGCAGGTAGGCGTTGACATCGGCCGAGCCGATTTCGCGGATCTCGCCGTCGCTGTCACGGTACTTGAACAGGCACTGGCCCGGCAGGTCGGCGCAGTTGCGCACGATGCGCGCGAGGCGCGGGTCGTTGACCGAGACGTCGTGCGTGATGCCGCTCTTGCCCGTGAACTGGAAACGCAGCCGGCTGCCGCGCACGGTCACGTGGCGCCGCCGCAGCGTGGTCAGGCCGTAGGTGCGGTTCTGGCGCGCGTAGCGCGGCGAGCCGACGCGCACCAGCGTGGCGTCGAGCAGCAGCACCACCGCGCCCACCACCTTCTCGCGCGGCATGCCGTTGCGGCGCAGGTCGCGCGCCACGCGCGCGCGCAGGCGCGGCAGCGCGGCGCCGAACGCCGCCAGCCGCGCGTACTTGTCGGTGTCGCGCAGCGTGGCCCATTGCGGGTGGTAGACGTACTGCTTGCGCCCGCGCGCATCGCGCCCGGTGGCCTGCAAGTGGCCGTGCGGATCGGGGCAGATCCACACCGACTCATAGGCCGGCGGGATCGCCAGTGCCGCGATGCGCGCCAGCGTGGCGGCATCGCTCACGCGCTTGCCGTCCGGGCCCGTATAACTGAAGCCGCTGCCGTGGCGCCGGCGCGTGATGCCCGGGCTGCCGTCGTCGACATAGCGCAGCCCCGCTTCGCGCAGCACCGTGTCGAGCGCGGCGGAGGCTTCGGTGGCGGGCAGCGTGCTGTCCATGGGCGCGCGAGCTCAGGCGGCGCCCGGCGCGCTGGCCGACTCGGGCTGCGGGGTTTCGAGCCCGGCGTCGGGCGAGGGCGGCGCGGGCTTTGGCGGCGCCGGTGGCACCGCGCGCTCGGCGGTGACCGGGCCGGCGCGGGCCACGGTGACCATTTCACGCAGCCAGTTGACCAGCATGCTGCTGTAGGTGCGCTGGAATTCCTCGTCGCTCAGGCCATGGTCAGCGCCCTTGATCACGCGGTAGGTGAGCGAGTTGGCATGGATGCAGGAATCGACATAGCTCATCACCACGGCATGGGGCACGATCTGGTCGTGCTCGGATTCGATCACCAGCACGTCGCCGGTAAACGCGGTGCAGGCGCGCAGCGCGCGATTGCTGGCGGGCGGCACCATGCTGCGCCGGTAGGTCACCAGGTCCTGCTCGCGGTGCAGCTGGCGCTTGGGCAGGTCCCAGCCCGTGTCCATGTACAGCGCCGGGGCCCGGAACGCCAGCCAGCGCACCTGGCGCAGGCTGCTGAGCAGCGCCGCCAGGTAGCCGCCATAGCTGCTGCCCACCACCGCGATCGCGTTGCGGTCAACCTCCGGCTGGCGCACCAGCACATCGTAGGCCGCCACCACGTCGGCAAGGTTGCGCGTGCGGCTGACGGTCTCGTATTGCGCGCGCGTGCCGGCATGGCCGGTCAGGTCGAAGGTCAGGCAGACGCAGCCCAGCCCCGTCACCTTGCGCGCGCGCGCCAGGTATTGCTGCTGGCTGCCGCCCCAGCCGTGCACGAACAACACACCCGGCAATTTGGTCTCCGGGCTGATCAGGGTACCGGCAATGGTGCCGCCTTCGCTTTCGATCTGCAGCAGTTCTTCATGCGTTGCCATCGGATTCGAACTCCAGTCGTGCGTACTTGGTCAGGGGGCCGACATGGCGGTCTTCGCCCTGGTAGTAGATCTCGGCGTCATCCGGCACGCGCACGTCGTTGCCGTAGACCTCGCGCGTCGACGCCACCACGCGCGTGCGCCCCGGGTCGTCGCGCAACGCCGCCAGCGCTGCCAGTTCGGCACCGGTGGCACCGCCGACGCGCCAGGACTGCTCGAGCACGCCACCGAGCATCTGCCCGCCATTGGCGCCGCCGGCCGGCGCGCCGAAGGCGACGTCGTAGTTGCAGCGCGACAGCACCATGCCGCCGCCCTCGCCATAGCAGGCCAGCGCGGCCTCGTGGTACACCATCGCCGCGCGCACCGCGGCGAGGATGCGGGCGTCGAACGGCTGCTGCAGCAGCGCGTCAAAGCCGCCGCGCACCATGGTCAGGGTCGAGCCGCCGTAGACCTTCTGGCCGCGGTTGTTCTCGGTCAGCCCCTGCGTGCCGCAATAGCTCGCCTCCAGTCCCGCCAGCACCACCTTGCCGACGCTGAAGGTCTGCGGCGCGCGCAGGTCGCGCTCCACCACCAGGCCGTCGCGCTCGACCTGCTCCGGGGCAAGCGCGGCCAGCGCTTCCTCCAGCGCAGCTTCGCCGTCGACCACGCGCTGGCCCAGCCCGCCGACACCGCCGGTATCCTTCAGCCGCACCGGCCCCAGCGTCAGCAGGCGCAGCGCCGCGATGCGCGCATCGCCGAGGCTGAACGCGGTAAAGCCCGGCAGCGTGGCGCCCACCACGCGCCGCACGAAGGCCTCGGACCAGCCCCGTGGCGCCGCGGCACCGGGCTCGACCAGGCCGTGCGTGATCGCCTTGGTGGCGACGAACGCATATGGCACCACGCCACCGAAGAGATCACCCTCGCCCTGCACGCCCAGGCTTGCCGCCAGTTCGTGGCCGACCAGCGTCTGCGCCGGCACCAGGTACGGCGCGGGCCGTCCCGCCGCTGGCCCGGCGTAGCCGCCGGCGAACGGCTGGCCGGCAATCCGGGCCACCTTGCGGGCAATATTGGCAAGGGTCATGCCATGGTGGCTGTCGGCCCGGTCCAGGGTGTCGCAGCCGTAGGCCATCACCGGGCGGCTGCTCTGCTGCGCGGCTGCCGGACCCGCAGCCGGCAGCACCGGTTTTCGCTTGCTTGCGTTACTGGATGCGGTCACGGCCTGCTCCTGTTTCGGTTGGTCGCATGGATCCTGCGCAAGGGGCCGCTGGCCGGCAAGCTAGGAGGCTGCCGAGGCGGGGGTTGCGGGTGTGCCGCCGGCGGTCGCGGCGGGCGGATGCCCGCGCGCGGCCCGCGCGTGACGCTTGGCGGCGTGGTTCTCGCGCGCCTCGTCGAGCGAATGGCTGGTCTTGATGCCGTCTTCCTGGTCGGCCAGCTCGGCCAGCTGGCGGTAGAAGCTGACCAGCTGGCGCAGTTCGTCTTCATCCAGGTCTTCGATCGACACCAGCATGTTGCTGGCCTCGCGGTGCGAGGCCAGCAGTTCGTTGAGCTTCAGGTGGACCGCCACGGCGTCCTTGTTCTGGCTCTGCTGGATCAGGAACACCATCAGGAAGGTGACGATGGTGGTGCCGGTATTGATGACCAGCTGCCAGGTTTCGGAGTACCCGAACATCGGGCCGGTGAGCGCCCACGCCACCACCACGCCGACCGCCAGCACGAAGGCGGTCGGCGACCCGGCATGGCGCGTGGCGCCGCCGGCAAAGCGGTCGAACAGGTGCAGCACGGTGGCACGTTTGCCGGCGCCGGGCCGATGGCCAACGCCGGGCAGGATGGGGCTGGATTTGCGCATCGTTGCACTCCCACGGATAAGTTGCCGGATTGGCCGCCGGGACTGGCGATGACCTGGGCGGCATGCTGATTTCATTGTATGGAGCGCATCGCCAATGTGCAGCGGGCGCAGTCCTACAACGGGCGCAGCACTTGCCCCGCCCTACACCTTTCGTTTCTACATCGGGTGATAAATCTTGCCGGCAGCGTGACCGCGTTCATGCGTGCGGGGCGTACGTGGGCGACGGGAACGCTTCTTGCGCCGCATTCCGTGACGAAGCGGCGACTCCCGTGCGCCGGTGGTTGCCGGATTGCCGGAACGCCGCCCTGTTGACCAGGGCCCGATCCGCACGCGGTGTCGGTCCCAAGCAAACGGAGCCAGCCATGTTCCAGTCCCCTGCCACGCAACCCCGCGCGCCGCGCCGCGTCGTCGACATCATGACGCGCCAGCCGGCCTATATCACCCCCGATGAAACCATCCAGCATGCCGCGCAGCTGATGGCGGACCTGCATGTCGGCTCGCTGCCGGTCTGCGACGGCCGGCGCCTGGTCGGGATGCTGACCGACCGCGACATCACCGTGCGCGCCACCGCCGGCGGCCAGCCGCCGCAGGCCACGCGCGTGGCCGATGCGATGTCGCCGCAAGTGCAATGGTGCCTCGAAGACGAATCGCTCGAAGACGCGCAGCACAAGATGGAAGCCGCGCAGGTGCGGCGCCTGCCGGTGCTCGATCACGACCATGCCCTGGTGGGCATCGTGTCGCTGGGCGACCTCGCCAGCAAGAGTGCCGATACGCGCGATGCCGGCGAGGCGCTGGCGTCGATCTCCACGCCTTCGGCGCCCGCGCGCTGAAGCCGCATCGACCAGGAGCCGCGATGAGCGCAACCCCTTCCGCCGATGACGAAGCCCTGCGCGTGGCCGTACGCGCCCAGATTGCCGCAGCCTTCGATGGCCGCTTTCCCGACGGCGTGACGCTCGAGGTGGCCGACCGGCGCGTGACCGTGCGCGGCTGCGTGGAAGACGTAGACACCGCGCAGCGCGTGGAAAAGGCCGCGGCGGTCAGTCCCGGCGTGCTGGGCGTGCATAACGCGCTGTCGACGCGGCAGCCGCCCGCGCCCGAGCCGCAGGGACAGCCCGCCGGTAGCGGCAGGCACGCCGACCCGGCCGACAAGCCGGCCGGGCAGGTGAACCACAAGGTCTGAACGACAACGCTAAACCACAAGGCGCCGGAGGTTTGCTCCGGCGCCCTGGCGTTTACGAGGTGCTAATGACCCGATGAGTTGCGATCAACCCCAGGGGTCATAGCGGTCGGCTTCCCAGTACGGCGAGATGCCGTAGTACTGGTGGATGCTGGTGGCCCATTGCGAATCGGCCATGGTCGGCCAGTGGTCCTTGTCGAAGCCTGGCGCGGCCTTGAGCCGGTCCTTCTCGACGCCGAGCACGAAGCACTTGCGCCGCGTGTCCAGCGTCAGCGCGGACCACGGCAGCGCGAACAGCTTTTCGCCGATGCCGAGGAAGCCGCCCATGGCCAGCACGGCATAGGCGACGCGGCCGCCGAGCACGTCGATCATGATGTGGTCGATGGTGCCGATATCGTCGCCGGCCGGGTCAACCACCTTGTTGCCCTCGAGCGTGTCGGCCGCCATCACGAACGGGCCGGGTCCCGGGGAATTGCGGTCGATGCCGCCGACGATCGAGGCGCCGTGCGGATGTTCGGCGCCGGGCGTTTCAGGTTGGACTGGATTCATGGATACCTCCGTTTGGCTGCTCGGGTAGCGGGTTGGGGCGAAATGCGTAGCGACGATGCGCTAGCGGCGTGCGCGCGTGTCGGCCGGCACCGGCGGTACCAGCGGATCGAAGTCGGCCCAGCGGCCATCGACCCACTCGCCGTCGGCGCGCTCGACATCCTTGGCGCCGCCCTGGCGCAACACGGTCGCGACCGTGTCCGCCGCGGCGGTGTCCGTGCTGGTCAGGTGCGCCGCCAGCACGACCCCGGCATTGCGCACCGGCGGCTGGCCGGTGCGCGGATTGCGTCCGGCATGGCGCGCCAGTGCCAGCGCACCCGCGAGCGAGCCCAGGTAGGCACCCAGCCCGACCGCGAATACCAGCACCAGGATCGACAGCGGTGGCGTCGCGCCCAGCGCGGCGACCAGCGCCGCACCAACCGCGGCGCCCACGGCGGCGCCGATCAGCACCCCGCTGATGGCGCCCACGCCCGCCTTGCGCGCGCCGGCGTCCGCGGCGTGGTCGCCGCCGATGGCATAGGCGGCGTGCTGCCCGGGCGGGTTCACGTAGAACAGGTTCAGGTCCTGGTCGGCAAACCCCTGCGCGCGCAGCCGGCTTGCGGTGGTCTCGGCGGTGGCGAAGCTGTCGAAGCGGCCAGCGATGATGGCGGACATGGTGGCTCCTTTTCGTTCATCGATGTGTTCGGAACCGCGGCGGTGCGGGTGGCAGCCACGCCGCGGCGCTTGGACTCAAGGTGGACTAAAGGGGGCAGGCACGCTCCTCAGCGCTTGGCCGACTTGCCCGGCTTGGCGGACTTGGCCGCAGTCCTGGCCCCGGCCTTGCCCCCGGCCGCTGCGCCGGTCTTTGCGGCAGGCTTGGCTGCGCGCTTGGTAGCGGGCTTCGCAGCAGGCTTCGCAGCGGACTTGGCGGCAGGCTTGGCCGTCGCCGACCTGGTCGCGGCGGACCCGGTCATTGCGGACCTGGCCGTGGATTTGGCAGCTGTCCGGGTCGGCGGCTTGGCGGCCGGCATGTCGCTCGCCTTCGAACCCGCCTTCGCGCTCGCCTTCGCCCCCGTCTTTGCAGCAGGCTTGCCCGAGCGCCCAGGCTCCGCGGCTGCGCCCTTGCGCTGGCCGGCCGGCTTCGCGCCTACCGGCTGCTCCTGGCTGCCTTCCCTGAGCTTCCAGTCGACGTCGTCGCGCGCGGTCTGCGTCTTCTTCTCGGCGTGCATGGCAGCGCTGGGCGAGATCGGATCGCTGGCCGGGAAGGTCATCTCGAGCGAATCGTCGACGGCGGCCTGGTAGGTCTTGGCTTCCTTGCCGCGCGGCCGGGTGCCCGCGGCCGGCTTGCCGGCTGCGCCCTTGCCCGCGGACGGCCCGCTGCTGCGGGTGGCCGGCGCGCTGCCGGCACGCGCCGATGGCGTGACCCTGGTGGACTGCGCGGACCGCGTGGCGGTCGCGGACTTCGCCCGGGACGGCTTCTGTGCAACCTGCTCGGCCTGGGCGGACTTGCGGCTGGCGTTGGGCATGGTTGTTCCCTCCTTGGTTTAGGGTGCTTGATCCATGCAAGGGGCGGGCCAGAAATTTGTCAGCGGCCTTGCACGCAGGCAGGCGCTGCGGCGCGCGTGTGAACGCAGCCATACCGTGGCGCGCGGCCACCGCGCGATGGCGCCGCGGGCAAGTGGTACGCGTAGCGTTGGCGCCGGGCGGGTAAAAACTACATCGATATCGGCGGCGGAGCCGCGTTCAGGCCTGGCGCATATGGCGCGGGAACCGGACCGCGATGCAGACGCTGACCTTGTCGCTGTCGCAGCCGTCACTCTCAGCGCTCAGCACGGCACCGTGCATTTCCACCATGCGCCGCGTCAGCAGCAGTGCGCTGCTTTGCCGGGACGGTGGCTCGCCGCCCTGCGGCGGACGGCGGCCGAAGAAGTCGGTAAGCGCCGCCAGCCGGCTGGCGCTGCGCTGCGAATCCAGCGGCGGGCTTTCGGTAATGCGCAGCTTGACGTAATCGGGCTCGCTGAACAGGTGCATGCTGACCGCGCCGCCGGTGGGGGCGCGCCAGATGCAGTGCACCAGCAGGTGCCGCAGCAACGGCCCCAGCCGCATGGCGTCCCCGTCGATCCGGTAGGCGGCGGCATCCGCCGCGTCCGCGGCTGCGCCCGGCCCGGAGGGGAGCGCAGCCTCCGACCAGATCGCGGAGCCGTCCGCGCTCAGCGGCGACAGCAGCACGCCGCGCGCCTCGGCCGCATGGCGGCGGTCGGCAATGGCCTGCAGCGCCAGCGTGCGCAGGTCCAGCTGCTGCCAGCGGGGCGGGGTGTCGTCGGCCAGCAGCCGCACCCCCTCTTCCATTTCCTCGATCAGTGCCAGCTGCTGCTGCATGCCCGAGCGGATGCCGTCGAGCGCGCGCTGCGCCGGCGCCGGCGTGGTATCGAAGGCGCGGTCCAGCACGTAGGCCCAGCTCTGGATGGCGTTCAGCGACGAGCGCAGGTCATGCGCGGATTGCTCGATCAGCGTGCCGACCTCCTGCACGCTGCGCACCGGCTGGACGCTGCCGTTGCCGGCCGCGGCCCGCGCGTTCGGCGCCTGCGCGTCGGACGGCCGCGCGGAATCTGGCTCGGAATTGCCCGGCAAGCCGGACGGCGGAGATAGCTGCGTCATGTGCGGATCGGCCGCAACGGCCCGTAGACATGGCAGGCCGGATCGGCCGGAGACATTGCCCTGCTCGGAAGCAAGAAACGTGCTCCACGCGCCCATGCCGCCACCGGGGCCGCCGCGCGTACCCGCCATCCCCGTGGTCCCAAGCGATGGCGCACGCCGTTATCCGGTTGCGGACGGACCCGAGTCATTGCGCGAGGCCCGCAACCACTCTGGCAATTCGCCACGGGCGGCATAATCTTCCAGCCGGTTGTACAAAGTCTTCAGGCTGATGCCGAGGATTTCCGCCGCGTGCTTCTTGACCCCCGCGCACTGCTCCAGCGTGGCGAAGATCAGCTGGCGGTCGGCATCGGCCAGCGACATCCCCACCGGCACCGACACCACCGCCGCGCCCGGCGCCTGCGTGGCTGCGACCTGCAGCGGCACCTGGGCTTCGGTGATGAGGTCGTCGTCAGCCATGATGAAGGCGCGCTGCACGAAGTTGCGCAGCTCGCGCACGTTGCCGGGCCACGCGTGCAGGCGCAGACTGTCGAGCACATTGGGCGCGAAGCGGCGCTGCAGGCCCTGTTCGGCATTGAGCTGGTCCAGCATCATGTTGGCGATCTGGATGACGTCGTCGCCGCGCGCGCGCAGCGGCGGCAGCTCCACCGGGAAGACATTGAGCCGGTGGAACAGGTCGGCGCGCAGCTTGCCGTCGGCGACCGCTTCCTCGGGGTTGCGGTTGGTGGCCGCCAGCACGCGTACGTCGGCATGGCATTCGCGATTGGTGCCGACCCGCATGAAGGTGCCGGTCTCGAGCACCCGCAGCAGCTTGACCTGCAACTCGGCGGGCATCTCGGTGATTTCGTCCAGGAACAGCGTGCCGCCGTCGGCGCGCTCGAAATAGCCCTTGTGCTGGCGATCCGCCCCGGTAAAGCTGCCGCGCTCGTGGCCGAACATCTCGCTTTCGATCAGCGTGGGCGAGATCGCGCCGCAGTTGACCGCCAGGAACGGCTGGCGCCGCCGCGCCGACAGCTCGTGCACGGTCTGCGCGGCGAGCTCCTTGCCGGTGCCGCTTTCGCCGATCAGCAGCACGGTAGCCTCGGTGGGCGCCACGCGCGCGAGCTGGTCGTAGACCGCCTGCATCACCTCGGAGCTGCCCATCAGGCGCCCGAAGCGGCCGTAGCGGCGCAATTCGCCACGCAGCGAATGGATCTCGGCGCGCAACTCGCCGGTGGTGGCCAGGCGCTTGAGCACGGTCTGCAGGCGCGCGACGTTGATGGGCTTGACCAGGTAATCGGTGGCGCCGGCGCGCAGCGCTTCCACCGCGCTTTCCACGCTGGCGTAGCCGGTGGTCAGGATCACCTCGACGCCGGAAGCGCCGACCTCCTCGAACAGTTCCATGCCGTTGCCGTCGGGCAGGCGCAGGTCGGCCACGATGGCTTCCGGCATGCGCCAGCCGATCTGCAGCCGCGCTTCACGCAGCGTTCCGGCGGTGGCCGAGGTGAAGCCTTCCATGGCTACGATCTCGGCCAGGGCGGCGCATGCGTTTTCGTCGTCATCGACAATCAGGATGTGGGGCATACGATCCGTCAGTGAGACCTAATGGAAACTCAAGGCAAAGCCCCGGGCGCTGCCTTCCGCAACCGCAACGCCGACCGGCACCGGGTCAGCGGAAATCCGCCGGCGCGCCTCATGCGTGGCGCGTACGGCAGCCTTGGCAGGCAGAGGAGGGCACGGCCCTGACTGCGGATTCTGGTCCGCGGGGGCGGGTCCACACTGCGTAATGCCAGTCTAAGCCCGGGCAGGCACGGTCGTTGCCGGTGTCCGTCTGACACAGCTGTCGGAACTTGCCGCGCAGGCGCGCGCCGCTATGGCAAGCCCCCACGCCAAAGGCTAGCATAGGAACTTCTCCCGGCAACCCGCCACCTGCAACCCTCGATCGGCCGATTTCGGGCCAGCAACCCGTGCCAGTGACCGCCAGCACTTCGCGGCGCAGCAACGCCGCCTCTTCCAGCCACGGCGCCAGCCACGGCGCCGGCACCGCGCCGGCCAGCGAACCCGCGCCGCGACGCGCCGTGCCGTCGCAGGTGTCGCTACTGTGGGAAAGTACCGCGCCCGCAATGCAACGCCTGCTGGCGCAGATCGAGCGCGTGGCGCCCACCGATGTCACCATGCTGGCCGTGGGGGAAAGCGGCTCGGGCAAGGAAGTGGTGGCGCGCGCGGTGCATGAGCGCAGCGCCCGCCGCAACGGCCCCTTCATTGCCGTCAACTGCGGCGCGATCCAGCCCACGCTGATCGAATCCGAACTGTTCGGCCATGAAAAGGGCGGCTTTACGGGCGCCATCGAGCAGAAGGCGGGCTACTTCGAGCAGGCCCAGGGCGGCACGCTGTTTCTCGACGAAGTCACCGAGATGCCGCTGGAGATGCAGATCAAGCTGCTGCGGGTGCTGGAGGGCCGCACCTTCCACCGCGTCGGCGGCGATACGCTGATCGCCACCGACGTGCGCATCCTCGCGGCCACCAACCGCGACCCGGTGGAAGCCGTGCGCGGCGGCCAGCTGCGCGAGGACCTGCTGTACCGGCTGGCGGTCTTCCCTTTGCATATCCCGCCGCTGCGCGAGCGGCCCGACGATATCGTGCCGCTGGCACGCCACTTCCTGGCCGAGTACAACGCCATGGAGCGCACCGACAAGAGCTTCTCGGCAGGCTCGCTGGACCGCCTGGTGCGCTACGACTGGCCCGGCAATGTGCGCGAGCTGAAGAACGCGGTCTACCGCGCCTTTATCCTCGCCGACAAGGTGGTGGAGATCGGCAACCCCAACCTGGCCACGCAGGCGCCGCGGCCGACCACCGTCGACGGCGTGGTCAACGTGCGCGTCGGCACCACCCTGGCCGACACCCAGCGCGAGATCATCATGGCGACGCTGGCGCGCTTCGACGGCGACAAGCGCCAGGCCGCGCGCGCCCTCGGCATCAGCCTGAAGACGCTCTACAACCGGCTCGACGCCTACCGCTCCTTGTGAGGCCCCGCGGGTCTTGCCGGCACCGGCTCGGCCAGGGCCCGCGACAGGGCTTCGATCGACAGCGGCTTGGTCAGGTGCGCATCGAAGCCGGCCTGCCGGCTGCGGCGCTGGTCCTCGGCGGTGCCGCGCCCCGACAGCGCCAGGAACCGCACCGGGCGGCCGCGCAGGTCCTCGCGCAGCGCTTCCAGGACTTCATAGCCCGACATGTCGGGCATCTGCAAATCGAGCAGCACGCAGTCGGGCCGGAACGCCGCGGCCACGCCTACCGCCTGCTGGCCGCTGTGCACCGCCTGGGCCTCGTGGCCAAGCAGGGTCAGCAGTTCGGCCATGCTGTCGGCGGAGTCGGCATTGTCATCGACCACCAGCACGCGCCGGCGCGGCGCCCTGCCCGGCGCCAGCGTGGCGGGCTCGGCCGGACGCGCGCTGGCGCGCGGCAGGATCACGGTGAAGGTGCTGCCCTTGCCCGCGCCCGCGCTGTCGGCCTGGATCGCGCCGCCATGCGCTTCGAGGATGGCCTTGGCCAGCGCCAGGCCGATGCCCAGCCCGCTGCGGCTGCCGGCATCGCCTTCCTGCGTGAACAGGTTGAAGATGCGGTCCAGCGCCGCGCGTTCCAGCCCGCGGCCGGTATCCGACACCGCGGTGATCACGCGCTCGGCCTCCACGCTGACAAGCACGCTGACGGTTCCCCCGCGCGGCGTGTACTTGGCGGCGTTGCTGAGCAGGTTCAGCAGCACCTGCCCGAGCCGCGCGGCATCGGCCCGCACATAGGGCGAGACCTCAGGCAGCGCCACCACGAGTTGCTGGCCCGACGCTTCCAGCGTGGGACGGATCGCTTCCAGGCTGGTGGCAACCACCTCGTTATAGGACGTCGGCGTCAGCTCCATCTTGAGCTTGCCGGCAGTCACGCGGCCCACGTCCAGCAGGTCGTTGACCAGCCGCTCCACCTGGCGCAGCTGGCGGTCGATGATCTCGGCGCAGCGGCGCACGCGCGGCCCGGTGTCGGGGGTCAGCGCGATCACTTCGACGGCATTGCGCACCGGCGCCAGCGGGTTGCGCAGCTCGTGGGCGAGGATGGCGAGGAAGGACTGCAGGCGGCGGTTGCCGGCATCGAGCATTTCCAGCCGCAGCGCATCGCTGAGGTCGCGCGCGGTCCACAGCAGGCCTTCGGGACAACCGGCCGCGTCGCGCACCAGCACCATGCGCGTGGCGCAGCGCATTACCGAGCCGTCCTTGCGCGCCAGCCGTTCTTCGCCAGCCCATTGGCCGCAGGCCCGTGCCGCCTCCAGCGCGGCCTGCGGGCGGCCCGCGGCGGCATCCTGGCGGGTATAGAGCCAGGCCAGCGGCCGGCCAGCCGCCTCTTCGGCGGTATGGCCGGCAAGCGCGCGCGCGCCCGCGTTCCAGCTGCGGATGGTGCCGTCGAGCGAGAGTTCGCAGACCGCGGTGCAGGGCAGGTTCTCGGCCAGCAGGCGCAGCTTGTCGGCGGCCAGGCGCGCGTGGTCGGCGGCGGCCTGCTGCACCGTGGTGTCGCGGCACGACACGATAAAGCCCGCCCCCGATGCGAGGTCGGCCGAGGTTCCCGCAGCGCCCGGTGCAGCGGCGGACAGGTCGGCCGCGTCGATGCGCCGCAGCTCGCAGCTGGCGCGCAGCAGGCTGCCGTCGCGGCGCACACGCCAGCCTTCGTCGCGCGCCTGGCCGGCCTGCGCGGCCGCATCGAGCCATTGCTGCGGCAGGCCGGCGGCAACGTCCTCGGGACAGTGCAGCCGCGACAGATGGCTGCCGGCGATCTCCGCGGCGCTGTAGCCGAACAGCCGGCGCGCCGGTTCGGGCCACGCCACGATCACGCCGTGCGCGTCGAGCTCGAACACCGCGCAGTCCTGCACCGCGTCGAGCAGGCGCCGATACCTTAGCGCCAGTTGCGCAGCATCGCCCTCCGGCGGCACCCCGCCGCAGCCTTCCACGGAGGTCGAGCGAACTTCGGTTGCCGCTTGCAGCCCGGACATGGGGACCTTGGGTAGAGGTTGGATCGATGGCGGCCTGGCCGGCCCGGCATGCCGCCGCACAGCGCCAAATGCCCGCGAGCGCGGGCATTCCAGTCAATGATAGGCGCTCGCGGCCCATGCGCCACCCGAGATGGCAGCACGCGGCCCGCAGGAAGGAAATCGGCCTCCGCGCCGCACGCATGCCCTCCCGGGCGGCGTGCGGCGCGCGCGGGTGAGCGCTAGCGGCGGCGCAGCTGGACCATGGCCGCGACCGCGGCCGAGGCCCCGACCACCAGTGCGGTGGTCAGCATGGGGTAGCGCGCGGTGGTGGTGTACGGGCAGGAATGCAGCGCGGCGTGGGTACCAGTGCGCTCCTGCAGGCCGCTGCCGCTGCCGTAGAGCGCGTTGTCCTCGAGCGGGCCGGCCGGATGGCGGGTCTGCTGGGCGCGGCCCATGAAGCGGCGCATGAAGCGGTCGAAGGTGTGCGGCGCATGGTACGCGGCGGCCGAGAAGGCCTTGGCCGCGGCGCCGACGAACAGCTCGCGGCGCGGGTTTTCCGCGGCGAACAGGATCGCGTCGGCGGCCAGGGCCGGGTCGTACAGCGGCGGCGGCAGGCGCGGCTCGACGTCGAGGAAGTTCTTGGCGTGCATGGCCAGCGGGGTTTCCAGGCCGGCGGGCTTGATCAGCGTCACGCTGACCGGGGCCTGCTCCTGCTCCAGCTCCAGCCGCAGCGAATCGGTGAAGCCCTTGATCGCATGCTGCGAGGCCGAGTAGGCGCTCTGCAGCGGCATCGGGCCGTCGGCGGCCTCGCTGCCCATGTTGATGATGGCGCCGCCATGCTCGCGCAGGTGCGCCGCGGCCGCCAGCGAGCCATGCACGGTGCCCCAGTAGTTGGTGTCGAACAGCCGCCGCTGGTCTTCCAGCGGCACGTCGCAATGGCGTCCGAAGATGGTCACGCCGGCGTTGTTGATCCAGGTGTCGAAGCCGCCGAAGCGCTCGATCGCCGCATGCGCCACCTTGCCGACCTCATCGTGCCGGCCGACATCCGCGACCACGGTGATCACTTCGGTGCCCTGCTCGCGCAGTTCTTCCGCCAGCTGGTGCAGCGACCCCTCGCTGCGCGCCACCAGCACCAGGCGTGCGCCCTGCTGCGCCGCCTTGCGCGCGGTGACCAGCCCAACGCCGCTGCTGGCGCCGGTCAGCACAATGACCTGCGAGCTGATTCTCTTCAAGGTGGGTTTCATCTGCCGCTTCCTCCAGTGGGGAGTCCCGGCCCTGCGCCGGGCGTATCGGTCGAAAGTCGCAAGGAGCGTTCCCGTCGCGGGCCCGCCGTGACCGCGGCTGCGGGGCATGACGTCCAAGGCAGATTTACAACGCCTGGTAAGAACCACATGGCGCCGGGGGCGCATCGCGATGACGCGGTGTGCCGGTGCTGCGTGCCCGCTGCGTGCCGCTGCGCGCGGTATGTAGGACGGGCGCCGATTTCAGCGCGGCCATGTGCTGCCTAAGCTGGATGCATCCATGCAACCGGCGACCGCCATGGCCAAGACCCCTTCGCAGGACTCGCGCGCGCCGCGCGCCGCTGGCAAGCGCGCGGCGAAGCCTGCCGCCAGGACGGGCAGCAAGCCCGCCAGGACGACCTCGGCGAAGCCTGCCACCAAGCGCACCGCAAGCGCCCGCCCCGCGGCACGCGGCGCGGCACCGGCTCCAGACACGCCCGCGGCGCTCGAGAAATACCTCCGCATGCGCGACTTCGGCGCCACGCCCGAGCCCAGCGGCGCCGCTGCGCGCGCCGCACCGCGCCCGCGTGCCGCGGCGTTGTCGTTCGTGATCCAGAAGCATGCGGCTCGGCGGCTGCACTACGACTTCCGTCTGGAGCTGGGCGGCACGCTGAAGAGCTGGGCCGTGCCCAAGGGGCCCAGCCTGGACCCCGCCGACAAGCGCATGGCGGTCCATGTGGAAGACCATCCGATGGACTACGCCGGCTTCGAGGGCGTGATTCCCGCCGGGCACTATGGCGCCGGCACGGTGATCGTCTGGGACCGCGGCACCTGGGTCCCGGTGGGCGATCCCGAGGCGGACTATCGCAGCGGCAAGCTCAAGTTCGAGCTGCGCGGCGAAAAGCTGCACGGGCACTGGACCCTGGTGCGCATGCACGGCAGCCGGCAGAAGGAGCAGGACGCCTGGCTGCTGATCAAGGAACGCGACGACGCCGCGGTGCCGGCGTCGGAGTTCGACGTGGTCGAGGCCCTGCCCGACAGCGTGCTGGGCGGCACCCAGCGCAAGCCCGCGGCCAGGCGCGCCGGCGCCGGCAAGGCCGCCGCGGCCGAAGCGGCTGCACCGGCCGCGCACGATGCCATGCGCGCGCTGAAGCCACCGCCCGGCGCAACGCGCGCGGCGCTGCCGCTGGCGCTGGCGCCGCAACTGGCAACGCTGGTCGAGAAACCGCCGCCCGACGCCGCGGCCTGGCGCTACGAGATCAAGTTCGACGGCTACCGGCTGCTGGCGCGCGTCGACGGCAAGGACGTGCGGCTGTTCACGCGCCAGGGCCATGACTGGACCAGCAAGCTGCGCGCGCTGGCGCGCGATGTCGGCGCGCTGGGCCTGCCCGACGGCTGGCTCGACGGCGAGATCGTGGTGCTCGGCAAGCACGGCGAGACCGACTTCCAGGCCTTGCAGAATGCCTTCGATACCTCGCGCGTCGAAGCCATCCAGTACTTTGTCTTCGACCTGCCCTACTTCGCCGGCCATGACTTGCGCAAGGTGCCGCTGGTGGAGCGCCGCGCGCTGCTGCGCCGGATCTTCGGGCACAACGTCTCGCCGCGCCTGCAGTTCAGCGAAGACTTCGAAGCCAGCCCCGGCGACATGCTGGACGCGGCGTGCCGCATGAAGCTGGAAGGCGTGATCGGCAAGCGCGCCGACTCCGCCTACGTCAGCGCGCGCAGCAATACGTGGATCAAGCTCAAATGCACCTTGCGCCAGGAATTCGTGGTGGCGGGCTTCACCGATCCCAAGGGCAGCCGCACCGGCATCGGCTCGCTGCTGCTGGGCGTGCACGACAGCGGCGGACGGTTGCGCTATGCGGGCAATGTCGGCACGGGCTTCGACACCCGCACGCTCGACGAGCTGCGCGCGCAGCTCGAGGCGCTGCGTGCCGATGCGTCGCCGTTCCACACGCTGCCGGCCGGCGTACGCGGACATTGGGTCAAGCCCAGGCTGGTGGCCGAAGTTTCGTTCGGCAGCTGGACCCGCGAAGGCCGGGTGCGCCATGCGGTATTCCATGGCCTGCGCACCGACAAGCCCGCCGGCGCGGTCTCGGTGGAGCAGCCGGCGGCGCCGGCTGGCAAAGGCAAGGCGGCAGCCACGACGCGGGACAAGCCAGCAGGCAGGCCTGAGTCCAGGCCAAAGGCGGCCGCGGCCAAGCGACAGACCGCGGTGGGCGGCAAGGTCTCGATCAGCCACGCCGAGCGCGTGATCGACGCCGAGTCGGGCCTGACCAAGGGCGAACTGGTGCGCTACTACGAACGCGCCGCGCCGCTGATGCTGCCGCACCTGCGCGGACGCCCGATCGCGATGGTGCGCGCGCCGTCCGGCGTGGGCGGCGAGCAGTTCTTCCAGCGCCACAGCGACACGCTGCGCGTGGACGGCCTCAACGTGCTGGACCCCGGCCTGTGGCCGGGACATCCGGCACTGCTGGAGATCGCCTCGGCCGAGGCACTGGTGGCGGCGGCGCAGCTCAACGTGGTGGAGTTCCATACCTGGAACGCGAGCAAGCGCAGCATCGACCGGCCCAACCGCATCATCTTCGACCTCGACCCCGGCGAAGGCGTGCCGTGGACGCAGGTGCAGGAAGCGGCCGCGCTGATGAAGGCGCTGCTGGACGAGCTGGGGCTGGCCAGCTTCCTCAAGACCAGCGGCGGCAAGGGCCTGCACGTGGTGGTGCCGGTCACGCCGCGAGCGGGCTGGGACGAGCTGAAGGATTTCGCGCGCGACGTGGTGCTGCATGCGGCCGCGACACTGCCGCAGCGCTTCGTCGCCAAGAGCGGCGCGCGCAACCGGGTCGGCAAGATTTTCATCGATTACCTGCGCAACGGCATGGGGGCCACCACGGTGGCCGCATTCTCGGCACGCGCGCGGCCCGGGCTGGGGGTATCGATTCCGGTGGCGTGGGAGGAGCTGGACATATTGACCAGCGCCGCGCAGTGGACCGTAGCCAATGTCGAAGCCCGGCTGGACGCGCTGGAGGCGGCCGACCCGTGGGCGGACTACGCCGGCACCCGGCAGGCCATCACGCGCGCCGCGGCACGCCTGGCGCGCGCCGGATAGCCCCGGTGCCGGGGCTGTCGTTGCCCGTGGCCGGCGGCACATTTCTTGCCCCTTGTTGACGAGCGTGTCCCGGCGATATCCCTGTTGCGAATCACGCCAGGACGGCAACATCCGACGGAGACAGACCATGGCCCCACTGAAGATTCTCGCGAACCTGCGCGCCGCCGGCAGCACCGGCGCGGCCCCGCGCAACCGCCGCGGCCTGCGCCGGCTGCTGGTGTCCTGCGCCATGCTGTCCTGCGCGGCAGCCCCGGTGCAGGCCAAGCTGCCGCCGCCCACGCCCGAACAGCAGCAGGCCGCCGAAGCCAAGAAGGCCAAGGAAGCCGAAACCGCCAAGCAGCAAGCCGACGCGCTGGCCGTGGTGCAGGACCGCATTGCCGCGCGCTTTGGCAAGGGCACCGATTACAAGGGCTGGACCGAGCCGGGCAAGATCCCGCAGAAGGCTGCCGAAGCGCCGCGCTCCACCGGCCCGCAAGGCGGCACCTCGCCCAGCGCCGAGGCCCACAGCGGCGAGGCGGCGCGCCGCTAGCCCGCACGGCACCCTCCGGTCAGTCACGCCGGTGCGG
Source organism: Cupriavidus taiwanensis (assembly GCF_900250075.1). NCBI lineage: Bacteria > Pseudomonadati > Pseudomonadota > Betaproteobacteria > Burkholderiales > Burkholderiaceae > Cupriavidus > Cupriavidus taiwanensis. The sequence goes on from NZ_LT977071.1 coordinate 495,682, forward strand.
ACGGCGGTATGCCGCGCCGTGCCCTCCTCGCTGTCCGCGACGTTGCCCAGCCGGCACGCGTCTTGCCACTGCGAAGCGGAACGGCCCGCGCAAAACACCGCGGCCACGTTGATCAACAAGGGGGACGGCGATGATCTGGGGGATGGGGGATTGCAGGATTTTCAAAGGCAGTACGGGCCACCGCGGTAAGTCTTACACGCGGCGCGTGCAGACCAGCGCGGTTTTACACGACACGGTCGCGCGGCGCTGCCCGTCATTGCGGGTGCGCACTGGTGCGCCGCGCAGGGTGCGGTCATGAAGCCGCAAGCCAACCGCGCCCCGCTGATCCTGAACGTCGAGGATCGCGAAGGACCGCGCTACGTCAAGAGCCGCATCCTGCATCGCGGCGGCTTTTCCGTGATCGAGGCGGTCACCGGCCATTCGGCGCTGTCTCTGGTGCGCCAGCACGCGCCATCGCTGGTGCTGCTGTCGGCACGGCTGCCCGATATCAGCGGCCTGGAAGTGTGCCGCCTGCTGAAAGAAGATCCGCAGACCGCACGCACGCTGGTGCTGCTGACCTCGCCCGGGCTGGCCCAGTCGCGGCAGCGGGTGGAGGCGCTGAACTGTGGCGCCGACGGCTACCTGGTCGAGCCCGCCGAACCCGAGGAAGTGCTGTCCAGCATCCAGGCGCTGCTGCGCCTGCGCGGCGCAGAAGACGCCTTCCACCGCACCTCGCGCGCCCTGCACGAGCATGAAGACATGTTCCGCCAGCTCGCCGAATCGCTGGCCGACGTGGTGTGGATCCTCGATCCGTCGACGCGCCGGCTGCTGTTCGCCAGTTCCTCGCTGGCGACGATCTGCGGCCACTCGGCCGAGCAGCTGATGGACGACCCGCGCCTGTGCCTGCAGCGCGTCGCGCCGGCCGACCGCGCGCGCGTGGAGGCCGCCGTGGAGAGCATGCTGCGCGACGGCAGCATGGACATCGAATTCGCGGTGGCCTTGCCCGGCGGCGAGATGCGCGAAGTCCGCGCGCGCGCCTTCCCCATGCGCAGCCGTGGCGGCGCCGACGACCCCGACAGCGCGCAGGCCGGTGCCGTCGGCCAGCCGCTGCGCATTGCCGGGATCTGCCAGGACGTGACGCTGCAGAACCGCGCCGGGCGCACCTTGCGCGACGAGGAACGCCGCAAGGACCAGTTCCTGGCGATGCTGGCGCATGAACTGCGCAACCCGCTTGCACCGCTGCGCAGCGCCGCAGACCTGCTGCAGCAGCTCGCGCCCACGCGCGAAGACATGTTCCGCGCGCGCGACATCATCGGCCGGCAGGTGCATCACCTGACCCGGCTGGTCGACGAGCTGCTCGATATCTCGCGCTTCAACCAGGGCCGCATCACGCTGCGGCAAGACCTGGTCGAGCTGCGCACCGCGCTCAATACCGCGGTGGAAGCCGTGCGTCCGGTGCTCGACGCCTACCGGCACACGCTGCGCTTGTCGCTGCCGGAGCAGCCGCTGCCGGTGCGCGGCGACCTGGTGCGCCTGACGCAGATCTTCAGCAACCTGCTGCAAAACGCTGCCGCATACACCCCCGCCGGCGGCATGATCTCGGTCGAAGCCGGCTTCGACGAGAGCACGCCAGAGACCGTGCCGGATGCGGTCTCCGGCGGGCAAGTCACGGTGCGCGTGCGCGACAACGGCACTGGCCTGTCCGCAGCACTGCAGCGGCAACTGTTCGATCCGCTGGCCCCGCCCGACCCGGCCAGGGAGAACGACGCCCCCACGGAGGCACCGCACAGCGCCTTCCCGCATGACGGGCCGGGCATCGGCCTGACACTGGTGCAAAAGCTGGTGCAGCTGCACGGCGGCACCATCCGCGCCTTCAGCGCCGGCCCCGGCCAGGGCAGCACCTTCACCGTGACGCTGCCGGTCGAGCCGTGGCAGAACTGGCATCCCGGTTCCGGCAAGGCCGGCTCGCGGCGCAGCGTGCCGCGCCGCATCCTGGTGGTGGACGACAACGTCGACGCGCTCGAGGCCATGACGATGGCGCTGCAGGCCATGGGGCACACCGTGGTGACCGCGCCCGACGGCCCCAGCGCGCTGGCGCGCGCCAGCGACGCGCGCCCGGACCTGGTGCTGCTGGACCTGGGCATGCCGGCCATGGACGGCTTTGAAACCGTGCGCCGGTTGCGCGCGCTGCCCGAGCTGCGCGGCGCCAAACTGGTCGCGCTGACCGGCTTCGGCCAGCCCGAGGACCGCCGCCGCGCACTGGCCGCGGGATTCGACCAGCACCTGGTCAAGCCCGCCGACCTGGACGCGCTGACGCGGCTGCTCGATGAGCTCGACCAGGAGCGCGCCTAGCGCCATGCCCGCGCCGGCCGGAGCCTTCACCCGAGGATTCAACCAGGAGCTATCCGTGCATACCACGCCCGATCCCGACATCCCGCCCCGTGAGCCCGAAGTCCCGCCGCCGGAGCCGCCGCCCGGCCCGCCCCAACCCGTGGAAGACCCGCCTCCGGGCGACATGCCGCCACCGCCGCCGCAACGCGCCGGCGCCCGTGGCAAAGGAGCGATCAAGTGTCCCGCATCATCTGGAAAGGCGCCATTGCCTTCGGCCTCGTCAACATCCCCGTCGTGCTGCGCCCCGCGTCGCGCAGCCAGTCGCTGGACCTGGACCTGCTAGACGTGCGCGACATGGCCCCGGTGGGCTACCAGCGCATCAACAAGAGCACCGGCAAGCCGGTCGACAAGGAGCATATCGTCAAGGGCTACCAGTACGCCAAGGACGAATACGTGCTGCTCAACGACGAAGATTTCCGCCGGGCCAATGTCGAGGCCACGCAGACCGTGGACATCGTCAGCTTTGTCGATGCCGAGAGCATTCCGCCGTACTACTTCGACACCCCGTACTACCTCGAGCCCGACAAGCGCGGCGAGCGCGGCTATGCCCTGCTGCACGAAACCATGCGCCGCACCGGCAAGGCCGCGCTGGCGCTGGTGGTGCTGCGCGCGCGCCAGCACCTGGCGGCGATGCTGGTGCACGACGACGCGCTGGTGCTGAACACCATGCGCTTCGCCGACGAGGTGCTGCCGATCTCGGAACTGCGCCTGCCCAAGGCGCCCAGCGGCAAGGCCACCGGCGCGCGCGGGCGCGAGATCGAGATGGCCGCCAAGCTGGTCGAAGACATGACCGAGGACTGGGCCCCCGAGCAATACCGCGACACCTACCGCGACGACCTGATGGCGCGCATCGAGCAAAAGATCGAATCCGGCAAGACCCACCAGCTGACTCCGCCTGCGGAAGAGGAAGAAGCGCCGCGCCAGGGGGCCAAGGTCATCGACATGGTGGCGCTGCTGCGCCAGAGCCTGGGCAAGCGCGGCAAGGGCAGGCAGGAAGACGAGACCGAAACCGAAACCGATGCCGAGCCGGCGCGCCGCAAGACCCCCGCGCGGCACGCCGCCGCGCGCAAGCAGCCCGCCGCGAAGCGCGCCAGCGCCACGCCGGCCAAGCGCACGCGCAGCTCGAGTTCAAAGAGCGCCGGCACCAAGCGCGCCGGCAAGAGCGCATCGCACGCGCCGGCCGCGCGCAAAAGCGCCGGCACGACGGGCAGAAAGCGCGCCGCTTGATCCGTTTCGTTTCTACGGACTCAAACGTCCTGGCTTGTGTGCTCCCCTGTCCCGCGCGCGGGACGGGGGAGAGGGCCGTTGGGATGCCACCGGCTGCGCTTACAGCCGAGAAGACTCCCCCCTCACCGCGTCGACACCTTCAAGTTGTCATTCACCGACGTCACCCCCTCGACGCTGCGTATCGTCTTCAACGCCAGGTCGTGCTGCTGCTGGGTCGGCACGGTGCCGCTGACTTCCACCGCCCCCTGTTGCGTCTTCACCTGAATGCCGGTGGACTTGAGGTCCTTGGTGCCGAGCAGCCGGGTCTTGATCTTCGTGGTGATGGCGCTGTCCTCGATGCTTTGCCTGGCCTGGCCGACCCCGGTCACAGCGCTGGTGTCCGGGTCGGGCCGGCCGGGCATGCCCGGTGCCGAGTTGACCGGCGCCACCGGTGCCTCGTCGGCCGCAACGAAGATCAGCGCGCTCTTGTCGAGCGCCAGCGCACTACCGGCAGCAGAAGCCAGCGCCGCGACGCAGGCCATGCGCACGGTGCGCGCGGTGGTTCGGGAAAATCGCATGCTTTCTCCTTGACGGTCCAGCGCAAGCCGCTGCCGGGCTGGCACGCGGCGCCACTGGCAAGGCATTTTTCAGCAAGCTCCATACCCACCATGGCGGGCCGGGCGGTGCCACAGCCGCCGCGCCGGATGCTATGTAAAACGGGCCACGCGTTGTAAAAGCGCCGCGGCGCACGCGTGGCGCATCGCGCGCATCGCGCCGGCCCAGGCGGCATGGCGGCGCTGTCGTGCTTGGCATGGCGATTGCGAAGCAAGGTCTGCGGCAGTTCGCCGCGTCAAGGAGCTAGCAATGGGACAGCAGCAACAGCCGGGTCAATCGCAGTCGGGCCAATCACAATCGGGCCAGAAGCAGCAGGAACAATCGCAAACTGGTCAACGCGGCAGCCAGCAGCAACCTGGACAACAAGGCGGCGGGCAGATGGGTGACAAGGACCGCATGCAGGACCAACAGCAGCAGCAGGACCGCGGCAGCTCGCAGCCTGGCCAGCAAAGCGGCCAGCGCGGCGGCCAGCAAAGCGGCCAGGGCGGGCAGACGGGTGGTCAGCAGGGTGGACAAGGCGGACAAGGCGGACAACGCCAGCAGTAACACCCAGCCGCTACAACAAGGCAGCTATCCGGGTATGTGCGTGAGCAACATGCGGTGCTGACGCAGGGGCATACGCCGGAGATTGGCAGGCCGGAACCCTGAACGGGGCTCCGGCCCTTTTTACGGGTGGCGGGCGCGGCGGCGCACTGCGCGCGCATGCTGTCACCATCGCGTCACCATCGCGTGTATGCTGGCCCTGACCCGATCCCTTTTCCTTCCAGGCAGTTCCAGCCTTGTCCAGCGTCACTGACCCCGCCCCGGGCAGCGCCACGCCGCAGCGCCGCGGCCCGCTGCATCAGCTCTCCGCGAGACTGCGGGAGCAGGCAGGTGCGCACGTGCGCGCGCTGACCCGCAGCAACTCCGGCCTGCGCCTGGACTATGACAACCCGCCCGGCGACCCCGGCCTGTTCGGCCCGGAAGCGGTCTGCTGGCGCGTGCATGCGGATTTCCCGGCAATGCTGGCCGGCGGCGTCAGCGCGCTGCTGCTGCAGACGCTGCATCCGCTGGCGCTGGCCGGGGTATGGGACCATTCCAGCTTCCGCACCGACATGCAGGGGCGCCTGGGCCGCACCGCGCAGTTCATCGCCGGCACCACCTATGGCAGCCGCGCGGACGCGATGGCGCTGATCGAACGCGTGCGGCGCATCCATACCGGGGTGTCCGGCATCGCGCCGGACGGACGGCCCTACGCGGCGTCGGACCCCGCGCTGCTGACCTGGGTGCACGTGGCCGAGGTCTCGAGCTTCCTGGCGGGCTACCTGCGCTATGTCGGCCCGCTCGGCGCTGCCGAGCAGGACCGCTATTACGCCGAGGTGGCCAGCATCGCGCAGTTGCTCGGCGCGACCGAGGTGCCGCGCTCGCGCGCCGAAGTGGACGCCTATCTCGACTCCATGCGGCCCGCGCTGATGGCCAGCGAGCGTACCCGCGAAGTGGTGCGTCTGGTCAGGAAGATGCCGGTGGCCAATCCCTTGCTGCAGCCGGCGGTGAGCATCATGACCGACGCCGGCATCGCGCTGCTGCCGCCGTGGGCACGCCGCCAGCTGAACCTGGACGGGCCTTCGATCCGCCGCTCCGCGGCGCTGGCAGGCATGCACGTGCTGGCACCGGCACTGCGCTGGGCGCTTGGCGCGGGCTTGGCGGCCCGGGCCCGGCGGCGCGTGGCGCGCGGCGCGGACGCTCAAACGGGTTGAGGGTACGACGTGCGTTGCAGCCGACCAGGGCCGATCAGCGAACGCTTTCGGAGAGCAAAACGGAAATAGCGCCAGATTGCCCCGTATTTCAGGGGATCGCCCGCCGGTGAAGTGGCGTTAAATGTGGCTTGGCATTCCGAACGGCCGGTCGGGTTATTCGACCGTCCGGCCACTGCGCCGCAGAGCGCGAATCAAACGACGAGGGCAAAAAAAGAAGCCCACGCGCGGGGTGCTCGTAGGCTTTCCAGGACTGCTCGAGCCAAACAGCTCTTGTTACGAATATAAACGCGCTTACATGAGGTGTAAATCCCGCTTCTATCAGGGGATTCCCCTAGCGCGAACGCGCGCCTTGGCGTGTTTCTGGCATTTTTGCCCCTGAAATCACTTTCAGGTTAATTCTTGCAGAGGCTGGCAATTTGCTGCCGGCCGAATGCCCGCTTGGTCTTGTCGGCCAGGCGGGCGTTTCTCACGCCCGCAGAAGCGCCGTTCCTTACCTCAATTCGCAGGAAGAAAGCAAACAAATTAATAGAGCGTAGCCTCTAGACCACGAGCGACGTGCCGTCCGTCAACGCTTGTAAAACTTTGTTACTCTCGCCCCTGAAGTATTCCCCTTCTCTTCTGGCAGCGCCAACCGCCGGCCATTGCACGACAATCCGGGGCCTCCATGCCGGGCCGGGTCTCGAGGCAATCCAGGCGGCCAGTCCGGTCGCCGTTACCGAGAGCGGATGTTTCCCCTGCCGCCCAGGCCGAGCCGCACCCCAAGCCGCCGGCCAACGGACCGTTATCAGCCGCCAGAACCCTTGCGGGCTCTTCCGGAGTCGTTGTGAAGAAGAAGGAAATCCGGCCCAAGCAACCCAGCCGACGGCAACTGCAGTCCCAGCAATTCGCCGCGTACCGCATCACCCAGTCCCCGGTGATCGTGCACTTGTCCAACGGCGCCCGGCTGCACGGGCTGGTGCTGGCAGCCGACGATTTCGTGCTGCTGCTCGGCCGGCGCCCCGACGACATCCAGCCCACCGTGGTCTACAAGCGCGCTATCTGCCTTGTCACGCCGGCCGGTGGGCCGGAGGTAGTGAGCGTCGCGCCGGAAACGGTGGCCGCGCCGGATTTCGTGCCGCTCTATATTCCGCGCACGCGCAAGCGCCGCTAGGCCGGCGCCTCTTCCAAACGCCCTCCCGCCTTTGCCGACCGTCGTGGTACGGCGCCTCCCCCGCCCTGCCGGCACCCCGCGAAACTATCGCGGAGATCACTCTAAACCTTTGCCTTGCCCGGTCGATAACCCAAGCAACGGAGGCACTCTACGCCCTGCAAAGCAGGCCGCCAACGTTACGGCACTAGCCGGAATGCCCAAAACTTTGCATATAGGAGTCGTACCATGGCGCAAGTCATTAACACCAATTCGTTGTCTCTGATGACTCAGAACAACCTGAACGCTTCGCAATCGTCGCTGAACACGGCGATCCAACGCCTGTCGTCGGGCCTGCGCATCAACAGCGCCAAGGACGACGCCGCCGGCCAGGCCATTGCGAACCGCTTCACCGCCAACATCCGCGGCCTGACGCAAGCTCAGCGCAACGCCAACGACGGCATTTCGCTGGCGCAAACCACTGAAGGCGCGCTGACCGAAGTCAACAACAACCTACAGCGTATCCGTGAACTGGCCGTGCAAGCCTCGACGGGCTCGAACTCGTCGTCCGACCTGAAATCGATCCAGGACGAAATCAACCAGCGTCTGGCAGAAATCGATCGTACCTCTCAGCAAACCGACTTCAACGGCGTGAAAGTGCTGGCCGGCAGCAACAAACTGTCCGTCCAGGTTGGCGCAAACGACGGCGAAACCATCTCTATCGATCTGAAGCAGATCGACAAGACCACCCTGGGCCTGAGCGGTTTCTCGGTGGCCAAGAACTCGCTGGACGTTGGCCCAAAGATCACCACGATCGCCGCCGCCGCGGGCACCGGTTCGTACAATGTGAGCTTCGCTGCTGGCGACATTACCAAGATTAACGCTGCAACCGGCAAGACCTTTGCAGCAGCGGACCTCGAACTGCACGAAGTCAAGACGGCCGCCGGCGCCAACTCCGGCCAGTTCGTGGTAAAGGCTGGTGACGACTACTTCGCGGCTTCGGTTGACCGTACCACCGGCGCCGTGAAGCTCAACGAAGCCGACGTGGCATTCGACGACACCGCCAATGGCATCACCGGCCCCGTCACGCTGCAAGACCAGGTGGTGCGCGTTGCCAACAACGCGGCTGGAGTCGCCACCGGCTACGTCACCGTGCAGGGCAAGAACTATGCCGCGGCAAACACCCTGACCGATGGCGGTGCTGCCGGCACCCTCAACGTGGCTGTGGGCACGATCTCCCTGAGTGGCACCCCTACAGCCGAGTTCACCGGCGTTCCGACCGGCAACGCGCTGAAGAAGATCGACGCCGCACTGAAGCAAGTTGACGATCTGCGCAGCTCGCTGGGTGCCGTCCAGAACCGTTTTGACTCCGTCATCTCGAACCTGGGCACCACCGTGACCAACCTGTCCTCGTCGCGCTCGCGTATCCAGGACGCGGACTACGCAACGGAAGTGTCGAACATGACCCGCGCGAACATCCTGCAACAGGCTGGTACGTCGGTCCTGGCGCAAGCCAACCAGACCACTCAGGGCGTGCTGTCGCTGCTGCGTTAATCGCCTAGGCGAAAGACCAAGAAGGCTGGGCCGCAAGGCCCGGCCTTTTTGTCCGAGAGCATTTTGCAGGCAGTCCGACTGCCTGCAAAGCGTTACTCAGAGCAAGCGAGTCCCACCAATCCGGACGGAGCGTTCGATGTCCCTTTCCCCGACCGTGACTGCAATTGTCACCCGGATGCCAGCCGAAGCCCCGGCCAGCACAGCGACCATGGCCAGCCAGGCAACGCAGCGCGAAGATCAGGTCGCAGGCAGGAGCCAGGAGGAAGTCCCCCAGAGGGTGGAAACAAGCGCCGCGATCGGCGAACTCGTGGACGCGCTCAAGACCACCACCATCGGCCTGCGCTTTGAGATCGATGAAGCCACGCACCGTGTCATTACCAAGGTGATCGACAAGGAAAGCGGCGAGTTGATCCGGCAGATGCCCACCGAAGAGGTACTGCGCATCGCCCGCGCCATCGACAGGCTGCAGGGATTGTTCATCAACCAGGCAGCGTGAGCTTTGATCATCAGTTGAAGACGAGACAATTACATGGCAACGATCTCTTCCATTGGCATCGGGTCCAACCTGAACCTGAGCGACTTGCTTGACCAGTTGCAGAAGGCCGAGCAGGCACCGCTTGACGCCATTAACGCGCAGGCCAAGAGCTACCAGACCAAGTTGTCGGCCTACAGTCAGGTGCAGAGCGTGCTGAGTGCCTACCAGGCCGCGGCAAAGAAGCTCTCTGATGCTGCTACCTTCGGCGCCGTAAAGGCCAGCGTCGGCACGACGGACGTGATGACTGTTTCCACCGGTGCCAACGCCGTACCGGGCAGCTATAGCATCACGGTCAACACGCTGGCCACGGCCCAATCGCTGGTGAGCAGCAACGTTGCAGACCAGAAGGCGGTGATCGGTGGAGGCGAGCTCGTTTTCGACTTTGGCGAAGCGCTCGCCACCGGCGGCGCGGCCACCAGCACCAAGAAGGTCACCATCCCCGCGGATTCTTCGCTGGAAGGCATGCGGGATGCCATCAACAAGGCAGGCATCGGCGTGACCGCCAGCATCGTCAATGACGGCAGTGCCAGCCCCTATCGCCTGGTGCTGACCTCGGACAAGACCGGAACGCAAGCCACCATGCGAGTCTCGTCTGCCGACCCTGCCCTGAACAACGTGGTAGCGTTCGATCCGGCCGCAGCGCCCGCTGCCAACAAGATGGAACAGAAGGTTCCGCCGGCCAACGCGACGCTCAAGATCAATGGCATCGACGTGGTCAGCCAGAGCAATTCCGTGGTGGACGCAGCGCAGGGCGTGACCATGAACCTGGTCAAGCCAGGCACTACATCGCTGGTGGTGACCCGTGACAGCGAGGCAATCAAGGCCGCGGTCCAGGCCTTTGTCACTGCCTACAACAACATCCAGAGCACCGCCAAGTCGCTGACGGCGTTCGATACCAAGGCCGGAACGTCGGCGGCGCTGACCGGAGACGGCACGCTGCGCTCGATCCAGTCTGGCCTGCGCTCGATGCTGGGCGGCGCGATGGACGACGGCAACGGCGGGACGATCACGTTGATCGACGTCGGCATCACGTTCGACAAGGACGGCACGATGAAGCTGGATGAAACCAAGCTGACCAAGGCGATGAACGACAACCTGGGTCGCGTCACGTCGCTGTTCTCGAGCACCACCGGCGACGGCGGCATCGGCAAGCGCGCCACCACCTATATCGAGGGCCTGAGCAAGACCGACGGCGCGCTGAAGGTGGCGCAGGACGGCATCACCAAGACGCTGGAGGACCTGGAGGACGACTATGACCGGGTCCAGGACCGCGTCACCGCCACCATCGACCGCTACAAGGCCCAGTTCACACAGCTGGACCTGGTGGTGGCGCAGATGAACCGCACCAGCAGCTACCTGACGCAGCAGTTCAACGCGCTCAACAACAGCATCAAGAAGTAACCCGCCACATCCCACCGCCACGAGGAACCCAGCCATGTTCGCCCGCGCATCCGCCAACGCCTACGCCCAGGTCGGCGTCCAGACCGGTGCCATGAGCGCCAGCCCGCACAAGCTGATCGCCATGCTGTACGACGGCGCGCGCGCCGCGATCGCGCGGGCCAGGTTCCACCTGGAAGGCGGCAACATCGCCGAGCGCGGCAATGCCATCTCCAAGGCCATCGACATCATCGACAACGGCCTGCGCGCGGTGCTCGACCACGACGCCGGCGGCGAGATCTCTGCCAATCTCGAAGCACTGTACGAATACATGGTGCGCCGGCTGATGCTGGCCAACCTGCGCAGCGACGCGGCGCTGCTGAGCGAGGTTGACACGCTGCTGGAAGGCCTGGCCTCGGCCTGGGCGCAGATCGATGACGCGGCCGCCGGGGCCGAGCGGCAACCCGCCTTACAGGACAACTGACATGGCCTTCCCTCCAGTGTTTTCGCCGATCGTGGCCTGCTACGAGGACATCCTCGCCCTGTCCGCACGCATGCATGAAGCCGCGCAGGGCGCCGACTGGGACACGGTCACCACCCTGCAGCAAGCCTACCTGGCGCAGGTGGAGCGCCTGCGCCAGCTCGACCACGATGCCCCGTTCTCCGATGCCGAGCGCATGCGGCGCTACCAGCTGCTGGACCGCATCCTGACCTACGATGCCCGCATCCGCGACCTGGCGCTGCCGCAGCTCAAGCGGCTCGGCGACATGCTGACCAGCTCGCGCCGGCAGTTCGAGCTGAGCGCCGCCTATGGCGCGACGGCAGGGGCCACGTCGGGCGCCACCACCTGAGGCGGCCTGGGCGCCGCTCCCATTTTCCACCGGCTGGCCGCACCGCCGGCCGTCCCTGATACACGCGACCCGTATGACCGGCATCCACCTGCCGCCAGGCCTGGCACCCGGTCAGGCCCCCGACCCCCAGACCCTGCGCACCGCCATTGCCGTCGACCAGGTCGCGGCCTTGCAGCCGGTGGCCGAGGCGACCGAGTCCAACGTCCAGAACGCCACCGGCCAGGCCATCCGCCACAGCGCGCTAGCAAGCGGTGCCAATGCCATGGCCGGCCAGGGCGCCCTGCTGCCGGGCGCGTCGACGCAGGAATCGCTGAGTGCGGCAGCGCGCGCCATCCTGGCCGTCTTGGACGGTGCCGAGGCCCAGCCGGTGCGCGGCACGGCCTCGCTGCTGCCGGCGGCACCCACGGCAGCGTCGGCGCAGGCCACCGCCGCGGCGCTGGCCCATGCGGTAGGCCAGAGCGGCCTGTTCTATGAATCGCATCTGGCGCAGTGGGTGGCCGGCGCGCGCGGTCTCGCCAGCCTGCGGCAGGAGCCGCAGGCGCAGGTTCCGGTGCCGGGGCGGCCCGCTGTCACGCCCGGCGCAGGCCAGGGCGCCGCTGCCACGCCGCCGCCGCTGCAGCTGGCCTATGCCGGCAGCGGCGCAGGGGCGGAACCGGCGCGGCCATCCATGCCGCCGCTGCTGCCGGCCTCGCAGGTGCTGGCCGAAGCGCTGGCCTCGGCCGGCAATCCGCGCGTGGCCCACAGCCATGCGGCGGCCGAGCAGGCGTTACGGCAAGGCACCGCGACCACCGCGGCCTACAGCCGCGGCGCCGCCGCCGAACCGGCCGCGCAGCGCCCCTCGGCGGCAACACTGGCCACGCAGGCCTACCAATCGACAGCCGAAGCTGGCGCGCGCCTGGCCGCGCTGGACAGCCTGGCCAGCCAGCCGGCGCGCACATCGGAGGGCGGTGTGCAGTCCGCTCCGGCCGATGCCAGCCGGCAGCCGGCGGCCGCCGGCCCTGCCATCCATCCCGCCACCGAGGGCGTGGTCCGCCAGCAACTGGAATTGCTCGCCACGCAGCAGTTCCGATTTGCCGGCGAAGCCTGGCCCGGCGTGCCGATGGAATGGGAACTGCTGCGCGCGGAGGCGGAAGATGCGGGCTCTCATGGCGAAGGCGCGCGGCCGTGGTCGAGCCGCCTGCGGCTGCAATTGCCTAACCTGGGCGTGGTCGAAGCAGTGCTGACTTTAGGCCCTGGCGGTCTCGACGCCCGGGTGGCCACCCCCGAAACCGACGTGGCGGCGCGCTTTATCGCGGCGCGGCCGCAGCTGCGCAGCCAGCTCGAGGCGCATGGCATCGCCGTGCAGCGCCTGAGCGTGCAGACGCAGGACAGCCTGGCGCAAGGCGGGACGCAATGAGCGATGCAGCACAAGAACGCGGGGCAGCGATCGCGCTGTCGTACCAGCACAGCGACCGCGCGCCGCGCGTGGTCGCCAAGGGCTATGGCGTGGTCGCCGAAGCCATCATCGCCCGCGCGCGCGAGGCCGGCGTCTACGTCCACGACTCGCCGACGCTGGTGAACCTGCTGATACAGGTCGACCTGGACAGCCACGTGCCGCCGCAACTCTACGTAGCAGTGGCCGAGCTGCTGGCGTGGATCTATCACCTGGAATCCGGCCTGGATCCCGACGCGCCGCGCCCGGCCTGAGCGCCGGCCCGACGGCAAAAGCCCCCGGCCGCTTGCGCGCCCCGGGGGCTTTCCATTCCAGGCAAGGCTTTGGCCTCACACCGGCATATTCATCATCTCCTGATAAGCCGCCACCAGCCGGTTGCGCACCTGCACCCCGGTCTGGAACGACACGTTGGCCTTCTGCAGGTCGATCATCACGTCGTTGAGCGCCACGCCGGGCTTGCCCAGCTCGAATGCCTCGGCCTGGCCGTAGGCGCGCTCCTGCGCGGCGTTGATGCGGCCGAGCGAGCGCTGCAGCTCGCCGGCGAAGCCGCCGCCGACCGGCGCCGCGGACTGGCCAGCGGGGTTGCCCGAGGCAACCTGGGACATCCCGCGCAGTTGCTGCAGCATGCCCTCGATGGAAGAGATAGTGGTCATGGGATCGTCATGGGCCGGCGTTCCGGCCCGGTTGGTCGTATGGCGCGCCGCTGGCGCGGTTGCCACCTGCGACGGGCCCGCGCCAGGCGGACCCGCAGCCAGTTTCAGCCTCCGCAGAGTACCCGCCGCGGCCGCCGCCCCATGGAGGGAAATCGGCCAGAAAACACGGTCTATTCGCCGGATTGTCGCGCTCAAGTCTGGCCGATCATTGCCACCGTGCCGCAAAAGGGCGGGCCATGGCGCCCTGCCTGCATGCCTGCCTCGCGCAAGGACCGGCCGATCCACAGACAACCACCATTCGGGAGTACGCGTGTTTTCTCTGCAGCGCAATGTGAGCCGCACGGCTAGCCGTGCCGCGAGCCGGGCCGACGACCAGGGCGAGCCGCAGCGCCGGCGCCGTCGCGCGCCTGGCCGCGCCGGATCCGGAGCACGCGCATGACCGCGGCAGTGGCACTGCCCGGGCGTCCGGCCGAAATGCTGGAGCGCCTCAAGGCCAACCCGAAGCTGCCGCTGATGCTGGGCGGCGCGGCCCTGGCCGCCGCGATCGCGGTGGGCGTGCTGTGGTCGCGCGGCCCCGACTACAAGGTGCTGTACAGCAACCTGTCCGAGCGCGACGGCGGCGCGGTGCTGCAGTCGCTGCAGCAGATGAACGTGCCGTACAAGTTCGCCGAAGGCGGCGGCGCCGTGATGGTGCCGGCCGAGAAGGTGCACGAGACGCGCCTGCGGCTGGCTTCGCAAGGCCTGCCCAAGAGCGGCACCGCAGGCATGGAACTGATGGACAACCAGAAGTTCGGCATCAGCCAGTTTGCCGAGCAGGTCAATTACCAGCGCGGGCTGGAGGGCGAGCTGGCGCGCTCGATCGAGTCGATCGCCGCGGTGCAGTCCGCGCGCGTGCACCTGGCCATCCCCAAGCCGACGCTGTTCGTGCGCGAGCGCCAGAAGCCGACCGCGTCGATCGTGCTGCAGCTCTATCCGGGCCGCGCCATCGACGAAGGCCAGGTCGCGGCGATCAGCCACCTGGTGTCGTCGAGCGTGCCGGATCTGACACCCAAGTCGATCTCCATCGTCGACCAGCACGGCAACCTGCTGTCGAACACCGGCAACGAGCGCATGCTCGACGCCACCCAGCTCAAGTACGTGCAGGCGCTGGAGCAGAACTACCTGAAGCGCATCGAGGCGATCCTGACGCCGATCGTCGGCAAGGACAATGTGCGCGCGCAGGTGACCGCCGACGTGGACTTCTCCATCGTCGAGCACACCGACGAGAGCTACAAGCCCAACCAGGACCCGACCCGCACCGCGATCCGCAGCCAGCAGACCAGCGAATCGACCCAGCAGGGTGCAACGCCGCCGGGCGGCGTGCCCGGCGCGCTGTCGAACCAGCCGCCCGCTGCCGCCGCCGCACCGGTGACCACGCCGCAGACGCCGCGCGCGGGGCAGGCGCCGGGCCAGGCCGGCGCACCGGCCGCGGGCCAGCCCGCCCAGGGTGGCCAGCCCGGCCAGGCCGCGCAGGGCGCCACCAGCGCGGCGTCCAGCGGCCCGAGCAGCAACCGCCGCGATTCCACCGTCAACTATGAGCTGGACCGCTCGGTGCGCCATGTGCAGCAGGCCCCGGGCGGCGTGCGCCGGTTGTCGGTGGCGGTGGTGGTCAACTACCGCCAGCAGGCCGATGCCAAGGGCAAGCTCGTCGCCGAGCCGCTGCCGCCGGCGCTGCTGGCGCAGATCCAGAACCTGACCAAGGAAGCGATGGGGTTCTCGGCCGATCGCGGCGACTCCATCAACGTGGTCAACAGCCCCTTCACCGCCGAGCGCGAGAAGGCCGAGCCCGAACTGCCGCTGTGGAAGCAGCCCGACATGATCGCACTGGGCAAGAGCCTGGCCGGCTACCTGCTGCTGGCGCTGCTGGCGCTGTTCGTATGGTTCAAGGTGGCGCGCCCGATCCTGCGCCGCTACACCGCGCCGCCGTTGCCGGCGCCCGAGCCCAAGGACGAGACCGAGGCGGTGCTGCTGCCGCCGGAAGAGCCGGCCAATCCGGAAATCCTGCGGCTTGCCGCGAAGTATGAAAGCGACCTCGCGCTGGTGCGCGACGCCGCCCAGCGCGACCCCCGCCTGGTCGCCAGCGTGATCAAGAACTGGATTAGCAATGACAACCGCTAAGGGCATCTCTGAATCCGGCCTGCAGAAGAGCGCTGTGCTGATGATGGCGATCGGCGAGGATGCCGCGGCCGAGGTGTTCAAGCACCTGTCGCAGCGCGAAGTGCAGGAGCTGGGCTCGGCCATGGCCACGCTCAGCTCGGTCACCCGCGAGGAAATGGCCGAGGTGCTGGGCGAGTTCCGCGCCGAGACCGAGCAGTACCTGGCGCTGAACGTCGATTCCAGCGCGTTTATCCGCAGCGTGCTGAACAAGGCGCTGGGCGAGGAGCGCGCACAGTCGGTGATCGAGGACATCCTGGAGTCGCGCGATCCGGGCGGCGGCATCGACTCGCTGAACTGGATGGACGCCACCGCCATCGCCGAGCTGATCCGCGACGAGCACCCGCAGATCATCGCCACCATCCTGATCCACCTGGACCGCCAGAAGTCGTCGGAGGTGCTGGGGCTGTTCACCGACCGCCTGCGCAACGACGTGATCCTGCGCATCGCCACCTTCGGCGGCGTGCAGCCTGGCGCGCTGCAGGAACTGACCGACGTGCTGACCAAGCTGCTGGCGGGCCAGAGCCTGAAGCGCAGCCGCATGGGCGGCGTGCGCACCGCGGCCGAGATCATCAACCTGATGAGCACCGCGCACGAGGAAGCGGTGATCGACGGCGTGCGCCTGCACGACGGCGACCTGGCGCAGAAGATCATCGACGAGATGTTCCTGTTCGAGAACCTGCTCGAGGTCGACGACCGCGGCATCCAGCGCGTGCTCAAGGAAATCGCCACCGAATCGCTCATCGTCGCGCTCAAGGGCGCGCCGCAGGAGCTGCGCGACAAGTTCATCCGCAACATGTCCACCCGCGCCGGCGAGATGCTGCGCGAGGACCTGGACGCGCTGGGCCCGGTGCGCGTGTCGCAGGTCGAAGCCGAGCAGAAGGCCATCCTGCAGGTGGTAAGGCGCCTGGCGGATGCGGGCGAAGTGCAGATCGGCGGAGGCGACGATGCCTATGTCTGAGGCAGACCCCGAACGCGGGGCCGGGCGCCGCGGGTCGGGCGCCGATCCGCTCCCGTCCCTGGGCGGCCACGGCGCGGCCGCTGCCGGCGGCTTTGCGCCATTCGAGCCGCCACGCCGCGCGCGCGGTGGCGGCGCCGGCTGGCAGCGCTGGCAGATGGGCTCGCTCGATCCCCGGCATGCCGAGCCGCTCGATACGCTGGCCTCCGTGCCGGCCGAACCCGCGCCGCCGCCGATCGACTTCGCAGCCATCGACGCGATGCGCGAAGGCGCGCGCAAGGAAGGCTATGCCCAGGGCTACACTCAGGGCCAGACCCAGGGCTACGGCGACGGCCATCGCGAAGGCTATGCGCGCGGCCTGGAAGCGGCCCGCAACGAGGCCGCGCAGCTGCAGGCACTGGCCGGCAATTTCCGCAGCGCGCTGAGCAATGTCGACGACGCGGTCGCGCACGCGCTGGTGTCGCTGGCACTGGACGTGGCGCGCCAGCTGGTGCGCACGACGCTGGCGCAGGACCCCGCGGCGCTGCTGCCGGCGGTGCGCGAGCTGCTGAGCAGCGAACCGGCGCTGTCCGGATCGCCCAGCCTGCTGCTGCACCCCGACGACGTCGCGCTGGTGGAGACCCATCTGCAAGGCGAACTCGCCGCCGCCGGCTGGACCGTGCGCGCCGATGCGTCGGTGGCGCGCGGCGGCTGCATCGCCAGCGCCGCCAGCGGCGAGCGCGACGCCACGCTGCCCACGCGCTGGACCCGCGTGGTGCGGGCGCTGGGCCGCGACGATCCGTGGGAGCCGCCGCATGCCTGATACCGCTCAGCACAGCCACCACGCCGCGCACGACCATGCGCAACACTGGATCGGCGCGCTCAACGGCGCCGCCGCCGGCATCGCCGGGCTCGACAGCAAGCGCAGCTGCGGCCGCCTGACGCGCGCCGCGGGCCTGGTGCTGGAAGCCGTCGGCCTGCGTTTGCCGGTGGGCAGCGATTGCCTGATCGAGCTGCCCGCCGGACAGTTCACCACCGACAGCAACGCCCCGCGCACCGCGGAGGCCGAAGTGGTCGGCTTCGGCGCCGACCGCCTCTACCTGATGCCGCAGTCCGACGTGGTCGGGCTGCTGCCGGGCGCGCGCGTCTACCCGCTGGAGCCGTCGCCGCAACCGGCCGGCACCAGTGCGCCGCGCGAGCCGGGCTCCAAGCGCCTGCCGGTCGGCGCGGGCCTGCTGGGCCGCGTGCTGGATGCGGCGGGCCGCCCGCTGGACGGCCTCGGCCCGCTCGCCGCGGCGATGGAAGTGCCGCTCGCCGGCGAGCAGATCAACCCGCTGATGCGGGCCCCGATCGAAACCGTGCTCGACACCGGCGTGCGCGCCATCAACGGCATGCTGACCGTCGGCCGCGGCCAGCGCATGGGCCTGTTCGCCGGCTCCGGCGTGGGCAAGAGCGTGCTGCTGGGCATGATGGCGCGCTACACCAGCGCCGACGTGATCGTGGTCGGCCTGATCGGCGAACGCGGCCGCGAGGTGAAGGAATTCATCGAGAACATCCTGGGGCCGGAGGGTCGGCGCCGCTCGGTGGTGGTGGCCGCGCCGGCCGACTGCTCGCCGCTGCTGCGCATGCAGGGCGCCGCCTATGCGACGCGGCTGGCCGAGTATTTCCGCGACCAGGGCCAGCATGTGCTGCTGATCATGGATTCGCTGACGCGCTATGCCATGGCCCAGCGCGAGATTGCGCTGGCGATCGGCGAGCCGCCCGCCACCAAGGGCTATCCGCCGTCGGTCTTCGCCAAGCTGCCGACGCTGGTCGAGCGAACCGGCAACGGCCCCGAGGGCGGCGGCTCGATCACCGCGTTCTACACCGTGCTGACCGAAGGCGACGACCAGCAGGACCCGATTGCCGATTCCGCGCGCGCGATCCTGGACGGCCATATCGTGCTGTCGCGCAGCCTGGCCGAAGCCGGACACTATCCGGCCATCGACGTCGAGGCCTCGATCAGCCGCGCCATGACCGCGCTGATCCCGCACGAGCAGTTCGGCTCGGTGCGCCGCTTCAAGCAGCTGATGTCGCGCTACCAGCGCAACCGCGACCTGATCAGCGTGGGCGCCTACGTGCCGGGCAACGACCCGGAACTGGACCTGGCGATCCAGCTGCATCCGCGCATGGAAGCCTTCCTGCAGCAGGACATCCACGAGCGCGCCGGCTACGCCGACGCCATCGCCGCGCTGCACAGCCTCTTCGACAGGAGTGAACATGCTCAAGCATTCACCGCTCAACACGCTGGCTGACCTGGCCCAGACCGATACCGATGCCGCCGCGCGCGAACTCGGCCGGCTGCAGGGCTTGCGCACGCAGGCAGAGGTGCAGCTCAACCAGCTCACGCAGTACCGCCAGGAATACCGCGAGCGCATGCAGGTGGTGGCGGCGCAGGGCATTACCTCCAGCCGCTGGCAGGACTTTTCGCGCTTCCTCGATTCGCTGGACCAGGCCATTCGCCAGCAGGGCGCGGCCCTGGCCAAGGCCGAGGCCGACCTGCTGGCCGGCCGCAACCGCTGGCAGCACCAGAAGCGCCGCCTGAACTCGTTCGACACGCTGATCGCGCGCGCGGAAGCAAAACAGGAACAGGTGGCCGCGCGCCGCGAACAGCGCGCCAACGACGAATACGCCGCCCGCCTGGCACGCACCGCCGCCAGCCGCCTGAGCGAAGCCTGAACAATGCCTGGGCGGCAACCGCCCGCCAGGCCACACCGTAGCGACTCCCCATGATCGATATCAGCCAGATTGTCAGCAGCGCCGCCAACGCGGTGGAAGGCGCCCGGCGCGCCAGCGCCGACACCGCCGCCAGCGGCTTCCGCGACGCGCTCTCGCAGGCCCGCGACAGCCACAAGGCCGCCGCACCGGCGCCCGCCGCCAGGGAGACGGTCGCGCGCGACAAGTCCGCGGCGCGGCCGGCTGCCGCACAGGCGGACGCCGGCAAGCCGCAGCATGCCGCCGCCAACGGCAAGAAGGCCACTGCAGGCGAAAAGGATCAGGACAAGGAAGATGCCGCCGAGGCAACGCCGCCTGATGCAGCCGCCGCCGCAGCCGCAGCATTGGCGCTGATGCTTCCCGCAGCTGCGCCAGCGAACCCCGCCGCCACGCCAGCCGGCGCGGCGGGCGCTGCCGTCGCCGGCATGACCGACCCCGGCAGTGCCGCGGCCTTGCAGGCGGCGCTCAGCAACACCGTGCCGAACGCTACCGCGCAAACCCAGGTCGAAACCGGCACCACCGCAGGCCCTGCTGACGGCACCGCATTGCCCGACCTGTTGCAGACGGTCACCGCCGAATCCCGGCCGGCGCAGCCGTCGGTCGCCGACACGCTGGCGACCATCGCCTCGCAACGCGCGGCGATGCAGTCCGGCGGCAGCGCCGGCACTGATGCAAAAACTGGCGCAACGCCGGCCGTTGCGGGCGACGCATTGGCGGTCCGTCAAGCGGACTTGCCGGGTCAGGACGCTGGCGCTTCCGCGGGCGGAGCGGGGCATCGCCCCGACAGCAGTCTCGGCCAGCATCGCGCCGATCCGCTCGCGGCCGGCACAAGTGCGCCGGATTCCCGGCCCGCAGCCAACCCATTTGCCGCCGCGCAAGCGACGGCACGCGCTGGAGAGACCGCGGCGGCCAGCCCCGATGGCACCCCGGCCATTGCCGCCACGCTGGCCGGTCAACCCACGCCGGCCGCTGCCGCGGCTGCCGCCAGCCGGCCCCTGGTCGCTCCCCCGCTGTACGACAGCCAGTGGCCGCAGGCCCTGGGCCAGCAGATGATCCGCCTGGGCACGCAAGGCCAGCACAGCGCCGAACTGCAGCTGAACCCGCCCGACCTCGGGCCGCTGAAGGTGGTGCTCAACGTGGTCAACGACCAGGCCCAGGCGCAATTCGTCTCGCCCCACCAGGCCGTGCGCGCCGCGGTCGAAGCCGCGTTGCCGCACCTGCGCACCGCGCTGTCGGAAAACGGCATCCAGCTGGGCCACACCTCGGTGGGCGCCGATGGCTTTGCCAGCCAGGCCGGCAACGGCAACGGCCAGCAACAGCAGGCGCCGGGGCAGGGGCGTGGACAGGCTGGCTTTGGTGGCGCTGCGATGGCGTCGGCTGAACCGGGCCAGGGATCCAGTGCTACGGCACGGCCTGCGCGAGTGCTTGGGCGGGGGGAGATTGATACGTTTGCGTGAGAACGCGCTGGCTGTTTGCTCCCCCTCTCCCGCAAGCGGGATAGGGAGTACACAGACGCGGCGCACGGCCGACGGAACGCCTTGAAACGTTGAGGAGGGGCGGCTGGCATTGGTAAACATTATTGATTACCATACAAGGCTCTGTTGACGTGGGAGGAATTTCAATATGCTGCGTTTTCCCGCCAACATCGTCCCCGACGGCGATGGCTTTGCGGTCTCGTTTCCCGATATTCCGGAAGCCCTGACCAGCGGCGCCACGATCGAGCAGGCCCACGAGATGGCCGCCGATGCGCTTGCCACGGCCATGGAGTTCTATTTCGAAGATGGCCGCCCGGTGCCGCTGCCGTCGAAGGACGCACGCGGCCAGCATCTGGTCGAGCTGCCGGCAAGCATGTCGGCAAAGGTGCTGCTGCTCAACGAGATGATCGCGCAGGGGGTTACGCAGGCGGAGCTGGCACGCCGCCTGCATACCCGCAAGCAGGAAGTCCAGCGCATCGTCAACCTCGATCATGCGACCAAGATCGACACGATCGAGGCCGCCTTCCGGGCGCTGGGCAAGCGGCTGGAACTGAAGGTCGCCTGAACCCGCAGGGCTATCGCAGCACCCTCCCCACCATGACGTTCGACCTGTTCGACGACCTGCCCCAAGACAGCCCCGCCACTCCCGCCATCGAACCCCTCGCCGACGGCGCCCTCGTCCTGCGCGGCGCGGCGCGGGCCAATGCCGAAGTGCTGCTCGCCGACGTGCAGGCGATCGTGGCCCTGGCCCCCTGGCGGCACATGGTCACTCCCGGCGGCCTGAAGATGTCGGTGGCGATGACAAACTGCGGCGCGTGCGGCTGGGTCTCCGACGCGCGCGGCTATCGCTACGACGCGGTCGATCCGCTGAGCGGACAAGCGTGGCCCCACATGCCCGCGAGTTTCCGCGAGCTGGCAGCCAGCGCGGCGGCGCAGGCGGGTTTCGCCGGTTTTGCGCCGGATGCCTGCCTGATCAACCGCTATGTGCCGGGCACCCGCTTGTCGCTGCACCAGGACCGCGACGAGCGCGATTTCACCGCGCCCATCGTCTCGGTGTCGCTGGGGCTGCCGGCGGTGTTCCTGTTCGGCGGCATGCGCCGTGCCGACAAGCCGCAGCGGATACGGCTGGCGCATGGCGACGTGGTGGTGTGGGGCGGACCGTCGCGGCTGGCGTTCCACGGCGTGGCGCCGCTGGCCGCGGGCGATCATCCGCTGCTGGGGCCGTTGCGCATCAACCTGACGTTCCGCAGGGCGCGATAGGCGCCTGACCGGCCTTGGCACTTTGGCGGGGGTTTTCTACAGTCAATGGACTGTCCCGAACGCCATCGTGCAAAGGTCCCTCCCATGCATCTCGACGGCTCCTGCCATTGCGGCGCGGTCCACTTCTCGCTCGAGTCCGATTCGCCCTGCCCTTACATGCATTGCCATTGCTCGATCTGCCGCAAGACGGCGGGCGGTGGCGGCTATGCCATCAACATCGGCGGCGATGCCGCCACGCTGCGCGTGCGCGGGCGCAAGCACCTGGGCGTCTACCATGCCGTGCTACGCGAGCCCGGCAAGCGCGCGCGGCGCTCGCCGGCGCAGCGGCATTTCTGCGTGAAATGCGGCAGTGCGCTGTGGCTGTGGGATCCGCGCTGGCCCGAGCTGCTGTATCCCCATGCCTCGGCCATCGATACGCCGCTGCCGCGCCCGCCGGAGGTGGTGGAGGCCTCGCTGGCCTCCGTCGCGCCGTGGGTCGACGTGCCGCGCGGCAAGGGCCATTTGCACTGCGACACCTGGCCGGAGGAATCGCTGGCCGACTGGCACAAGCGGCACGGCCTGCTGTCGCGCTGAATGACAGGCACGCGCGGCGTCTGCTTCCAGATCAAGAGCCCGGAGCGCCCCGGCCGGGCGCTCATGAACGCTGTCGCCTGTCAGGCCGGCAGGAAGCCTTCAACCGTCAGGTAGCGCTCGCCGGTGTCGTAGTTGAAGCCCAGCACACGCGCGTTGGCCGGCAGTTCCGGCAGCTTCTGCGCGATCGCGGCCAGGGTGGCGCCCGACGAGATCCCGACCAGGATGCCTTCCTCGCGCGCGCAGCGGCGCGCCATCTCGCGCGCGGGCTCGGCATCGACCTGGATCACGCCGTCGAGCAGCGTGGTGTCGAGGTTCTTCGGGATAAAGCCCGCGCCGATGCCCTGGATCGGATGCGGCGCCGGCGCGCCGCCGGAGATCACCGGCGACGCCACCGGCTCGACTCCGAACACCTTCAGCTGCGGCCATTTGTCCTTCAGCACCCGCGCGCAGCCGGTCAGGTGGCCGCCGGTGCCGACGCCGGTGATCAGCGCGTCGAGCCCCTCGGGGAAATCGTTCAGGATTTCCTGCGCGGTGGTGCGCGCATGCACGTCGACGTTGGCCGGGTTCTCGAACTGCTGCGGCATCCACGCGCCCGGGGTGGCGGCGACCAGTTCCTCGGCGCGCGCGATCGCGCCCTTCATGCCCTTCTCGCGCGGGGTCAGGTCGAAGGTGGCGCCATAGGCCAGCATCAGGCGGCGGCGCTCCACCGACATGCTGTCCGGCATCACCAGCACCAGCCTGTAGCCCTTGACCGCGGCCACCATCGCCAGGCCGATGCCGGTGTTGCCCGAGGTCGGCTCGATGATGGTGCCACCGGGCTTCAGCACGCCGCGGCGTTCGGCGTCTTCCACCATCGCCAGCGCGATGCGGTCCTTGATCGAAGCGCCCGGGTTGCTGCGTTCGGACTTGATCCAGACCTCGTTGCCATTGCCGAACAGCCGGTTGATGCGGATATGCGGGGTATTGCCGATCGTCTGCAGGATGTTCTGGACCTTCATCGTGTTCTCCGTGGCGGTTGCGATGCAGCGAGCCTGGCAAGCGCGTGCAGCGCAGGATCGAATGACCTGCCGATTCTAGTGCAAAGCGCTGGCGGGGGCGCTCGCGTATGATTGAGGCCGCCGCGCCTTGCCCCCCGCTTTCTCTGGAATCCGGCCCGAAATCCCCCGCATTGCCTCCCTTGCATCGATGCCCGACCACCTGCTGCTGTCCTCCCTATTGATCTTCGGACTCGGTGGTTTGCTCGGCGCGGTGGGCGGGCTGTTCGGCATCGGCGGCGGGCTGATCGCGATTCCGGCGCTGGGGCTGCTGTTCGGCATGGACCAGCAGCTGGCGCAGGGCACCGCGCTGGTGATGATCGCGCCCAATGTGCTGATCGGCTTCTGGCAATACCGCAAGCGTGCCAACATTGCGCTGCGCACGGCGGTGGTGCTGGGCTTGTCCGCGGTGCTGGCGACCTGGCTGTCGGCGCGCGCGGCCACCGCGATGGACGCGCAATTGCTGCGGCGGATTTTCGCGCTGTTCATGATCGGCATGGCGCTGTACTTCCTGTGGCGGCTGCTGCCGCGGCGCGCGGTGACGGCGCCGCAGGCGCGCCTGTCGGCGCGCTGGATTCCGCTGGTGGGCGTCGTCGGCGGCTTGTTCTCCGGCTTCTTCAGCGTGGGCGGCGGCGTGGTCGCCGCGCCGGCGCTGGTCGGCCTGTTCGGGCTGCGCCAGGCCGCCGCGCAAGGCCTGGCGCTGGCGCTGGTGACGCCCGGCGCGGTGGTGGCGCTGGCCACCTATGCCCATGCCGGCCAGGTCGACTGGGCCAGCGGCATTCCGCTGTCGCTGGGCGGCATGCTGACCATCTCGTGGGGCGTGGCGCTGGCGCACCGGATGCCCGAGCGCCGTCTGCGCGCATTGTTTGCGGTGTGCCTGATCGCCACCGCGATGGTGATGCTGGTGCGCGGCTGAATCCGGTGAATCCTGCGCCGCGCACCCCGCGCGCGGCGCGCTACTTGCGCAGCACCAGGCAGAAGTTGTTGGCCGGCATCGGCACCGGCTCGTCGCAGCGCAGGCCCTGCGCCGCGCCCAGCGCGATCACGGCCTCCATGTCGCGCACGCCCCAGTCGGGGTCGGTGGCACGCAGCTGCGCGTCGAAGGCGGCGTTGCTGGGCGCGGTGTGCGCGCCGCCGCGACGGTAAGGGCCGTACAGGAACAGCACGCCCCCCGGCCCCAGCAGCTTGCCGGCGCCCGCGAACAGCGCCTCGGCCGCGGCCCACGGGGCGATATGGATCATGTTGATGCAGACCACCGCAGCCGCGGCGTCGATGCCCCACGGCTGCTGGCAGACATCCAGCGCCAGCGGCGCGCGCACATTGGCCAGGCCCGCGTGCGCGGTCCAGGCCGCGATCGACGCGCGCGCGGCAGCGTCCGGATCGCTGGGCTGCCAGGTGATCCCCGGCAGCGCCGCGGCAAAGTGCACCGCGTGCTGCCCGGTGCCGCTGGCGATTTCCAGCACAGTGCCGCTGGCAGGCAGTACCTGGCGCAGCACGGCGAGGATGGGCTCGCGATTGCGCTCGGTGGCGGGCGCCATGCGGCGCGCGTCGGGGTCGTGGGTCGGGCCGGTCATGATGGCATGCGCAGGCGGTAGCTGGGGAATGCGCCTAGCGTAGCAGAATTGGCGCGCGGGCCAGCCGCGCGCCAGGGCCCTGCTCTGCCAACCCGCCGCTCAACCCGGCGCGCACGGGAACGCCTGCGCCACAGACGGCCGCAGCGCCGCCGTGGTCGGGTTTTCCTCGCCGCTTGCCAGCGTGTTGTCGGTGAACTTGCAGCCGTAGGCCGGGCTGGCTACGGTGGCGGCGTCCAGCACCTCGTCGCCGGCCGGCTTCACGCCGTTCTGTTCCCAGTTGACCATGTCGTCGAAGGCCCTGGCCTCTTCCGCCACGGTGAAGTCGCAATGGCTGACGCCGCGGATGGCGCGCTGCACCAGCCATTGCGCGGTGCCGTTGGCATCGGCGCGGCGCTTGTAGATCTGCTCCATGCTGAACGGCACGTACATGTCGCCCAGCGTATGCAGCGTCACCACCGGCACGCCGATGCGCGCATTGGTCCTCGGAATCCAGCGCAGGCCGTCGCTGCGCGCGCGATTGGCCTCGGCGCTGCCGCTAACGCGGAAGATGCCCGCATTGAACGACTGCTCCGCCGCCGACTGGGCCGGGTCGTTGTCGAACTGGAAGGTGATGCCGGTGGTGTTGACCACGTTCTGCGTCAGGATGCCGTTGACCGAGCCGTCCTGGCCGAAAGTGCTCCACACCGCGTCCTGCAAACCTTGCGCGCCCGGGCCGCCGAAGCCCCAGTCGAACAGCGGCCGCTGCCCGCCGGTCAGGTTGCGCACGATCGCCTTGAGGGTATCGCCCTGCGCCGTGGTCTGGCCGGGGTAGGTGGTGAACAGCGCCGCGCGCACCGCCGGCGCGATCTGCGCCCAGTTGGCCGCCGGCCACGCCGTCACCGGATAGCCCGCCAGCTGCTGCGCCGCGGTCTGGTAGGCGCCGAAGTAGTTGAACAGCTCGGTATCGCCCAGCACCCCGCACATCGGCACCGCGCCGTGGTAGCGCACCTTGTGGTTGGCGGCCTGGATGTTCTCTTCATCGACCGCCGCCGCCGAGATATGGCCGCCCATCGAATGGCCGACGATGTAGAGGCGCGCCGGCGCCGCCAGCGTGCGCCCGTTCTGCGCGGCAATGCGCGTGAAGGCCAGCGCCAGGGCATTGGTGTCCTCAAGGCCGGCGCGCACTTCATAGTAGTTTTTGGTATAGCTGGACGCGGCCCAGGCGTAGCCGTTGGCGAGCAGGTGCCGGCGGATCCTGGGAGGGGCCACCGACAGCGCCGCGCCGGTGCCCGCGTAGCCGTGGGCATACATCACCAGCCGGCCGTTCCAGTTCTTCGGCACCTCGATGCGGTAGCCGGCGCCATCCTGCACGCCCCACCAGCGGTCGGCCTCGGGCGCGCCGGCGAGCGCCGCGAACGGCAGCGTGGCGGCATCGATGGTGAAGGTGCGGTCGTCCTGCGGGCGCTTTTCCTCGGCCTGCGGCGGCGGGTTCTGCGCCGGTTCGTCGTCATCGCCGCCGCAGCCATACAGCAGCGTGGCGGCGAGGCACAGCATCGCGGCTTTCCCGACAGCTCGTTTCATGCCTGGTCTCCTTGTTATGCAGTTCTTGTTGTCCTGGCGGATAGCGCGCCGGCAGCGAAGTGCGGTGGCCGGCGCCCCCACCACTGTAGGACACGGTGGCGCAAGCCGCATGGAGGCCATCCTCGACACGCTGGGGCCGTTGCAACGGATGCGGGTTAGCCCCGGCTCGCCTGAACCGGTGCCGCGTGTTAGCGGACCAGGGGCGGATGAGCGACGACCGCGCCCCAATGCAAAACGGCGGGCCGAAGCCCGCCGCTCTGTCATGGCCGCACGTCCCCGCGCGTCAGACCTTGGCCAGCCTGACGCCGGTCGGGTCGCCGGTAAGGTAGCCGACCGCCGCGCCGAAACGATCCTTGTAGTTGGCCCGTACCAGCGGATCGAGCTGCGCCTTGACCTTGTCGTGCAGCGGGGATTCCCAGTCGCCGACATGCTGGAAGTTGCTCATCACGTAGGTCCAGCCGTTGATCTCGTCGACCGCATGCAGGCCGGTGGATTCGGCGCCGGCCGGGCACGACAGCACGCGGCTGAGCACCTTGGTGTCGACGTTGTACGCCCACAGGAAATTGTTGACGTGGGTGTTGCTGTCCTCGCCGACGAACAGCGTGCGCAGCTTCTCCGAGAACTTCAGGTTGTCCGGCGTGGCGACCTTGTCGGGGTTGGCGAAGTTGCCCAGCGCATCCTGCTGCTTCATCTTGCCGCCGCCCAGGTCTTCGCTGATCAGCGCCGGCACCGCGGCCATGTCGACCGGCACCCATTCGCTCGCCATCGCCGTGCCGCTCTTGTCGGCCTGGCCGCCCTTCAGGTTGAGCTCATAGACCGCGCCGGAGTAAGGGCCTTCCACCTGGATGTCGCCGGCATTGGCGGCGTTGCCCGCCAGCATGCTCGACTCGATGCGCGACATCGCCGAATAGGCCTTCTTGTCCTTGATGTTGACGGTGGTGCCTTCCATCTTGGTAAAGCCCAGGCTGCCGCCGACCAGCGCGGCATAGCGGTGGGTCTCCAGGAAGGCCGCGGCCTTTTCCATGCCCGGCACCAGCTTCACCCAGTTGGCCTTGCCGTTATAAATGATGCGGGTGTAGCTGGCATCGGCCGGGTCGGCGGTCTTGACGTCCATGATGTCGGCAAGCCGGATGCCGCCGTCGACCAGCGCGCGGATCTCGGCGCTGGTGGCATGGCCCAGCCGGATCCACGACAGCGTGGCGCTGCCCGGGCCGGTGCCCGAGGTCTGGTGCCACTTGGCCACGTACAGCGTGCCGGCGGACAGGTCGCGCGCCTGGTCGGCGATAAACAGGAACAGGCCGCCGTTGGTGGCATCGTCGCCCATCAGCACGGTGCGCTCGTCCGGCATGACCTGCACCAGCTCGTGCGAGATGCGGCCCAGGCAGTAGTGCTTCCTGATGGTGCCGGTACCGTCCGGGTGCACCGTGACCTCCGGCAGGTGGCCGTAGTTGTAGGCGTTGGCGCGGGCCGGGTCGCCGTACAGGTTGCGGCTGTAGCCCTGCAGCTGCGTGACCGCGTTGGCGTCCATCAGGTCGGTCTCGTACTCCTCGCTCGACAGGTGCGTGTTCCATGGCGACAGGCTGGCGCCGCAGGTGATCCACAGGCCGTTGACGCCCGAGGTGTCGACGTTGTGGTACCTGACCGGTGTCAGCTTGCCGGTGGCCGGGTCCTGGTCCAGCGTCAGCACCGCGATCGGCGACGGCAGCAGCCCGTACATGCTGGCATTGCCCTGGTTGCGCGTGGTGTATTCGAACTGCACCACCGCGAACACGGTATTGCCCTTGATGCCCGGCACGGTCGGGTTGGCCAGCGTCAGCAGCGAGCTGCCGTCCGGTGCATCCGAGAAGAACTGGCGTTCCTTGCCGGCGACCGAGGTATCGATGATCGGCTGGTTGTTGATGTCGTAGTACCCGCCCGCCACGATGGTGCCGCCCTTGCCGTCGGGCAGCGTGTCGCCGGTGACGAAGAAGGGCTGGTAGGCCAGCTTGTAGGTCTGGCTGCTGCCGTCGCTGAAGGAGACCTTGAGGCTGGAGCCGACCGTGGTGGTCGCCATGGCCTCGGGCGTGGCCAGCGTCGGCGCGCTCATCGGCACGAATTCGGCGGTGGTGAAGGTGGCGGCCGGGCCGGGCGCGGGAGACGGGGCCGGCGCCGGCACGGCGGCGTCATCGCCGCCACCGCAGCCTGCCAGCAGGCTGGTGGAGGCGAAGCCGAGCGGCAGCATGGGCGCGCCGGCCAATAGCTTCAGGGCCTTGCGACGGCCAGCATTGGGTTGTTCAAGCATGTTTTCGATCCGGGGAAAGGAAAGGGATGGTTCATTGCATGTTTGCGCCAGTCCCGGGGGCGGGACCAGGCACCTGTTGCACAGGCGGCGGCGGGCGTCATCGCGCACGTCCGGGGCGGATCGTAGGCGCCGTTTGTGACACCAAGTTGACGATGCAACACAATGCGCGGCGGGCTTCGGGCCGGCCGGGTCCGCTGCGGTACACTGCCGCCTTGCTTCCGCGGCCCGGCCGGCGCGGATTTCCGTACCAGTTCCGTTGCCCGTGCCCACCTACACGCTAGCCAACCCCGTCCACGCCGAGATCGAGATCCGCAAGAGCCGCTTCCTGGCGCTGGCGCTGCCGGTTGCCGACCGCGACGCCGCCATGGCCGCGCTGCAGGCGCTGCGCGCGGAGCATCCCACCGCCACCCATGTGTGCTGGGCGCTGCTGGCCGGCGGGGCCTCGGGCATGTCCGACGATGGCGAGCCCTCCGGCACCGCCGGGCGGCCGATCCTGGAAGTGCTGCGCCACCACGATCTCGACGGCGTGCTGGCGGCGGTGGTGCGCTACTACGGTGGCGTCAAGCTGGGGGCTGGTGGGTTGGTGCGCGCTTACACCGATGCCATCGCCGCGGCCCTGAAGACCGCCGAACGGGTCGAGCGCATCGCCTACGGCACGCTGGCGGTCGCGGTCGACTATGCCGACGAGCCGCGCGTGCGCCGCTGGCTGGACTACGAGGCGCCGGCTGGTTGCACGCTGGCCGAGACCGGCTACGGCGCAGTCGCCACGCTGGTGTTGCGCATGCCCGCAACGCAGCTCGACGCCGCGCGCAACGCGTTGCGAGACGCCACCCACGGCCGTGCGCAATTTCCGAAGGCGGAGGACGACAGCCATGGCTGACATGGAGCCTTCGGACGAAAGCGCCGAATTCACCGCACAGGTGCTGCCGGGCCCTGCCCGCTTCCCCGCGCCGGTGGCGCTGAGCCTGCTGGAGGCGGCCTTGCTCGAAGGCGTGGCGCTGCCCAATTCGTGCCGCAACGGCACCTGCCGCGCCTGCGCCAGCCGGCTGCACGCCGGGACGATCCGCTACCGGATCGAGTGGCCGGGGTTGAGTCCGGACGAAAAGGACGAGGGGCTGATATTGCCCTGCGTGGCTTGTCCGGAGAGTGATGTAGTGTTTGAGCCGGTCAGTCTCGGCTAGCTGCGATCAGACCAGCCGAATGGGCCCAGGGTATTGGCCAACAAGCGGGTCCGAGGTCAGCAGCGTCAGGCCTTCCACGGTTGCCTGGGCGACGAGAAGCCGGTCAAACGGGTCCTTGTGAATCGGCGGAAGGCAATCAAACGCCACCGCATGATCACTGCGGATCGGCAGCTCACTGTAGCCGTTATCAAGCAAGCCTCTGCGAAAGACCCGGGCGTTGATCTGGAAGTCCGCACGGCCAAGCCCTTGCTTGACGCCGATCTCCCACAGGCTGGCGGCGCTGAAAACCAGCACCGTGTCGTCGGCATTCAATAGCGCATGCGCGTCTGGCGAGATGCGCTCAGGCGTCAGAGCCATCCACAGCAGCAGGTGCGTATCCAGCAGGAGTTTCATGACTCGCCGCCAAACATGGCTTCAATCTCGCGCTGGCCCATGCGATCGAAATCATCGGGCACCTGCCCATGTCCGGCCATGAATCCCAACCGCTTGACCTGCGCTTTCTCCGGCACATGCAGCGCCACGACTTTCACAAGGGGCTTGCCTGCCTTGGCGATCACAAAAGGCTCGCCGTTGGCCGCCTGATCGACCAGCCGCGAGAGATGGGTCTTGGCCTCGTGGATGTTGATGGTTTGCATGACGCGCCTCACTAAACTAAGTCTACTTAGTTTAGTCCATTCATCTCCTGCGGCAATTGCCGTTCCTCTAAGCCCCAACCGCCAGAAAAAACCGCAACGCCAGCTTCAACCCGTCCGGCCCGGCCGGGTCCGAGAACGCGTGCCCGCCGGCGCCGCCGCTCCACGCGTGGCCCAGGCCTTCCACGCGCACCAGGCGCAGGTAGGGCGAGCTGCCCTCGTACCAGTCGAACACATCGACGGCGCGGCGCATGCCGCGCTGGATGCGCCGGGCCGGCACGCCGGCCAGCGGCGGCGTGCCTTCGGGCTGCAGGTGCATCCACATGCCGGCGGCGGCGGTGGCGTTGCTGAAGTCCACCACGTGGTCGGCATCGCCATGCAGCAGCAGCAGCGGCGGCGGGCGGCGTCCCGCCAGGCCGAAGCGCAGCGCCTGCATGGTCTTGGCGTCGGGCCCGCGCTGCCCGCGCATGGCGCGCGTGGCCTGCGTGGCATTGGCGGCGCTCCACGGCACCGCGCCCGAGTGCGAGCCCACCGCGGCAAAGCGTGACGGATAGCGCAGCCCCAGCATCAGCGCCATCGCCCCGCCGGCGGACAGGCCCAGCACGCTGACGCGGTCCGCCGCCACCGGATGGCGGCGGCAGGCCTGGTCGATCAGCGTCATCAGCAGCCCGGCTTCCACGGCGCCCTGCGCGGCAGGCCGGAACCAGTTCCAGCAACGCTGCCCATTGGCCTGCGAACTCTGCTCGGGCAGCAGCACCACCCAGCCGGATTCGCGCGCCACCGCGGCGGCGCGCGTGACCGCGGCAAAGCTGGCGGCGTCCTGGCCGCAGCCGTGCAGCAGCACCAGCATCGGCGCACGGCGCGACGCGGTGGCGCCGGCCGGGACGAAAATGCGGTAGCGGCGCGGCGCCAGCGGCGCGCCCCATGCGCCCTCTTCCCAGCGCCCGCTGCCACGGCTCTGCGGGGCCGCCACCGGCGACACCACGCCTGACAAGGCACGCTGCGTGGCCGCCGTGACTGCAGCGGATTGCTTCACCGCGTTGCGCACGATGGCCTCGGTCATCGGCTTGGTGAGGTTCTTGTTGACGGCGCGCTGCATCTGGCGCGCATGGCGCGACGCGGCCTTGTTCAGCGTGGACCAGAGTTTCGCGCCGGGTGAGCGGGGCATGCGGCTTCCTGTGCAAGGGATCACCGCCACATGATATGCGCTGTGGCCGACGCAACTTGCATGCAACGCGCGCCGGATGTCTGCCTACAATGCAAAGACCGTGTCGCCCCAGACACGAACCGGAGGCAAGCATGAGCGATGTGACAAGCGAGTTCAGGCCCCTGGATCCGGGCCGCATCAACCTGACGGATCCGCTCGAAGTGCAGTACTGGTGCAGGGAGCTGGGCTGCAGCACCAGCGACCTGGAAAATGCCGTCGACCAGGCCGGCGATCATATTTCGGCGGTGCGCGCGCAGCTGGAACAGCGGCACCCGGGCGCGCGCTCCGGCTGACATCCCCCCACCCTGGCGGGATGCCAGCGCGCCGCGTTGCGCCCGGCTGGCGTCCTAGCCCCCCACGTTGAGCGCCTTGGGCAGCCGGATCTGGATGAACTCGCTGTCATCCGGCATCTTGCTGCCGACATGCCGCCCCACGCTGAACGGGAAGTTGTTGTCGTCGATCACCAGCAGCGTGGTCGCGTCCAGCACCAGCACGTCTTCGATGGTGTTGAACGGCATGCCGAACGGATCGCCCAGCGCCACGTCGCCCGGGGCACCGCCCGCGCTGATGCCGGACGGGTCGCGCAGCGCCATCAGGTTGGCCAGTTCGGACTTGGCGACATAGTCGCCCGGCTTGCCCAGCGTCACCTGGAACAGCCTCTTGAAGCCGTTCAGGTCGCCCTGCGAGCCGTCGCGCTCGATGACAATGCCCTCGCTGGCGTTGAACAGGATGAAATCGCCGATATTGGTGCCCTTGTCGTCGAGCCGGTACTTGTGTTGCACCCCGGTGTACCGGCGCGTGGCGATATCGAACTCCGAGATCAGCAGCGTCTTGCCGTCGTGGCCGGCCAGCGGCAGTTCCAGCAGCGGATAGAGCTTCTTGCCGTCCGGGCTGATCGCCATGCCCTCGAAGCCGCCCGAGCGCTTGGCGCGCAGCGGGTTCGACGTCACGGTGGCGCGGTACGGCCAGTACAGGCCCGCCATCCACGGCGTGTTGGCGCCGGCCTCGTCCTGCATGTTGGTGCCGTCGTCGCTGTTGGCCGCGTCGCCATAGATCGGGAAGTCGCCGAACAGGTACACCGTGCGGATCGCCGGAAACTTCTCCTGCACGCGCAGCAACGTGCGGAAGTCGAAGCTCTGGATATCGGCGCGCTGGGCCATGCCGGCGGCACTGATCACACCCGCCAGCGTGTCGGCCATCTGTTCCGCGCCGACGGTGCGGTCCTTGTAGACATTGCCCTTGCCATCCTTGTCGCTGCGCGGATTGAGCTTGGTCTCGAGATTGAAGCGCACCGCCTGCGCGTTCTTCACCCGCTGCGCCGCCTGCGGATGACCCTGCCCCGCGCCGGTGCTGTAGTACGCAACATAGGCGCTGACCAGGTCGAACACATCCTGCGCGCGCGGCACCACGTACGGGCTGGCGTAGCCCTTGCCCGCCGCCACCGCCGCCGACACCGGCGACAGCGCCGCGTCGTTGCGCTGGCTCGGGCCGCGGAACAGCTTGTCGCAGATGTAGGTGGACTGGATCTGCGCCGCAGTCAGGTTCCTGATCAGCACTTCGTCGGCGGTGCCGTAGGGCGCGCCATCGGCGCGGCGGCACTTGACCGATTCGATATAGGGATCGTGCTTGAGCAGCGCGACGCCATCGGCGGTGATGCCGACATCGGTCTCCAGCGTGGTCATCAGGTTGTCCAGCGCGGCCTCCATCGCCGGCAAGGTATTCTCCGGGCGCAGGTCGCGCGCGCCGCGGTGGCCCTGCGCATCGAACTTCGCGGCGTCGATCAGACCGTCGGCGCTCAGGTAGTCGCCGGCCTTGCCGTCGCCGTTGGCATCGTAGGCGGCGACGGCCGCGTACAGCAGGTCGGGCCGGTCCGAGATGATGCCGTTGACGCCGGCCTTGAGCAGCTCGGTCATCTTGGCGCTGTCGTTGACGGTCCAGGTCACCACGCTGTAGCCGGCGGCCTTGAGCGAGGCCACGTCGAGCGTGTCGGAAACTGCCGGCACCAGCCCCGGCTGCGGGTTGCCGCCGCGCGCGTAGTGCGCGTCGGGGCTCGACTTGACGCCGTTGACGTCGTACTTGAGTTGCACGTAATAGGGCGCAAACACCGGCGCGCGGGTGCCGCCATGCGCGAAGGCATGCGCGCGCACCGCGTTCATGATGCGCACCGGCGTGGCCTCTTCGTTGAACGGGTTCTGCGGCGAGCGGATCTCCTTGCCGGCGTTCTCGAAATCCGGCAGCGGAATCGGCGCTTCCAGCAGCACGCCGTTGGCGTCGGTATGCAGCAGGAACGGGCCGAACTCATCGCCGAACCACAGCGTGCCGTCGCTGCCGCGCTGCATGCTCTCGATATCGAAGTCGGCGCCGGTCAGCACGCGCTCGCTGGTGAACTGGTTCGCGATGGCGAACTTGACGTGCCCGTTGGGGTCCTTCAGCTCGATAAAGCTGCGCACCGCCACGCTGCCCGCGCCTCCGGCCGCGGTCTTGAACGTGGGCGCCACCGTGTAGACGCGCAGGTTGAAGTCGGCCGAGTTTTCCAGCGAACCGTAGCCGTTGTCGGCCATCACCATGAAGCTGCCGTCCGGGTTGCGCAGCACCGCCGAGAAACCCTGCACCGGCTGTGAAGCAAACGGCGCTGTCTGCCCGTTGAGGTCGCCGGTGACATAGCGCCCCGACTGCGGCCCGCTGGCAAAGGTGGCGGCGGGCAGCACGGCGCGGCCCACCAGCGTAGGGGCGGTGACCGCGGGCGTGCCGTTGCCGCTGCCGTTATCGTCGCCGCCGCATGCCGCCAGCAGCGATGCCGCCACCGCGGCAGTAGCCAGTGCCGCGCGGGTCCGGCGCGAAGGGAAGACGCTCAGGCGCATTGCAGGGTTCCTGGAGTTGGGCAATGCGCCATGGTGGTGGGCCGATATGTCGGCTTGATGTCGCTTGCGTGACAGCATGAGCGACCCGCATCAATCGCGCAAAGACATGCAGCCCTTACCCGCGTTAAGCGCAGTGCAGACCGGAATTCAGCAATGCCTTATTCGCCTGCCGGCAGTTTTGCTGCATGATTTCCGGCCCGGGCCCGGACCCGGCACTCAAGACTGGGACAGATCGATAACACCACGTCGGAAAACAAGGGGTTTATCAACACGAGGACGCATCGACACATGAACACCAAGCTGCCGCTTTTCACCCTCTGCGCCGCCTTGCTCGCCCCGGCCGCATGGGCCGGCAACGAACCGCACTGGAGCTACACCGGCCCCACCGGCACCAGCCACTGGGCCGAGCTGGACCAGGCCTACCAGACCTGCGCGCTGGGCAAGCACCAGTCGCCCATCGACATCCGCACCAGCAAGGCACGTCCCGCCGACCTGAAGCCGATCGGCTTCGGCTACGCCGCAGCTTCTGGAACCGTGGTCAACAACGGCCACACCGTGCAGGTCAACCTGCCGGCGGCGGGACAGATCGAACTGGACGGCGTGCCGTACAAGCTGTTGCAGTTCCACTTCCACACGCCGAGCGAAGAGAAGGTCAACGGCAAGACCTATCCGCTGGTGGCGCACCTGGTGCATCAGAACGCCGAAGGCAAGCTGGCGGTGGTGGCCGTGCTGTTCAAGTCGGGCCGCGAGAACGCAGCGCTCAAGCCGGTGTTCGCCAGCCTGCCGGCCAAGGGCGGCGAATCACGTGAACTGGCTGCGCCGCTGGACGTTGCGGCGCTGCTGCCGACGCAGCAGGCCTATTGGTCCTTCACCGGTTCGCTGACCACGCCGCCATGCAGCGAGGACGTGCGCTGGCAGGTGCTGAAGACTCCGGTGGAAGTGTCGCCGGCACAATTGGCGGCGTTCCGGAAGCTCTATCCGATGAACGCGCGGCCGGTGCAACCGCTGAACGGCAGGACGGTGCAGGCAAGCCGCTGAGGAATCTTGTAAGGCTGACGGATTTCCAACACCGCTTGTGTACTCCCTCTCCCGCTTGCGGGAGAGGGGAGCAACCGACCGCAAGCGAAAGAGCTCAACGCCCCTCACCCCAACCCCCGCATCGCCAGTTCCCCACCCAACACCAGCAACCCGCAGAAAAACAGCTTGCGAAAACGCTCCGCACTGATCCGGTGGCGCAGCCACTGCCCCAGGAACATCCCGCCCAGCGCAGGCACCAGCGCCAGCGCCGACGCCCCAAGCACCGGCATATGCAGCAGCGCGCCGCCCAGCGCCAGGCTGACCGCCAGCGCCACGGTCGACACCGTGAACGACAGGCCCAGCGCCTGCACCAGGCTCTCCTTGTCCAGCCCCAGCCCTTGCAGGTAGGGCACGGCCGGAATCACGAACACGCCCGTGACCGCGGTGATGCCGCCGGTGACCAGCCCGACCAGCGGCCCGAGCCAGCGTTCCGCGCCGGCCGGCACCGTCAGCTTTACCGCCGCCAGCCCCACCACCGCGTACAGCACCAGCGCCACGCCCAGCGCGGACGTCGCGTGCGTGATCATGTCGGCCGGCACCAGTGCCGCGCACAGCCAGGTGCCGGCGCAGATCGCCGCCAGCATCGGCCACAGGCGCCGCACCAGCAGGCCGAAGCGCGGGCCGCTGAACAGCTGCACCACGTTGGTCACCATCGACGGCGCCACCAGCAGCGCCGCGGCCTGCGCCGGCGGCATCACCAGCCCCAGCATGCCCACCGCGACCGTGGGCAGGCCCAGCCCCACCACGCCCTTGACGAAGCCCGCCAGCAGGAATGTCAGGCCGATAAAGGCGGCCTGCGCGCCGATCGATTCCATCGTCATCGCCACACCTTCAGCCCGCATCGCGGTCGTGCACCGCGCGGCTGTCCGCCGGCGCCTGCTCGCGCGCATCGAGCCCGTAGTCGCGCAGCACCTGCGCCACGCGCAGCCGGTAGCCGGCAAACACGCCGCCGCGTCCGGCGGCCTGCGCCTGGCGATGCGCCAGCGTATTGCGCCACGCGATCACCGCGGCCTCGTCGCGGAAGAACGACAGCGACAGCAGCTTGCCGGGGTTGGTCAGGCTCTGAAAGCGCTCCACCGAGATAAAGCCATCGATGGCCTCGAGCTGCGGGCGCAGGTGCGCGGCGATGTCGAGGTAGGCGTCCTGCCGGCCCGGCGCGGGCTCGACTTCGAAGATGACGGCGATCATGCTGGTCTCCATGAGATCAAAGGAAATGCGGAATGCGCGCGTTCAGCGACGGACGATAGCGGAATGCGCGCGCCAGTGCAGCCGGCTCGGCGCCGCGCGCGCACAGCGCCGACACCGTCGCCGCAGCCAGCGCTTGCGCCAGCCGGTCCCCGGGGCAAGCATGGCGGCCATGGCCGAAGGTCCACGCGCGCGCATCGTCGGCAAGGCCGCTGGTCGATGCCGCGGCCAGCAGCACCAGCACCGTGTCGCCGGCCTTGACGGCGTGGCCGCAAAGCTCGGTGTCCGCAGCAAGGAATCGGCGCGTATTCTGCACCGGCGGGTCGTCCTGCGCGACGCGCGCCACCATGCCCAGCAACGGCATACCGCCGGCCGATGGATTGCGGCCCAGCCGCAGCAGCGTATTGCCGGCGAGCCCGGCAGTCGCTTCGCAGGCCTGGACCAGCAGGCCGATGATATTGGCGGCGACCGCCTGCGCCTCGATGCCGGCAGCCAGTGCCGCGCGTTGCAGCGCGGGCAGCGGGCCGTCAGCCACCACGCTGCTGGCGAGCGACGAGTCCAGCCACGTGCCCAGCCACCGCGCCGCCTCGGCGCCGCCGCGCACGGTGTCCGCGTCCGCCAGCGGCGACTGGGCCGCGGCGAACGCGGCAACTTGCTGCGCCACTTCAACCGCCGTGCCGCGGTCGCGCGTCACCGGCAGGCCGAGCACGGCTGCCACCGTGACGACCGGAAGGGTGACGAGCCAGCGGTTGACCGACGCGGCCGTCATGGCAGCGTGCGCGTGCTCGCCCGGATCCATCATTTGCGCCATCGCGGCGGCGTGTTGCGCCGCGACGCCCGGATCCACGGCCGCCAGCATCGGCATCAGCAGCGCCTTCAGCGGCGCATGCGCGGCGCCATCGTTCATGCGGACCAGCCGGCCGAACAGGTCGCCGGCCGCGGTGCCGGCCAGCGCGGGCGGCACCGGCTGCGTGGCCGGGCGCACGCGGCAGTCGGGATGGGCCAGCACGGCTGCCACTTCGCTTGGCCCGGCGGCAATCCACAGCCCCAGGCGTTGCTCGCGGAAGAAGGGCCGGGTGGCGGCCAGTTCACGGTAGTAGGGATAGGGGTCGGGATGCATGACGGCGCTGAGCGGATCGATCCCGGTAACGGTGGCTGTGATGGTCTCTGGCATGGCGGCGCGAATCGCATGTATTGGCTGATTGCGCCGCAAGCTCGGGCGCACATCGGCATCATGCCGCCGCGGCCGGGCCGGAAGCTTCACGGTGTCGTGAAGCGTCGAATGCAGGGTGCTGCGGCCCGTCGATTGGTTGTATGCTTTGAGCACGGCGTGCCGGGCGCCTCGCGCGGCCACGCCATACCAAGTACGGCGGTGACGACATGAAGCGTGTTCACGCACTGGTTGTGGCCGGCATCATGCTGGCGGCGTGCGTTTCCACCGGCGTCGACGTGAAGCCCGAGCACTTGTCGAACTTCCTGCCCGGTTTTTCCACGCTCGACGAGGTCACTGCGCAGCTCGGCCCGCCTTCCTCGAAAGCGACGCTGCGCGACGGCTCGACCATCCTGGTCTACTCGTTCGCTGCCTCGCAGCCCCACCCCGAGAGCTTCATTCCCTTCATCGGGCCATTGTTTGCCGGCGGCGCGATCCGCACTTCGACGGTGCTGTTCGAATTCGACCAGAACGGTGTCCTGATGAGCCAGCGCCGCACCACCTCGAGCGGGGTCTCGGGAATGAGCGTGCTGACGCCCGGGGCGCTGCCCGGCACGCCGCCCGGCACGCCGCAATAGGCCGCCGGGCGCGCTTGTCACGGCTCCATCGGCGCCACCCGCCCATCGGCCCGCTCCGCCGCCGGCGCATCGTTGCGATGCGCCAGCCGGTACAGCACCGGCAGCACCAGCAGCGTCAGCGCCGTCGACGACAGGATGCCGCCGATCACCACCGTCGCCAGCGGCCGCTGCACCTCGGCGCCGGTGCCGGTGGCCAGCGCCATCGGCACGAAGCCGAGCGAGGCCACCAGCGCCGTCATCAGCACCGGGCGCAGCCGCGTCAGCGCGCCTGCGCGGATGGCGTGGTCCAGACCGTGGCCGGCCTCGCGCAGCGAGCGGATGAACGACAGCATCACCAGTCCGTTGAGCACCGCCACGCCGCACAGCGCGATAAAGCCCACCGCCGCCGAGATCGACCACGGGATGCCGCGCAGCCACAACGCCAGGATGCCGCCGGTCAGCGCGAACGGGATGCCGGTGAAGACCAGCAGCCCGTCCTTGACGTTGCCGAACATGGCGAACAGCAGCACGAACACCAGCCCCAGCGCCAGCGGCACCACCACGCGCAGCCGCTCGGTGGCGGACTGCAACTGCTCGAAAGTGCCGCCCCAGCTGGTCCAGTAGCCGGCGGGAATCGCCACGCGCGCGCGGATGGCGGCCTCGGCCTCGGGCACGAAGCTGCCGATATCGCGCCCGCGCACATTGGCGCTGACCACGATGCGGCGCTTGCCGTTCTCGCGCGAGACCTGGTTGGGGCCCGGCGCCATCTCCACGCTGGCGACTTCGCTCAGCGGGATGTAGCTGGTGCGCGCACCGGCATCCTTCGGAAGCGCCACCGGCAGTCGCCGCAGCGCGTCGATGTCCGCGCGCACGGACTCGGGCAGGCGCACCACGATATCGAAACGCCGGTCGCCGCTGAAGAAGGTGCCGGACACCTTGCCGCCAATGCCGATCGACACCGCGTCCTGGATATCGCTCAGGTTCAGCCCGTAGCGGGCGGCCTGGTTGCGCTCGATCCGCACCGTCAGCATCGGCAGCCCGGTGGTCTGCTCGACCTTGACCTCGGCCGCGCCGGCAATGTCTTGCAGCACCGCGGCGATGCGGCTGGCGGTCTGCTCCAGCACGGCGTTGTCGTCGCCGAACACCTTGACCGCCACGTCCGAGCGCACGCCCGAGATCAGCTCGTTGAAGCGCAGCTGGATCGGTTGCGAGAACTCATAGTTGTTGCCCGGCAGCTTGCCCACCTCGGCGCGGATCGCGGCGATCAGCGCGTCGCGCGTACGGCGCGGCTCGGGCCACTGCGATTCGGGCTTGAGCATGATGTAGCCGTCGGAGATGTTCGGCGGCATCGGGTCCGAGGCAATCTCCGCGGTGCCCGTGCGGGCAAAGATGCGCTCGATCTCCGGGAACTTGGCCTTGAGCGCGGTCTCCACCTGCTGCTGCATCGCCACCGATTGCGTCAGGCTGGTGCCGGGTATGCGCAGCGCCTGCACCGCGAGGTCGCCTTCGTTGAGGCTGGGCACGAATTCGCTGCCCAGGCGCGTGGCAATGGCCAGGCACAACACCACGGCCACGCCGGCGCCGGCCAGCACCACCGGCGTCGACGCCAGCACGCGCTCCAGCAGCACCGCGTAGCGGCGGCGCGCCCACGCCATCAGCCGGTTGTCGCGCTCGGCCACGCGGTTGCCGATAAACAGCGCCACCGCCGCGGGCACGAAGGTCACCGACAGCACCATCGCCCCCAGCAGCGCCAGCACCACGGTAAAGGCCATCGGATGGAACATCTTGCCCTCGACCCCGGTGAGCGCGAAGATCGGCAGGTACACCACCATGATGATCAGCTGGCCGTACAGCAGCGGCCGGCGCGCCTCGCGCGCGGCGGCAAAGACTTCCTGCAGGCGTTCGTCGCGGGTCAGCGTGCGTCCGTGGGCGGCCTGCGCATGCGCCAGCCGGCGCACGCAGTTCTCGACGATCACCACCGCGCCATCGATGATGATGCCGAAGTCCAGCGCGCCCAGGCTCATCAGGTTGGCGCTGATGCGGTAGTGGACCATGCCGGTGAAGGTGAACAGCATCGACAGCGGGATCACCAGCGCGGTGATCAGCGCCGCGCGCAGGTTGCCCAGGAACAGGAACAGGATGGCGATCACCAGCACCGCGCCTTCGAGCAGGTTCTTCTTGACCGTGGCGATGGCCTTGTCGACCAGCGTGGTGCGGTCGTACACGGTAACGGCCTGCACCCCCGCCGGCAGCGTGCGATTGATCTCGGCCATCTTGCGGTCGACCGCCTGCGACACCGCGCGGCTGTTCTCGCCGATCAGCATGAACACCGTGCCCAGCACCACCTCGCGGCCGTTCTCGGTGGCTGCGCCGGTGCGCAGCTCGCCGCCGGTCTGCACCGTGGCCACGTCGCGCACGCGGATCGGCTGGCCCTGCGCGCTGCCGACGATCACGTCGCCGATTTCGTCCAGCGAGCGCACCTGGCCCGGCACGCGCACCAGGTACTGTTCGCCGCGGCGCTCGATATAGCCCGCGCCGACGTTGTCGTTGTTCTTCTCCAGCGCACCCACCACATCGGCCAGCGCCAGCCCGTACGAGGCCATGCGTGCCAGGTCGGGCGCCACCACATAGGCGCGCGCATGGCCGCCGATGGCGTTGACCTCGGTCACGCCCGGCACGTTGCGCAGCTGCGGCCGGATTACCCAGTCCTGGATCTCGCGCAGGTCGGACAGCGTGTACGCGGTGCCATCGGGCTTGCGCGCGCCGGGGTCGGCTTCGACGGTCCACAGGTAGATCTCGCCCAGCCCGGTAGAGATCGGTCCCATCGCGGGCGTGATGCCGGGCGGCAACTGGTCGCGCGCTTGCTGGATGCGCTGGTTGACCAGCTGGCGCGCAAAGTGGATGTCGGTGCCGTCGCGGAAGATCACCGTCACCTGCGACAGCCCGTAGCGCGACAGCGAGCGGGTCTGCTCCAGCCCGGGCAGCCCCGCCATCACGGTCTCGACCGGATAGGTGATGCGCTGCTCGGTCTCCAGCGGCGAATAGCCCGGCGCGGCGGTATTGATCTGCACCTGCACGTTGGTGATGTCGGGCACCGCGTCGATCGGCAGCCGGGTGTAGCTGTACAGGCCCAGCGCGGCCATGCCCAGCACCGCCAGCAGCACCAGCCAGCGTTGCGCAATGGCAAAGCGGATCAGGCGTTCGAACATGGGCGCCTCCCGCTCAGTGCTCATGCCCGGCGCTGGCCTTGCCCAGCTCGGACTTGAGGATGAAGCTGTTGGCCGCGGCGTAGCGCGCGCCGGCCTGCAGGCCCTGGGTCACCTCCACCAGCTTGCCGTCGGTGC
Source organism: Cupriavidus taiwanensis (assembly GCF_900250075.1). Classification (NCBI taxonomy): domain Bacteria; kingdom Pseudomonadati; phylum Pseudomonadota; class Betaproteobacteria; order Burkholderiales; family Burkholderiaceae; genus Cupriavidus; species Cupriavidus taiwanensis. The sequence goes on from NZ_LT977071.1 coordinate 538,032, forward strand.
GCCCGGTCCTGACCGGCCGCGCCGCAAACCCGTCCGGCACCGCGACGAACACCACGCTCTGGCCATCGACCTGCTGCACCGCGTCGGCCGCGACCGTCACCGGCACCTGCACCGGCGCGCCCAGCACGCTGACCGTGACAAACAGCCCCGGGCGCCATGCCGTGCCCGGATTGGCCAGCGTCACGCGCGCCTTGGCGGTGCGGGTCTGCTCGCCCAGCAAGGCGCCGACGTAGGACACCTTGCCTTCGGCCTGCGTGGCGGAGGCGCTGGAGCGCACCGTCACCGCCTCGCCCACGCGCACCCGGTCCAGGTCGCGCGCGGACACCACGAACTCGGCCCAGACCGAACCCAGGTCCGAGATCGTGAAAACGCTGGCGTCTTCCTTGACCGCTTCACCCAGCGACAGGTGCTTCTCGACCACGATGCCGTCGAACGGCGCGCGCAGCGCGAACTGGTTCAGCGCGCCGCCGGCCCCGCCGCGCTCGGCGGCGCCGATCGCGGTGAGCTTCTGGCGCGCGTTCTGCACCGCGATCTGCGCCTCTTCCAGCGCCGTGCGCGCCTGCTGGTAGTCCTGCTCGGCGGAGATCTTTTCCTGCCACAGCGTCTTCTCGCGCGCATAAGTGGCCCGCGCCAGCGCCTCGCGCTTCTGCGCGGCCAGCAGTTCGCTGCGCTGCTCCGCCACCGTGGTGCTGGCGATCAGCGCCAGCACCTCGCCCTTGCGCACCGGCTGGCCCAGGTTGGCCGGCACCGCCTGCGCCACGCCCGCGACGCGCGGCACCACGTGCGCGGTGCGGTCATCGTTGAAGCGGATCTCGCCGGGGAAATCGACGCTGCTGCGCAGCGCCGCGGCCGCGGCGGTGGCCATGCCGATGCCGGCCTGCTCGATCTGCGCGGGCGTCAGCGCGATCACGTGCGGCTTGCCTTCCGCCTGCGCTTGCGCCGCGGGCGTGCTCGCGCCGGCATGTGAATCGGCCTTGCCCCCTGCCTTGGCCTCCGCCTTGTCGTCCTCCTTGCCATGCTCGTGCCCGTGCTCGTCGCCATGCTCGGCATGCCCGTGCGCGGCCTCGCCGCTGGTGCTGCCGCCCTTGCCGGTGAACAGTATCGCCGCGCCGCCCAAAAGCCCCGCGACCAGGATGGCCACCACCGCGGCCCGTTGTTGCTTGCTCATTGCCATGTCTGCAGCTTCCGTATCAGTGTCCGAGGATGCGGTCGATGCTGGCGGCCGCGTCATAGGTGCGGGCCAGCACGTCCAGGTAGCGGATGCGCGCCTGGAACAGCGTGCGCTGGGCATCCAGCACGTCGAGGAAATTGAACTTGCCGGCCTCGAACCCGCGCGAGGCGGCAGCGTAGGCCTGTTCGGCCGCCGGCAGCACCGAGGCCTGCAGCGTCTGCGCCGCGGCGCGCGACACCGACAGCTGCGTCGAGGCCTGCTGCAGTTCGCCCTGCAGGCGCACGCGCGTGGCGGCGTGCGCGTCCTGCGCGCCGTCGGCACGGCGCAGCGCCGCGTACAGGTTGCCCTGGTTGCGGTCGAACAGCGGGAGCGGAATCGCCACGCCCAGCACCGCCATGTTGCGGTTGGCCTCGTTGTCGCGCTTGGCGCCCAGGCTCACGGTCACGTCGGGATACTGGCGGCTGCGCTGCACCGCCACTTCGGCACGGCTGCGCTCCGCCGCCAGGCGGCTGGCTTCGAGCAGCGGCGAGTCTTCCAGCGCCGCCTGCAACGCTGCCGGCGCTGGCCGCGACGGCAGCGCATCGAGATCGCCCTGTGCCTGCGCGAAGCGCGGCACGCTGTCGCCCCACAGCGCCGCCAGCGACTGTCGCGCTGACTGCAGCGCGCCGGTGGCCTCGGCCAGCTCCAGCTCGGCATTGGCCTGCTCCACCCGGGCGCGCGTGGCTTCCAGCGGCGCCACCTTGCCCGCGGCCACGCGCCGGCCCGCGGCGTCGGCGGCCTGGCTGGCGATGCCGACCGAACCTTCGGCCAGGCGGACGCGCTCCTGCGCCACCAGCACGCCGAAGAAGCGCGCGATCACCGTGGCGCGCAGCCCGGCGCGGGTGCTGCCCAGCTCGGCCTGCGCCAGCTCGCGCCCGCGCTCGGCCAGGCCGATGCGCGCGGCGCGCTTGCCGCCGAGTTCGATCGGCAGGTTGACCTGCCCGGTGGTCGAGCGCGAGGCCTTGCGCGTGTCTTCCATCGACACCGCCAGTTCCGGATTGGGGATGACGCGCGACTGGATCAGGTCGCCTTCGGTGGCGTCAAGCTCCTTGCCGGCGGCGGACAGCGTGAAGCTGCCGGCTTCAGCCAGCGCCAGTGCGGCATCGAGGGTCAGGATAGGGGCCAGTGCGCCGGCCGGCGCGGCAGCCGGTGGCAGCGCCACGGCGGCGGGCGGCGTCTGCGCGACGCCGGGGAATGGGCTGGATAACACGGCCGCCAGCCCGAGCGGCAGCAAAAGTCTTCGCATCGAATTGCACCAGAAGAAAACCGGGGGAATTCGGCGAGACGCCCGGCGTCATGCGGTCATGACGCCAGGAGGCGATCGGAATGGATCGGGATGGCGGGGAAGCGTCGTCTCGCCGGCTAAGCGAGACGCAGCCACTGCGGGCGGTCGGGCGCCCGCGCGCTGTGCGAGGAGAAGCGGGGTTGGGGCACCGGCGGCGCCAGCTCCACCCGGCGCAGCGCGGGTACGTCCTGCGCATCGGCCGGCGCGAAGGGCAGCGAGGCGATATGGCAGACGCCGCAGTCGGGATCGGCGAGGTTCAGCTTGGCCTTGTCCTGCGCGGGATCGGCGGGCTGCTCCGGCATGCCGCTGCCGACCTGGTGCCGGTGCTCATGGTGCCCGTAATGGGCCTTGGCGGCCGCGGCGGCCTCGTGCCCGCAATACGCGGCGGCTCCCGCCCAGGCGAACTGGAGCGGCAGGACGAGCGCAAGGAGAACGAGGATCAGGCGTTGCATGAATGGTGAGGGCGGCGCTGCGGACGCCGATGGCGGCCGGCCAGCGAGCGGCAAGTTTAACCGAGGCACCGCGATCATTCAGGCAACGGGGTCATTACATTTGCGTCATGGCGGCGGCGCGAGCGGCCGGTTCGCAACAATTCAATATTTTTGAATAACTCATCCGGCAAAGCGCCCGCTTGCTCTGCTCTTGGACTCCTATAGTTCCGTACATGAACGGCACGCACACAAAGCAACGCCTTCTGACAAATTCAACAAGCTAATGGAGAAACCATCATGACCAAGACCACCCGCCTCGCTTCCGCCCTGCTCCTGACCCTGGCCGCGCTGGGCGCCGCCCAAGCCGCCACCGCCGCCGACGTGCTGCCCGGCGACAAGTACGGCTACAACTTCCGCAGCACCGTGCCGGGTGACAAGTATGGTTATGAATTCCGCAGCCATGACGCCTTCACCGACGGCGCCCGCGCCGGCAAGGCCGACCCCTTTACCGACGGAGCCCGCACCGGCAAGGCCGACCCCTTCACCGACGGGGCCCGCACCGTGGCCGGCCTGGACCGCAGCGGCGTGTCGGCATCGCCTGCCCGCGGCTTCGACACCTTTACCGAAGGCAGCCGCACCGGCAAGTTCGATCCCTACGGCGAAGGCGCCCGCGCCTGAGCGGGCCACGCCGCACGCCGGCGACAAATCCTGCAGAGAGGCCAGCGCCAGCGCTGGCCTTTTGTCATTCCTCGCGCCCCAGCCGGTGCATGGCTTCGCGCAGCGTGCGCATCTGCGCGCTGAAGCGGGTGCAGGCATCGCAGATGGCCAGGTGCGAGCGCACGCGCAGCCGCTCGCCCCACGACAGCGGCAGGTCCAGGCTCTTCATGGTCAGGTGGTGGACCTCTTCGCAATCCGGCAGCAGCCGGCGCGGCGGGCGGGAGGGTGGGGTTTCCGGCATCTTTGTCCGTGACGGTTCGCTGGCGTGGGCGGAGGCAGGCTCAGCCGGCCTTGCCGGGCCGGCCACGCTGCCCGAACCAGTGTAGTTCGAGGCATTCGCGCAGGCGCATGCGGGCCCGGTAGAGCATCGCCCAGGCATTGGTCGCGCTGATCTGCAAATGCTGACAGATTTCTTCGGTGTCCAGCTCCAGCCATTCCCGCATCATGAAGATGCGGCCGGTGCGCGCCGGCAGGCGGTCCACACATAGCTGCAGGATCTCGAAGAACTCGCGACGCTCGAACGCGCGCTCCGGATCGCCCCAGTCGGAGGGTGGATCCTGGTAGTGGCCGTTGCGCGTGAACAGGGCGTCGAAGGCGTCATCGTCGGACTGCGGCTGGCCATCGCCGTCGGTAGCCAGCGCCAGCCTGACCTCGCGCCTGCCGCTGCGCAGCGCGTCGATGATCTTGTGCTTGAGGATGCCGACCAGGTAGGTGCGCAGCGCCGACTGGCCGGCAAAGCGCTCCGGATGCTCGAGCGCGGCCAGCAGCGTTTCCGAGACGGCATCCTCGGCCACCGCCTCGTCGCGCAGCTGCAGGCGCGCGAAGCGCAACAGGTAGGGGCGTAGCGCCTGCAGTTCGGCGGGGTCGAGGCTCATCGGGGATCGGGGGCGGTTGCCTGGACGGATGCGCCATCATACCCGCGCCCTCCGCTTTGCCGGTATGCCGCGGTGGTCAGCTGCCGGTCAGCGCGGAGTTCGTCCTTATTTACCCCTAAAGGCTGGGTCAAAATTTGCCGATATTTTCGGTAAACTTCCGGGCTTTTCCACCTTCCCTGCCCGGCCCTGGTCAGGATGTCCATCAATTTAAACCGGCGGTCGCGCACTGGGTTAGCCCGTATTCGCGTCGAAATTTCCGACTTCGGCACGGACATTTTTGATCGGGAAGATTCTTCAAGAATTATCCGAACGACCTGGAATACCGGGTAGCCCGGTCAGAAACAGCAGAAAGCAGAACAGCAGTGAGCAACAAATAATGTCAAAGCAGTGGAAGGTATGGCTGGCAAATATCTGCATTGGGGCCTACCGACTCCTTAGTATCGGGCGCAACGCCGCATGCTCGCCGGTGCGCGAGCAGAAGTTCAGCCGGCTCGTCGTATTCTCGACCACGGCCCTGGGTGACTTCATGCTGAATACCCCTGCCATCCGGGCCCTGCGGAACCGATATCCGGCCGCCAGGATTACGCTGGTGGCAAACCCGAGGAATCGGGACCTTGTCAGCGCATGTCCGTATGTCGACGATATCGTTTGCTGGGACCATAAGGCCAAAAGCATCGTGCCCACCATTTGGCGACTGCGAAAGCGCAAGCCGCAGTTGGCGGTCATCCTGCACTCGAAAGGGCCCTATGACCTGATCGCGGCGGTCTTCGCCGGGTGTTCTTACCTGCTCAAGAACATCTACGATGATGAACTGCCTGGCCAGGAACGGTGGCTCGAAGCGGCCACCTGGACACGGGACGAGGGTCACCTGATCCAAAGCAAGCTGGACCTGGTGGGCCATTTGGGCTGCGACACATCCAACCCCGAAATGTTCGTGCCCGCCCGTCCTGTCACCGGTGCTGCGCCGGCGAGCATCATCGGTTTCCAGTTGGGCGCCTCGCAGCCGGTCAGGTGCTGGCCGATCGAGCATTTCATCAAGTTGGCCAAGGCTCTGCTCGCCGAAGCGGAGGACACCGCGATCGCGCTGATCGGATCAGATCGGGAAAGGAGTCTGGAGAGCAGGTTCATGGCCGGGCTGACGTCGCAAGAAAGGCAACGTGTCACCAGCTACGTCGGCCGAACCACGCTGCCCACACTGATTACCGTGATTCAGCGCATGAAGGTGCTGGTTACCGGCGATACCGGCCCTCTCCATCTGGCTATCGCACTCAAGGTAAGGACCGTCAGCCTTTTTGCCACCGCGAGCCCGAAGAAAACCGGCCCCTATCAGGACACGGCCTTGCACAAGGTGTTGCACGTAGCGATGGACTGGCGACAGCCGGCCGGGGCTGAGCCTCTCCACCCGATGGCGTACATCAAGGTCGACGAGGTCCTGCACGCTGTGGTGGCCTCGATGCGAGGTGCCGAAACCGGGCATCCGCAGTCGTTGCCTGCGGCCGCCCGCCCGGGGCAACGGACGGCCAGACCGGAAGTGGCCGTCCTGGCGGTCTCGTAACGGCTCGCGCGCCGCGCTGTCAAGGCGCCATGCAGGGCGCGGGAAAATGCAGCCCGGTTACCCGATCCCGCGGAACTGCCCGCACAGGCGGAACACGTCCATCGACAGCGGAATCTCCTTGGCCTTGCCGTAGCGCGTCGCCAGCTTCAGCAGTTCCTTGATGTCGCGCCCGCTCGCCGCGGGGTAGGCGTCGGCAAGCGCATCGATCAGCACATCGTCCAGTTCCGCGCCGAACTGCGCCGCCTGCAATCGCCACAGCCGCACGGCATCCTCGCGGCACGGCGTGGTGTAGTGGATGGTGGCGATGCAGCGCGACAGGATGGCATCGTCGACGTCGCCGATGCGGTTGGTGGTCATGAACAGCAGGCCGCTGAAGTACTCCAGCGTGCGCAGGAACTCGGCGACGATGGCATTGTGTTCGAGGTCGTTGTCGCGGCGGCGGATATAGACGTCGGCCTCGTCCAGCAGCAGGATTGCGTTCCAGCGCATGGCGCGGCGCAGGATGGTCATCAGCGTGGCCCCCACCGACGCCGCGGTGGTGCCCAGCTGCCCGGAGTGCACGCGGTACAGCGGCTTGCCCACCACCTCGGCATAGACCTCGGCTGTCAGCGTCTTGCCCAGGCCGGGCGCACCCTGGCACAGGATGGTGGTGCCACCGGACTTGCCGGGCACGAAGTCCGGCGCCAGCATGTCCATGTGCGAGGTCAGGATGTCGATCAGGTCGCGGTGGTGCGCGGGCAGCACCAGCTTGTCGCGCAGCGCGGGCTGGTAGCGGTAGTCGGCCAGGTGCTGCACGTGTACCCAGATATTGCGGTGCCACTCCAGGTGGAACAGGTGCACGTAGCCATGCAGCGGCACCCGCTCGAAGCCCTCCATGATGCCCGCCTCGCGCCAGAACGACGGGTCGCAGGTCATCTCGAAACGGCGCTCCAGCCGCTCCTCGTCGTTCACGCAGCGCGCGCCCGCGGCATCGGCGATCGGGATCAGCTCGGCCGCGCCCTTGCCATCGACCGCGAACGCCGCGCGCGTCGCGACGAACTGCGCACCGAAGCCGCGCTGGCAGCGCACGAAGCGCTGCGCGTGCTGTTCATATTCCTGGCGGAATTCCGCGCACTCCTTGTAGAAGCCGAATTCGGCCAGCAACTCCGGGATGGTGCGGTTGGCAATATCGTCGCGCGTAATCACCATCGACGTAGTCATGCCCGAGCGCCGCAGGTGGTGGTCGGTCAGCGCGGAGTTGGCCGACTGCATGGTATTGGCGAGCAGGTCCACCACCACGTACGCCATGCCTTGCTCGGGCAAGACATAACGCATGCGGCGTACCACCCAGGGCAGCAGCACGCCGTCGCGGTTGCGCTGGTACAGCCAGCCGTCGATGACGTCGCGCGACAGGTACGCGGCCAGCCCCGCCACCAGTTGGTCGAGCCCCGGAATCACGCGCGCCTGCGGCGCGTTGTAGATGTTGTCCAGCGCCAGCATCTGGAACATCAGCGCGCGCTCGTTCTGGGTCTTGCTGAGCGTATAGAGCGAACTGAGCGCATGCGCGTCGAACAGCTTGCTCGACACCAGCATATTGCCGTGGCACACGCCATGCTGCTGCAACTGCCGGGCCAGCGGCGAACCGGTTTCGATCATCGCCAGCAGGGGATGGATCAGCGCCTCCGGAATCTCGAAATCCATGTACCGCGCTCCCGTTCAATGGCGTGGCCGCGCCCGGCCAGGGGCCAGGGTTTTACTGCAGGAAGAAGTCGATTGCGCGCTCGACCACCGGCGCATGGATGACATGGGGCCCGTCGAACTCGACGTATTCCACGTCATAGCCCGCGGCGCGCAGCCTGGCCGCATGCGCGCGCCCGCTGGCAATCGGCAATTGCTCATCGGCCAGCCCGTGTGCGACGAACACCTTGGGAATGCCGGTCTGCATGAACACCGACATGAAGCCGCCGGAGAACGCGATCACATGGCTGGCGATATCGCCGTTGGTAATGCCCAGCGACAGCGCATAGCTGGCGCCGTCAGAGAACCCGGCAAAGGCCAGCCGCCGCGGATCGATCCGGTAGCGCGACGTCACCGCGGCCAGCGCCTGGTGCAGCCGCTGCAGGTCCGGCCCGTTGCCGCCGATGACGATGTCCCAGGTGGGATAGAGCGAATGCGGCGCCAGCACCAGGAAGCGATGCCGCTGCGCATGGGCTTCGAGATGCGGCAGGATTTTTTCGGGGAAGCCGCCGGCGCCGTGGAACATGACCATCAGGGGCACCGGCTCATGGGGTGCGAGCCCTTCCGGGACGAACAGCACGGCATCGCGTTCATCGGCCACGCCGAGCCGGTGCCGACCCGCGGGCAGCGGACTTGCACCCGGGGCCGCGGCGGCAAAGGACATGCGGCCGAACAAGGACGGGTCGAGCATGGCGTCTCCGGCGGGCGACTCGTGGCCGCACCGATATGGTGATATTTTGTATATTACATACAAACATCCATCCGCGCTAGCCGATCCCCATGGCGCCCCCAATCGGCGAAAATCCGATTTTTTACCGTCGATCCTTGCCGGCGACTCCCGCTTTTCCGCTCTCGGTCTCATCCGCAACCACGTTGCGTTCAGCGACCAGCCTGCTCCAGCGTGCCAGCTCCTGTCGAATAAACGCCTGGAAGTCTGCAGGGCCCGCGTGCACGACCTTGAAACCGTAACCTGAAAGCACCTCGTTCTTCGACAAATCAGACAGGACATGCTTCACCGCCAGATCGAGTTTTTCGATTCTGTCTCGCGCGGTCCCCTTGGGGGCCAGAACGCCATACCACCCGGTGACATACATGTTCTGCAACCCGGCCTCCGCAAAGGTGGGCGTCTCAGGCGCGATCGGCAGGCGAGTGTCGTTCGCAATCGCCAGTGCACGCAACTTCCCGGATTTGACGTACCTGAGACTATCGGCCCCCGCGAACACTGCGTCCACGTCACCACTGATTGCTGCCGTGACCGCCTGGACGCCGCCGTGGTACGGCACATGGGTCACTCGTATCGAGGCGGATTGCGACAGCAACTCTATGGCGAGATGGCTGGTATTTCCGTATCCGGACGATGCCACGGTCACCGGATGGGACTTTGCGCGCACGATCAGTTCGGATACAGAAGTGATTTTCGAAGTGGCGCCCACATAAAGCACCAATGGTTGCTTTGCCAGCAGAGAAACCGGCTGGAAATCACTGACTGGGTCGTAGCCGGCCGACCGACTCACGAGTGGCCCGATCGCGTAGGCGGCCAGGGCGAGCACGAGGGTATAGCCATCGTTGCTGGCGCGTTGAACGTGGCGCAAGGCGATCTGTCCGCCCGCGCCTGGCTTGTATTGAAGCACCACTGGCACTCCCAGCGCGGTCTGCAGTCCCTCGCCGAGCGGGCGCGCCATAAGATCCGCCGGCCCTCCCGGAGGATAAGGCACGACCATGGTGATGGGTTGATCGGGATAGCCGGCCCACGCTGGCTGAACCGACGCGATCGTTCCGCCTGCCACCAACCATCCGCCGGATCGCATTATTGCTGCGAGTCTTTGCACAATCAAAAAGGGTGAAAAATCAAGCCATTGTCGCAAGGCGAGCGGGGCCAGCTGGTATTTAAGGATTTACTGGGCTGAGCCACGGAAGGCTGATACGCGATCAGTCCAACACCGCAGGCGCATCAGCGGCTGTCGATTATGTGTCGACATGGGCGATTTGGTAAGATGCGGCCTCCCGGCTGCGCCTGCAAGCTAGCCGTTTTTTTGCACATTGGTCCCGACAACGGTGCTTTCCATGTTTTTCCCGCAGGCCGGAATACGTTTACGCTTTGATTCCACATGGGAGGCAGGGGACCGGCTGTTCGGCCGCGGCTGGCTGATGCAGGACGATGGTTGCAAGGTGTCCGTGCTCGGTGTCTGGCCTGCCAACAATCCCTCCGCCCCGGCCGCGCTTGACCGGCTCGATCACGAATATGCGCTTCGTGACAACATCGATGCGACCTGGGCCGCCCGCCCGCTAAGGCTGCTGCGCGAGCGCGATACGGCAATGCTGCTGCTCGACGATCCGGGCGGCGAGCCACTCGCCCGCCTGGTGGGTGGGCCGATGGACCCGGCGATGTTTCTCGACATTGCCGTGGCGGTAACCATGGCTGTCAGCCATCTCCATCAGCGCGGCCTGATCCACAAGGATTTGAAGCCCGCCCATGTTTTGGTGGCGCCGGACCGGCGCCAGGTCTGGTTGACGGGCTTCGGCATCGCGTCGCGAGGGCCGCGCGGCGCCCAGGCACGTGCGGACATCAGTGACATCTCCGGTACGTTGCCCTATATGTCGCCAGAACAGACGGGCCGGATGAATCGGGCGATCGACGCACGCAGCGACCTGTATGCCTTGGGTGTTACCTTCTACCAGATGCTTACTGGTGTGCTGCCCTTCGTCGCCAGTGAACCCCTGGACTGGGTCCATGCACACCTGGCGCGCTCGCCGTGGCCGCCGGCCGAGCGCAACCCAGCCGTGCCTGCGATGCTTTCGGCGCTTGTCATGAAGCTCCTGGCGAAGGCTCCCGAGGAACGCTACCAGACGGCCGCAGGCCTGGTGCGCGACCTGCAGCACTGCCGGCGGGCGTTGTCGGCGCAGGGGCAGATTGCAGCGTTCGAACTGGGGCAGCGCGACCTTTCGGAGGCCTGGGCCATCCCCGACCACCTCTATGGTCGCGAGCAGGCCATGGCGACGCTGGTGGAAGCGTACGAGCGCGTGGCCTCCACCGGGCGCAGCGAAATCGTGATGGTTTCCGGCCATTCTGGCGTAGGCAAGACATCGCTCATGCGGTCGTTTGCGCGCGCGGTTGCCGGGCGCGGCGGGATCCATGCCGCCGGCAAGGCCGACGCGCCGGCTGACTTGGCGGCCGAGGCGCCCATCGATACGGGCGTACGGCTGCCCTATGCAACGCTCGCGCGAGCGCTCAGCGGCCTGTTGCGCAATGGACTGGCAGATCACGCGGCCGACATGGCTCCGTGGCGCACCGTCATCGCGCAGGCGCTGGGGCCGAACGCCGGTGCGCTTGTGCCCTTGCTGCCCGAACTGAAGACGCTGCTCGGTCCGGTACCGTGGATGCGGGAAACGCCGTCGTGCGAAACCGGGCCGCAAGTGCGGCTTGCGCTGCGCAACCTCGTGGCCGCTCTCGCGCGAAGCGCGCGGCCGCTGACGCTGTGCCTCGACGACTTCCAGTGGCTCGACGACGAAAGTGTCACGCTGCTGCACCAGATGCTGACTGATCCGGGCACGGCAGACCTGCTGGTGGTCTGCACCTGTCGCAGCCACGAAGTCGCAGACGACCAGAGCGCGATCCACGGTGTCGATGCGTTACGCGCGGACGGCGCCGCCGTGGTCCATGTCGAGCTGGGTTGTCTCGGCGAATCCGACCTGCGGCAGCTCGTCGCCGACGCGCTCCATTGCAATACCGACACGAGTGCGCCGCTTGCGCGACTGGTGATGGACAAAACGGCAGGCAATGCGTTCTTCGCCACGCAGTTCATCAGCGAGCTGTTCCACGAGGGGTTGCTGCACTTCGATCACGGCGCGGCACGCTGGACCTGGGACCTCGACCAGCTCGCAGCCAAGGCGCTGACTGACAACGTGGTAGCGCTGATGGTGGGACGGATCGACCGGCTGGCGGCCAGTACGCGATCGGCACTGGCCCTGCTTGCCTGCCTGGGCAACGACACCACGGTCGACACGCTGGCGCGCGGCTGGCCCGGCGACGCCCGCGAACTGGAGCCCGCGATCCGCGAAGCCATGCACGCGGGGCTGGTCTCGTGCAGGGAGAACGTGCTGCGCTTCTCCCACGACCGAGTCCTCGAAGCGGCCTATTCGCGCATCGCCGAGCCAACGCGGCAGGCATTCCATTTGCGTGTCGGCCGGCTACTGCTCGAGCGCACGCCGTGCGACGAGATCGAGGCGAACGTCTTTACCATCGTCGGACAGCTGAACCGCGCGACCGAGAACATCGAGGTACAGGAAGAGCGCGACAGGCTCGCGGAACTCAACCTGGCTGCCGCGCTGCGCGCCAAGTCCGCATGCGCCAACACCGCGGCGCTGCACTATCTGTCGATCGGGCTCGCGCTGCTGGGCGATCACGGCTTCGCGCGGCACCAGGCCCTCGCCTTCGACTTGACGCTGCACATGGCCGAATGCGAGTTTCTCACCGGGGATTCGGCGCGCGCCGAGCATCGGCTGGAGTCACTGGCCGCGCGCACCTCGTCGCTCACCGCGCTGGCAGTCCTCACGCAACTCCAGCTGGGCCTGCTGATGACCGGCGGGCGCCGTGCCGAAGCGGTCACGGTCGGGCTTGCCTACCTGCAGCGTGCCGGGGTCGAATGGGCATCGCATCCGACTGCAACGGCATTGGCGCGCGAGGAGGCGCTGTTCGCCCGCCACCTCGGCGAGCGCGAGATCGCCGAACTGGCTGCGCTGCCCCCGATGACGGACCCCGGTGCGCTCGCGACGATGCGCGTGCTGATTGCGCTGGTGCAGCCGGCCTGGTACACCGACGACCAGTTGCGCAGGCTTGTGGTGCTACGCATGGCCAACCTGAGCCTGTCGCATGGCAACAGCGACGAATCGGCCCTCGCCTATGCATGGGTGGCCATGCTGCACGTGGCCGCCTCCACCGATGAGCCGGCCGGCGTCGCATTCGAGCGGCTGTCGATAGAGGTTGCGGAACGGCGGGGCATCGACCGGATACGCGCACGCGTATATCAGGTCGTCGGCGGGAATCTGCTGCACTGGTCCAAACCGCTGCGCGTCGCGCGCGGCCTGCTGCGCCAGGCGTTGGCATTGACGCAGCAGATCGGCGACCTCACCTATGCCGCCTACATCCGCAGCAACCTGATGACGCATGCGCTGGCGATCGGTGATCCGCTCGCCAGCGTGCAACGCGATGCCGACTCGGGCAGCGTGTTTGCCTGGGGGCCGCGCTTCACGTTGGTGGCGGACCGCCTTGCGCCTCAGCGCCAGCTCGTACGTACGCTGCGCGGGGTCACGCCGGTGTTCGGGCGCTTCGACGCCAAGGATTTCAGCGAAGCCTCGTTCGAAGCCCGCTTGCGCGGTGACGTGGGCCTGCTGCTGGTGTCATGCTGGTATTGGATCCGCAAGCTTCAGGCTCGCTATCTGGCTGGCGCCGCGGCCGAGGCACTGGATGCGGCCGAGCAGGCACGCCCGCTTCTGTGGACCTCGCCGGCTTACTTCGAGCAGGCCGAGTATCATTTCTACGCGGCACTGGCACGCGCGGCGTGCTGCAATCCAGCCGTCGAGGGCGAACTCGCAGCGCATCTTCCCGAACTGGCCGGGCACCATTGGCAGTTGGCGCAATGGGCACGGCGCTGCCCGGCGACGTTTGCGCACCGGGCCACGCTGGTCCAGGCGGAGATTGCCCGGCTCGAAGGACGCGACATCGACGCGATGCGCGGGTACGAGTCGGTTATCGCCTCGGCACGCGAAAGCGACCTGATCCACATTCAGGCGCTGGCAAACGAACTGGCGGCGCGCTTTTATCTGGATCGCCGGCTCGATAACGTCGCGCTGGTGTACTTGCGCCAGGCGCGTCACGGTTACATGCGCTGGGGTGCAGACGCCAAGGTCTGGCAGCTCGACATGCAATATCCCGCGCTGGCGGTCGATGCGGGAGCCGCCCTTGCCTCAACCCCGTCGATGGGCACGATTGGCGCTCCGCTCCAGCATCTGGACCTGGCCACGGTCATCGCGATCTCGGAGGCGATGTCGGGCGAGACCGGGCTGGAACGGCTGCTGGCGACGCTGATCCGGACCGCCATCGAGCAGGCCGGCGCGACGCGGGGGCTGCTCATCTTGCCCGAAGGCGCCGAACATCATGTTGCAGCCGAAGCTGCCGTGCGGGAGGAATCGGTCGTGGTGACATTGTCCGTGCGACCGCTCGATGCAGCCGATATGCCGTTGGCGATGGTCGAGCACGTGCTGGATTCTCGCGAGCACGTGGTCATGAACGATGGATCCGCCAGCGGGGCCTTTTCCGCCGACCCCTTTGTTCGCCAGCGCCGGGCACGTTCGATGCTGTGCCTGCCGCTGCTGAATCAAGGCAGGCTGACCGGAGTGCTTTATCTTGAAAACGCACTTGCGCCAGGTGTGTTCGTTCCGGCACGGATCGAGGTGATCAAGCTGCTGGCGTTCCAGGCGGCCAGTGCCATTGAGAACAGCCGGCTTTCCGAGCACCGCCGGCGCGCAGATGAATCCCTGCGCCAGGCCCATGCAGAGTTGGCGCACGCAAGCCGCGTCACCACACTCAACGCGCTGACAGCATCAATCGCCCATGAGGTGAGCCAGCCAATCGCGGCATTGACCATCGAGGCACGCGCCGCGCTACGGTGGCTCACGCGCCAGCAACCGGACGTCGAGCAGGCGGTCGCAGCCCTGGACGCCATTGTCGAGCAAGGAGAACGCGCTGGCAGCGTTATTGCGGGCATGCGCGCGATGCTGCGCAAGGCCGGGCCGCAAGCGCAGCGCATCAATCTCAACGAGATGATCGCCGAGACGCTGCCGCTCTTTGCCGGCGAACTGGATCGCACCCAGGTCATCCTGAAAACGGAACTGCTGCCCGCGCTACCCCTGGTGTGGGCTGACAAGATCCAGCTCCAGCAAGTGTTGCTGAATCTGGTGATCAATGCCGTCGAGGCAATGCGCGAGATCCTCGAGCATTCACGCGAACTCACTGTACGCACCGCAGTCAGCCCAGCGCGTGAAGTTGTGGTCACGGTGCACGACGTCGGTGTCGGCCTGCCTGCCGATACGGAGCAGGTGTTCCAGCCCTTCTACACGACCAAGGCCGAAGGCCTGGGCATGGGCCTGTCGATCTGTCGCGCCATTCTCGAAGCGCATGGCGGGCGCCTGCACGCGTGGCCGAACCGGCCACGGGGCGCCGTATTCGAGTTCACATTACAGGCGGCCGAAACTGCGCCCGAAGTGAACTGCGGCGCTCCGTCGTGATGGAAGTGCGAGGGTGTCGGAACCTGATTTGCATTGGCCACCCTCGCCAGCGCCATCCTATACTCCGCATCACACCCTTCACCCCACCCCAAACCATGGATTACACCCCCGGCATCAGCCACCTCGCCAGCCTGCTCGCCGACCCGGGCCGTGCCGCGATGCTATGGGCGCTGATGGACGGCAGCGCCCGGCCCGCCGGCGAGCTGGCGTTGATCGCCGGCCTGTCGGCGTCTTCCACCAGCGGGCACCTGGCGCGCCTGTCCGAAGGCGGCCTGCTGGTGGCGGAGACGCGCGGACGCAACCGCTACTACCGGCTGGCGGCGCCGGAGATCGGCGTGGCGATCGAGGCGCTGGCGTCGGCGTCGCTGGCGAGCCAGCCGCCGCGGTTGCGCGCGGTGCCGGTGTCGCGCACGGCGCCGCCGGCGCTGCGCCAGGCGCGCACCTGCTATGACCACCTGGCGGGCGAACTGGCGGTGGGGCTGTTCGAGCGCATGACGCAGTCGCGCTGGCTGATGCTGGACGGGCCGCGCGTCGAGCTCAGCGGCGACGGCGCGCAGGCGCTGGCGCGGCTGGGCGTGGATGTGGACGCGGCGCGCCGCAAGCGGCGGCAGTTTGCCTGCACCTGTCCGGACTGGAGCGAGCGCAAGCCGCACCTGGGCGGCGCGCTCGGCGCGGCGCTGCTGGGCAGCCTGCTGGCGCGCGGCTGGGTCGAGCCCACGCGCACTTCGCGCGCGCTGCGCGTGACACCGGCGGGCCAACGCGAGATCATCCGCATCGCGGCCTAGCGCGCCGCGGCAACAGGAGAAAAAAGATGGCCACACCGCTGGACGACGATACGCAGGACGCGATCGCGCGTTTCTTCGCCCTGATCAACCTTGGCGACAGCGCCCAGACCTCGGCCCAGATGGCGATGTTCGAGGACGCCCTGCTCGATGCCGAGGACGACGACACCGACGGGCCGGAACTGCTGTGGGTGATCCGCGAGGTCATCGACTGGCAGTCCGGCTTCTTTGTCGACTGGAAGGACGCGCAGTCCTTTATCGGCTGCCTGACCCAGCTGTGCGAGCGCATGGACCTGGAGCTCGACTGGGGCACCGACGACCCCGAGGACGAGGCTTTCCTGGAGAGCACCAGCGTGCCGGAACTGATGGAGCTGGCGCACAACCAGCTGCGCGTGGCGGGCTATACGCTGTGGAACTGGGATACCGGCGGCGATGCCTACGCCGGCTGGATCACGCGCAGCGAGGATGACGAAGAGATGCTGGACCTGGCCGAGATCCTGCGCTTCGAGGTGCGGCCGGCGGACCAGCCTTATTGAACACCGGCCGGCGCGCTTGCCGGCCCCGCACCGGCCGCGCTGCGCGCCTAGTCGAACAGAATTACCGAGCGCGCCAGTTCGCCGCGGCGCAGTTCGTCGAAGGCGTCGTTGATGCGTTCCAGCGGCAGCCGCTGCGCGATCAGCTCGTCGAGGTGCAGGCGGCCCGCCATGTAGAAATCGACCATGCGCGGCATGTCCACCGGGAAGCGGTTGGAGCCCATCAGCGAGCCCTGGATGCGCTTCTCGCCGAGGAAATCGCTGCCCTTCAGTTCGATCTTGACGCCCGGCGCGATCATGCCGATGACCGTGGCGGTGCCGCCGCGGCGCAGCATGGCAAAGGCCTGCTCGGTGGTCTCCTTCAGGCCGATGGCCTCGAAGGCATGGTGCACGCCGCCGCCGGTGAGGGCGCGCACCGCGTCCGGCACATTGCCCTCGCTGGCGTCGATCACGTCGGTTGCGCCGAACTTGCGGGCCAGTTCCAGCTTGCCGGGCACCCGGTCGATGGCGATGATGCGGCCGGCGCCGGCAATGGCGGCGCTGTTGACCGTGGCCAGCCCGATGCCGCCGCAGCCGATCACGGCGACGGTCTCGCCCGGCTGCACCTTCGCGGTATGGATCACGGCGCCCATGCCGGTGGTCACCGCGCAGCCGATCAGCGCGGCGCGGTCCAGCGGCATGTCGCGCCGGATCGCCACCAGCGCGTGCTCATGGATCAGCATCTGCTCGGCGAACGCCGACAGGTTCAGGAACTGGTGCATGGCGTTGCCATGGGCGGCCTGCAACCGCGGCGCTTCGTCCTCGCGGCGGCGGGTATCGGGCTCGGTGCACAGCGACAGGTGGCCGGTCAGGCAATGCTCGCAATGGCCGCAATAGGCCGACAGGCAGGTGATGACGTGGTCGCCGGGCTTGACCGTGCGGACTTGCGCGCCGACCTGCTCGACCACGCCCGCGGCCTCGTGGCCCGGGATGGTGGGAACGGGATGCGGGTAGGCACCGTCCACGAAATGCAGGTCGGAGTGGCACACGCCGACGGCGGCGGTGCGCACCAGCACTTCGCGCGGGCCGGGCTTGCCGATGGCCACGTCTTCGATCGCCAGCGGCGTCCTGGGTTGATGCAGCACTGCAGCTTTCATGGAATTCCTCCGGAGGGGAGCTACGGTGCCGGAAAAAATACCCCCAAACCGGGGTTCAGGAAAGCCGCGGGCCGCCCGCCGGTGCCGCTTTAAAGCTCTTCCTTGATCGGGAGCACGCGCAGCACGCCGATCCCCAGATGTTGCAGCGGGCCCATGCCGGGCTCGCTGTCGTAGACCACCAGCTGGCCCTTCTCGCGCGTGGTCCAGGTCAGGCGCGGATTGCCGCCGTCGCCATCGGTCTGCAGCCCGATGCGGTAAGCCATGTCGAGCAGGCCGTCTTCGGTCGAGCGGATCATGCGCTCGGCCAGCGCCGGACTGTCGAGCACCACGCCCATCTCGGTATTCAGCTTGGCCGAGCGCGGGTCCATGTTGAGCGAGCCGATAAAGACCTGGCGCCGGTCGACGATGTAGTTCTTCGCGTGCAGGCTGGCGCGGCTGGACGACAGCCAGGCGCGCGAGCGCGAACCGCGCGCGGCCTTGCCGCGATTGGCCAGTTCGGCATAGGCGCTGGGCTTGAGCTCGTACAGCTCGATGCCGGCGGCAACCAGCGCCTGGCGGTGCGGTGCGTAGCCGGCGTGCACCGGGCTGACATCGGTGGCTTCGAACGAGTTGGTCAGGATGCGCACGCGGATGCCGCGCCGCGCCAGCGCGATCAGCCAGGCTTCGCCGTCGTCGTCAGGCACGAAGTAGGGCGAGATCAGCAGCACCTCCTTCTGCGCGCTGCTGATCATCTTCTCCAGCCTGGCGGTGGCGTGGCCCGGGTCGTCGTGGGTCTGGTGGGTGATCTTGGCAGCCTTGTCCGAGACCACCACGGCCTTGCCGTAGTAGCCGGGCATGTGGCCGCTCTCGATGCCCCTGGCCAGCCCCGAGTCCAGCAGCTCCTGCACGTAGGGACTGGCCACGGCCTGGTCACCACGCGCCTCCAGCCGCTTGCGCAGGCTGCGCATTTCCACCGGCGCTTCCTTGCCGGCGGGGATCAGCGCCACCACGGGATAGGAAGACGCGTCGTTCCAGTATTCGTCGAACACCGCGGACACCTGCGGCACCGCCGGCCCGGCCACCAGCACATCGAGGTCGCTGAAATCCATGTCGGTGCGCGCCGAGAAATACGCGTCGCCGACATTGCGCCCGCCCAGCAGCGTGATCTGGTTGTCCACCGTCATCGACTTGTTGTGCATGCGCCGGTCCAGGCGCTTGAAGTCCACCAGCATTTCCAGCCAGCGCGCGCTGCGGTTGGCAAACGGGTTGAACAGGCGCACTTCCACATTGGGATGCGAATCGATCGCCGACAGGACCTTGTCGAGGCCGCCGGTATGCAGGTCGTCGAGCAGCATGCGCACGCGCACACCGCGGTCGGCCGCGTCCAGGATATCCCCCAGCACGGCCGCGCCGGTACCGGTCGGCTCGAAGATATAGGTCTGCAGGTCCAGGCTGCGCTGCGCCGCGCGTGCCATCGCCAGCCGCGCGGCCAGGGCGTCGGGCCCGGACTGCAGCGGGTAGAACAGCGACTCGCCCGGGCGCTTGGCCAGGCGCGGCGCCAGCGCCTTGCCCAGCGGCGTGTCGCTGGTATTGGCCGGGGCGGTCGACGGGGTGCGCTCCGCCTGTGCCGGCAGGCTGGCGCAGCCGCCCAGCACCGCGGTGCCGATCAGGCTGGCCAGCGCGATGGCGGCCAGGCGGGCCGCGCGCCGGCACCAGCCGGCGCCGGCACGTGCCGCGGCGATCGGCCGCCGGGCGTCGAGCGGAACATGGCTGTGCGTCTGGAACATCCGTCAGTCTCCCTGTGCCGGTGAATGAAGGAACGGGGATGGGCCGGTGGCCGGGTCCTCGCACCGGCCGGCGTGCAGCGCCTGCTACCTCGCAAGATATACCCCGCGCGCCAGCCCCGGCAGCGGTGCCATTCCTGTCCGCGCCGGGAGTTTGTCCTACAGCGCAACATGGCCGAAGGGCGGACCGGCAGGCAGGCCGGCATCCGGCGGCGAGTGCGGCACTTGGCCAAGAGCACCCTTGCCAGGCAGGCGGCTGCGGCTTTCCCTGCACAGCGATTTCTCTTATGATGCCGCCCAATATACCGGCCGGTAGCACCGGGAGGAGGCCCTGCGGCATGTGTCGCCGCCCGCGCGGCTGGCGGCCTGGCGCAGCTTGCGGCCGCCCGGCGATGCCGGCATAGTTGCGCGCCTTCGCGCCCCTTTGCGTCCCTTCGTGGCTTGTACCGCACAGCGCGCCCAGACCGGATTCCGATGTCGACACAACCCTCCCAGCCTTCCTCCGCCGGCGCACCCGCGCCCACGCTGCGCCGCACCCTGCGCGCCCGCCATCTCACCATGATCGCCATCGGCGGCTCGATCGGCACCGGACTGTTCGTGGCCTCGGGCGCCACTATCGCGCAAGCCGGGCCCGGCGGCGCGCTGGCCGCCTATATCCTGATCGGCGCGATGGTGTATTTCCTGATGACCAGCCTGGGCGAGCTGGCGGCGTACATGCCGGTGTCGGGCTCGTTCGCCACCTATGGCGCGCGCTATGTCGACGAGGGCTTCGGCTTCGCGCTGGGCTGGAACTACTGGTACAACTGGGCCGTGACCATCGCGGTGGAACTGGCCGCGGCGCAGCTGGTGATGCAGTACTGGTTCCCGGACACGCCCGGCGTACTGTGGAGCGCGCTGTTCCTGGGCCTGATGTTCGCGCTCAATGCGATCTCGGTGCGCGGCTTCGGCGAGGCCGAATACTGGTGCGCGCTGGTCAAGGTGGTGACGGTGGTGGCCTTTATCGGCATCGGCACGCTGATGATCTTCGGCATCCTGCGCGGCGACATGGCGGCCAGCCACGGCCTGGCCAACCTGACCACCGGCGATGCCCCCTTCGTCGGCGGGCTGCCCGCGCTGATCGGCGTGGCCATGATCGCCGGCTTCTCGTTCCAGGGCACCGAGCTGATCGGCGTCGCCGCCGGCGAATCGGCCGATCCGGCCAGGAACATCCCGCGCGCCGTGCGCCAGGTATTCTGGCGCATCCTGCTGTTCTATGTGCTGGCGATCCTGATCATCGGCATCCTGATCCCCTACACCGACCCCAGCCTGCTCAAGAGCGACGTGCAAACCGTGGGCGTAAGCCCGTTCACGCTGGTGTTCCGCCATGCCGGCCTGGCCTTTGCCGCCGGCGTGATGAACGCGGTGATCCTGACCGCGGTGCTGTCGGCCGGCAACTCCGGCATGTATGCCTCGACCCGCATGCTGTACAACCTGGCCACCGAGGGCCGCGCGCCGCGCGTGTTTGCCCGGCTGACGCGCAACGGCGTGCCGCTGGTGGCGCTGCTGGCCACCACCGCGGTCGGCGCGCTGTGCTTTTTGACCTCGCTGTTCGAAAGCAAGTCGGTGTATCTGTGGCTGCTGAACCTGTCGGGCATGACCGGGTTCATTGCCTGGCTCGGCATCGCCATCAGCCATTACCGCTTCCGCAAGGGCTTTGTCGCCCAGGGGCATGACCTGGACCGGCTGCCCTATCGCTCGCCGTTCTTTCCCTACGGGCCGATCTTTGCCTTCGGGCTGTGCCTGGTCGTGACGCTGGGCCAGAACTACCAGGCCTTTACCAGCGGCAGGATCGACTGGGTCAGCGTGGCCGCGACCTATATCGGCATTCCGATCTTCCTGCTGATCTGGCTGGGCTACCGCATCGCGCGCAAGACGCGCTTCGTGCCCTATGCCGAGATGGAATTCCCCGCGCTGCCGGCCCGCGATGCCGCCGTAATGCGCACCGTCGTGCCCGCGGCCGGTGAATAGGCGCCGTTCCCGGGCGCCTGGCAATCCGCAGCATCAAGCAAAAAAAAGCACAACAACAAGGAGCATCGCTTTGAAGAAAGCAATCCGTATCAGCCTGCTGGCGCTTGGCGCCGGCATGGCCCTGGGCCTGCCCGCGCACGCCGCGCCCACGCTGGTGGAATCGGTGCAGGGCTATACCCTGCAGCAGGACAAGGTCACCCGCTTCAGCGGGCTGGTGTTCGACCAGGGCAAGGTGCTGGCCACCGGCGACGCCGCCGCCCTGCGCACGCAGTATCCGGGCGCGCAGCGCATCGACGGCCAGGGCAAGACCCTGCTGCCGGGCCTGATCGATGCCCACGGCCACGTGTTCCGCCTGGGCTTCAAGACCACCGAGATCTCGCTGTCGGGCACGCGCACGCTGGCCGAGGCGCAGGGCATGATCCGCGCCTATGGCGACAAGAACCCGCAGCGCAAATGGCTGCTGGGCTATGGCTGGAACCAGGTGAACTGGAAGCTGGGCCGCTTCCCGACGGCAGCCGAGCTTGACGCCGCCGTATCGGACCGCCCGGTGCGGCTGGTGCGCGTCGACGGCCACGCCGCGTGGCTGAACACCAAGGCGCTGCAGGCCGCCGGTATCACGCGCGACACCAAGGATCCGGCCGGCGGGCGCATCGAGCGCGATGCCAGCGGCAACCCCACCGGCGTGCTGGTCGACAAGGCCATGGCGCTGGTCAACAACGTGATCCCGCCGTACAGCGACGACGACCGCCGCGCCGCGCTGGCCGCCGCGCTGGCGCACATGAACGCGCTCGGCCTGACCGCCGCGGGCGACGCCGGCGTGACCGTCGCCGAAGACCGCATCTACCGCGAGTTCGCCGACCAGGGCAAGCTGACCACCCGCATCTACGGCATGATCCGCGACACCGGGGACGACTTCAAGGCGCTGTCGGCCAAGGGGCCGCTGTCGGGCTACGGCAACGACCGCTACTACCTGCGCGCGGTCAAGCTGTACGGCGACGGCGCCCTCGGCAGCCGCGGCGCCGCGCTGATGGCACCGTACTCGGACGACCACGTGCACAGCGGCCTGCTGTTCATGAGCGATGCCGCGATGCAGGCCGCGGTCAAGACCGCGATCAAGGCCGGCTACCAGGTCAACATCCACGCTATCGGCGACGCCACCAACCACCAGGTGCTGGACGCCATGGAAGCGGCGTACAAGGACGTGGGCGGGCGCGAACTGCGCAACCGCGTCGAGCACGCACAGGTGATCGCGCTGCCGGACATCCCGCGCTTCAAGTCGCTGGACCTGATCGCGTCGATGCAGCCCACCCACGCGACCAGCGACATGAACATGGCCGAAGACCGCGTCGGCAAGGACCGCATCAAGGGCGCCTATGCCTGGCAGACGCTGCTCAGGCAAGGCACCGTGATCGCGGGCGGCTCGGACTTCCCGGTGGAATCGGCCAATCCGTTCTACGGCCTGCACGCGGCGGTGACCCGCACCGACCATGAAGGCCGCCCGATCAAGGGCTGGCATGCGGAGGAAGCCATGACCCTGCCTCAGGCCTTCCGCGCCTTCACGCTGGACGCGGCCTACGCCCAGCACCAGGAGAAGACGCTGGGCTCGCTCGAGCCGGGCAAGTGGGCGGACTTTATCCTGGTCGACCAGGACCTGTTCAAGGTCAAGCCTGCCGATATCTGGAAGACGCAGGTGCTGCAGACGTGGGTGGCCGGAGAGCGCGTGTACGCGAAGGACGGCAAGCGGTAAGCACGCGGTAGTGCACCAGTGGCCTGCCCGTACGGGCAGGCCGGGGGTGACAAGCGCGGCGCCGCAAGGGTGTCGCTTTTTTTTGAAGACGACGCGCGGTTGGCAGTGCACGGCACGCGGCCAGATAGTCGCCCCGGGACCGCCGCGCGGGTGTGCCGGCGACGACGGCCAGCGCATGCGCCAGGTCGGCCTCATCGCTTTGCCAGCGGTCCTGCCCCGTCCGAAAGTACCGCCCTCACGGCAGCGGCGGCTTGGGCAGGCGCGTCTCGCCCGGCTCCAGCTTCAGCTCGACATCGAGGCGGAAGCCCCCGTTGCCATCCGGTTCGAAATCGCGCAGCAGCGAGCCGACCGCACCGAACGCGGCGTCGCTGAAGGCATAAGGATCGAGCGCATCGAAGATCTGCGTGGTCAGCACCTTGTGCCCCGGCGCGATGGCGATGAAGTGCAGGTGCGCCGGGCGCATGTGGTCGCGGTTCTGCAGCTTCAGCAGTTCGCCGCAGGGGCCGTCGATCGGCACGCCATAGCCCGACGGCCGCACGCTGTCGAACCAGAAATGCCCTTCGGCATCGGTCTCGAACACGGCACGCAGGTTCATGTCTTCCTGGTGTTCGTCCTGGTTTTCGTAGAGGCCGCTCGGCGCCGCCTGCCAGGTCTCGATGCGCGCGCCGGCGATGGGTGTGCCGTCGATCGACACCACGCGGCCCCGCACCGTCAGCGGGTCGCCAGTGGTGTCAGGGGTGGCGATATGTGCGCCGTTGGGCCGCACCGGCTGGTTGGCGCGCCAGAACGGGCCGATCAGCGCGGGCTCGGTGCCGCCGGCGGCCAGCACGGCCTTGGCGTCCATCAGCAGCACCAGCGTGGCAAGCCCGAGGATATCCGCGAGCAGGATGCCCTCGTGCTTCTTCGGGCCGGTGGCCTGGCCGATGCGGACCATGAAGTCCAGGCCGGCGTGGAGTTCTTCATAAGTCAGCTGCACCTCTGACGCGAACGCGTGCGCATGCCGGATCAGGGCATCGAGTATGGTGCGGGTACGCGCGTCGGCGGTGCCGGCATTGGCCTTGAGCACGGCTTCCAGCAGCGCCTCGGGGGTGGCGGGAATCGATTGAGGGGCCGCCGTGGAAACGGCGCTGGCGCCGCCTGCGGAAGCAGAAGTCATGGTGTGGTCAGCTCCTGTGGAAAGTGGGAATGGATATGGCGCGGAGCGGGGCGTCGCTGTGACGCCCCGCTCGATGCCGCAGGCGCCTGCTCGCCGGCCACGCGTCCGCGCGCCGCGAACGTGGTCAGCCTTCGGTGCGCGGCTGCGCCGGGTCCGCTCCGCCTTCCTTGATGTAGCCGTCGTCGCCGTAGACCAGGCCGGTGGACTCGGCCGCCTTGACCACGTCCGGGTGCCAGGCGATGCGGCCGCATTCTTCGTCGGTGCCGCCCACCACTGAGTAGACCACCAGCGCGTGGTCGTTGGGGTTGCGGAAGCCGCGCATCACGCCGATCGGGCAGGAGATCACGTCCCACTGGTTCAGCATCAGCGAGTACTGGCCCTTTTCGCCCCAGATCACTTCCATCTGGCCGTTCAGCGGGCAGAACACTTCCTCGGTCTTGTGCGCGTGCAGGCTGGCGCCCTGGCCGACGGGGATTTCGATGAAGGTCACGCCGAAGCGGTGGTTGCCGGGGATCGCGGGCTCGACGCCTTTGTTCTCGAGCACGCCGCGGTTCATGATCTTGTAGATGTTCTTCTTCATCCCGGGCAGGCGGCTTTCGATGAAGGTCTCGCCGTAAGGCTTGACCTTGCCCCAGCGCGCGATGCGGGTGGCTTCCATTTCCTGTGGGGTGGGATCCATATGGCTTCCTCGGTGTCATGAAGTTGGGAAAACGAGAGGGCGTGCGCCTCTGTTCGTGCAACTTTAAGAAGCGCCAACAGGGCCGTCCAACACCATTTTTCGCAGGCCGCGATAACAATCCGGTATCGGGTTTTGCGCCGAGCGACCGTCCGCGCGGGCCGCGACCCAGCCCACCCAAGCGGCATTACGCGCGCAGTGACCGCCCCACGGCCGCCCCACGGAACGGCGCCCGTCCGTCGTTGCTTTCACCACAAACCCGGTCCTGCCGCCTTGACGCCATGGCCCACGCGTGGGCATCATTCGGTCTTTTCCGAAATGCGAATTATTCGCATTTGTATTGACATTTACATACAGGCCTGCCTGTCTTCCTGCTGTTCCATCATGAGCCGCCAAGTCCTTCGCGCCGCGCGAGCGCGCGCACCCCAACCTCGCCATCTCGCCGTGCTGGCGCAACTTGCCGTGCTCGCCGGTTTTCCGGCGACGGCCGCGCTGGCGCAGCAGGCCGCGGCGCCGGCCGATGCGGCATCGCTGCCGGCGGTGACCGTGAGCGCCTCGGCGGCGGACGATTCCGGCCTGCAGCTTGAGAAAAAGGCCAGCGCCGGCGCGCTGGGCTCGCGCACGCAACTGGACACGCCCTACTCCACCACCATCGTCACCGGCGAGGACCTGGCCGAGCGCCAGGTGGCCAAGCTGGGCGATGTATTCACCATGGACGCGTCGGTCAGCGACAACGGCAACGGCTACAACAGCTGGTCCAGCTACCTGAGCGTGCGCGGCCTGCAGATCGACTGGCAGAACGGCTTCAAGATCAACGGCCTGCCGTTCGTGGCCTACGGCATCACGCTGCCGTACGAGCACATGGAACAGGTGGAGTTGCTCAAGGGCCTGCCGGGCTTCATGTACGGCTTCGCCACGCCGGGCGGCATCGTCAACTACGTCACCAAGAAGCCGACCGACACCTTCACGGCATCGTTCGAGCTGGGCTACCGTGCCGCCAATGTCTGGAGCGAGCACGTCGACCTGGGCGGCCGCGCCGGCCCGGACAATATGTTCGGCTACCGCCTGAACGCGACGCACGAAGAAGGCACCCCGTACAACGCGCGCAATATCCGGCGCGACAGCGTGTCGCTGGGGCTGGACGCGCGCCTGACCAGGGACCTGACCTGGACCTTCGACTCGATCTACCAGGACCGCCGCGCCACGGGCCAGATGCCGTCGTTCAGCCTGTGGAGCTATGGCGATACGGCGCTGCCGGGCGCGGTGTCCGGGCGCATCCGCAACTTCGCCGGCGCCGACCAGCACCTGAACACCAACCTGCAGCTGTACAGCACCGGCCTGCGCTACCAGATCAATCCGGACTGGGCGGTCAGCACCAGCTACAGCTTTACCAAGGTCAACCGCAGCCGCAACGAAAGCACCTACAACCTGCTGAACCAGGCCGGCGACTACATCGACCAGCGCTACGACACCGCGCAGAACCAGCAGGTGGGCCAATGGCAGGCGATGCTGGAGGGCAAGTTCCGCACCGGCCCGTTCGGCCACCAGCTGGTGGCGGGCCTGTCGTGGCAGAAGCAGATCGACCGCTATGACAACAACGGCTTCGGCGCGGTCATCGGCACCGGCAATATCTTTGTGCCGAACACCAACACGTATTACAGCTCGACCGCCTTCAGCAAGGTGCGCAACAGCGACATCACGCAGAAGTCGGTGTTCGCCAGCGACACCGTGCAGCTGACCGAGCGCTGGTCGGTGCTGGCCGGCCTGCGCGTGACCAATTTCGAGCAGAACGGCTATGTGCCGGTCACCTCCAGCTACAGCAAGAACGGCGTGGTCACGCCGACGCTGGCGCTGATGTTCAAGCCGGTGCCCACCGCCACGGTCTATGCCAGCTATGTCGAAGCGCTGGAGCCCGGCTCGATCGTGCCGGACGGCTACACCAACGCGCGCCAGCTGCTCAGCCCGATCCGCAGCAAGCAGTATGAAATCGGCGTCAAGGCCGACCAGGCCGCGTGGAGCGCGACTGCCGCGGCCTTCCGCATCGAGCGCGGCGCCGAGTACGACAGCATCAGCGGCGGCGTGCCGACGCGCCAGCAGGACGGCACCTCGATCTACCAGGGCCTGGAGCTGGCGGGCGTGTACCGCCTGGGCTCGCAATGGGAGTTCGGCGCCAGCGCGATGTATCTCGATTCGTACTACGACAAGGGCGTCGCCAACAGCGGCAACCGCGTGGCCGGCGCGCCCGGCTTCATCATGGCCGGCCGCGTCAGCTACCGCGTGCCGTTTGTGCCGGGATTGCGCCTTGGCTTCGACGGCAAGTACACCGGCAGCACCAAGCTCAATGCGGGGAATACGCTCGAGGCCGGCGGCTATACGGTGTTCAATCTCGGGGCCAGCTACAGCACGCGCGTTGCGGGCAAGGACCTGACGTTGCGGGCGGCTCTGAACAACGTGACCAACAAGCGCTATTGGGGCTTCCAGTACGAGAACTACATCCAGCCGGCGGATCCGCGGAGCATCAGTTTGACGGCGAGGATTGCGTATTGAGGTTTTGCCGCATGTGCGCGATGACACCCGCTCTCTGTGAGCGGGTTTTTTGTTGGTTCTCGCTGCGCTTGGGGTGTGGAAGTTGGGTGGGTTGTCGTGCTTGGCGGGCGTGGCTGTTTCGCCGGCGCAGCCGGCGACCTACTTCTTGGCCGAGCGCCAAGAAGTAGGCAAGAAACGCGTCGCCTATGCGGCTGGCAATCAATTCCGCGGCGTTGGTGGTTCGGGGGGTGGTGATTTCCGTTTGGCGTGGGTGCCCGTTCGAACCTGCTAACGCTATGTGAGTCAGGGGCGGTGCCTTCGACCACTGACTTTTGAACGATCCCAACAGGGTGTAGGCAGCCTGCTGCTGGCGCTATCGGTGGGACGCCTTCGGCTGCGCTGCGCGCGCTCCCTATCTCAGGTGTGCTGCTCGGGCACGGAGTGCGTCGCTGCGCTCGCACGGCGCTGTCGCGGGCGAGCCCAAAGGACTTCTCCCTTCCGCCTGTTTGCTTCCCTCGTCCGCTTGCGGGAGAGGGCCGTGGGAGAGGGCCGGAGCATCCACGAAGTCACCCGCATCAATCCCCACCCCTCACATCCCCCGCCTCCCACCTTCAGGGAAAACGAATGTTGACAATCACAAATCCGTGATCTACAACATCGTCTACACACTCAATCAATTTTGTAGACAATTTAGTAGACACATAAACACCCTCCCGCACAGAGCCCCGAAGGGCCGCGCGTCGCCTATCGTCAAGACACACATCTGCCAGGAGACTCAGATGCTGCAAACCACCGCAACACCCGCCGACGCAGCGCAGGCGCAGGCCGGGCATGCCGCACACGGCAACGCCCTGATCAAGCCCAGCTATGACGAACGCCTGACCAACGAGGACCTGGCGCCGCTGCGCAAGCAGACCTGGGGCACCTACAACATCTTTGCGTTCTGGATGTCCGATGTGCACAGCGTCGGTGGCTATATCACCGCGGGCAGCCTGTTCGCGCTGGGGCTGACCAGCTGGCAGGTGCTGGTGTCGCTGCTGGTGGGCATTGTCATCGTGCAATATTTCTGCAACCTGGTGGCCAAGCCCAGCCAGGTGACCGGCACGCCTTATCCGGTGATCTGCCGGGCCTCCTTCGGCGTGCTCGGCGCCAATATCCCGGCCATCATCCGCGGGCTGATCGCGGTGGCGTGGTACGGCATCCAGACCTACCTGGCATCCAGCGCATTCCTGGTGCTGGCGCTGCACTTCTTCCCGTCGCTGGCGCCGTATGCCGACGTCAAGCTGCACGGCTTCGCCGGGCTGTCGACACTGGGCTGGGCCGCGTTCATGGTGCTGTGGGTGCTGCAGGCGCTGGTGTTCTGGACCGGCATGGAGACCATCCGCAAGTTCATCGACTGGGCCGGCCCGGCGGTGTACGTGGTGATGATCGCGCTGGCGATCTGGCTGGTGAACAAGGCCGGCTGGGAGAACGTCAACTTCACGCTGAGCTTCGTCAAGTACACCGGCTGGGAAGCGGTGCCGGTGATGCTGAGCGCGATCGCGCTGGTGGTGTCGTACTTCTCCGGGCCGATGCTGAACTTCGGCGACTTCTCGCGCTATGCCAAGGATTTCAAGTCGGTCAAGCGCGGCAACTTCTGGGGCCTGCCGGTCAACTTCCTGGGCTTCTCGCTGCTGACCGTGATCACCACCTCGGCCACGCTGCCGGTGTTCGGCAAGCTGATCACCGATCCGGTGGAGACGGTGAGCCATATCGACAGCACCTTCGCCATGCTGCTGGGCGCGTTCACCTTCATGACCGCGACCATCGGCATCAACATCGTCGCCAACTTCGTGTCGCCGGCGTTCGACTTCTCCAACGTGTCGCCCAAGCACATCAGCTGGCGCACCGGCGGCATGATTGCCGCGGTGGCCTCGATCTTCATCACGCCCTGGAACCTGTACAACAACCCGCAGGTGATCCACTACACGCTGGATGTGCTGGGCGCCTTCATCGGCCCGCTGTTCGGCATCCTGATCGCCGACTATTACCTGGTGCGGCGCCAGCACGTGGAAGTCGACGACCTGTACACGCTGAACCCGCGCGGCCGCTACTGGTACCGCAATGGCTTCAACCCGGCGGCGGTGGCCACCATGATTCCCGCGGCCATCATCCCGATCCTGTGCGTGGTGGTGCCGGCCTGGCAGGCAGCGGCGAACTACAGCTGGTTTATCGGCATGGGCATTGCGCTGGTGCTGTACCGGCAGCTGGCGCCGCGCATGATGCCCGGGCACCTGGGCAGCCGCGCCGCCACCCAGGCGTGATGCCGCCCATCCTTGAACCGACCCACGATTCCGACCGCACCGAACCGAGCCGTGTCCATGAAGCTGAAGATTATCAATCCCAATACCACCCAGAGCATGACCGACAAGATCGGGCAGTGCGCCGCCGCCGTGGCGGCCCCCGGCACGCGCATCAGCGCGGTCAGCCCGCGCATGGGCCCGGCTTCGATCGAAAGCCACTATGACGAAGCGCTGTCGGTGCCGGGCATCCTCGACGAGATCCTGGCCGGCGAGCAGGAAGGCGTGGATGGCTACGTCATCGCCTGCTTCGGCGACCCGGGCCTGTACGCCGCGCGCGAAGTGGCGCGCGGGCCGGTGATCGGCATCGCCGAGGCCGCCATGCACATGGCCAGCGTGGTCGGCAGCAGCTTCAGCGTGGTCACCACGCTGGCGCGCACCTGCAATATCGCCTGGCACCTGGCCGAGCGCTACGGCATGAAGCGCTTCTGCAACAACGTGCGCGCCTGCGACCTGCCGGTGCTGGAGCTGGAGCGCCCCGGCTCGGACGCGCGTCGCATCATCACCGAGGCCTGTCGCCGCGCGCTGGTGGAAGACCGCAGCGAATGCATCGTGCTCGGCTGCGCCGGCATGACCGACCTGTGCGACGAGATCGCCGACGCCATCGGCGCGCCGGTGATCGACGGCGTCTCGTGCGCGGTCAAGCTGGCCGAGGCGCTGGTCTCGGTGCGCCTGGGCACCAGCAAGCGCGGCGACTGGGCGCGGCCGCTGCCCAAGGCGTATGCCGGCATGCTGGCGCCCTATGCACTGAACTGAGCACTGAACTGAGCACTGAACTGAGCGCTGAACTGATGTTTCCAGACCCACTTACCTTATCGCGCAACATGCTCCACACACGTTATCCCCGCGACCTGACCGGATACGGTGCCCAGCCGCCCCACGCACGCTGGCCTGGCGGCGCGCGCATCGCCGTGCAGTTCGTCCTCAATTACGAAGAAGGCGGCGAAAACTGCGTGCTGCACGGCGACGCCGGCTCCGAGCAGTTCCTCTCCGAGATCGTCGGCGCCGCGGCCTACCCGGACCGCCACATGAGCATGGAGGGCATCTACGAATACGGCTCGCGCGCCGGCGTCTGGCGCATCCTGCGCGAATTCGAAAAACGCGGCCTGCCGCTGACCATCTTCGGCGTGTCGATGGCGCTGCAGCGCCATCCGGAACTGACCCGGGCCTTCGTCGAACTGGGCCACGAGATCGCCTGCCACGGCTGGCGCTGGATCCACTACCAGAACATCGACGAAGCCACCGAGCGCGAGCACATGCGCATCGGCATGCAGATCATCAAGGACCTGACCGGCGCGCTGCCGCTGGGCTGGTACACCGGCCGCGACAGTCCCAACACGCGCCGGCTGGTGGTCGAGCATGGCGGCTTCCTGTACGACTCGGACTACTACGGCGACGACCTGCCGTTCTGGACCGAGGTCGAAGTCAGCGGCGGCGAGAGGAAGCCGCACCTGGTGGTGCCGTACACGCTGGATTCGAACGACATGCGCTTCGCCACGCCGCAGGGCTTCAACACCGGCGAGCAGTTCTTCCAGTACCTGAAGGATGCGTTCGACGTGCTGTATGAAGAAGGCGATCCCGCGGGACAGGACAGCCCCAAGATGCTGTCGGTCGGCATGCACTGCCGCCTGCTCGGCCGCCCGGGCCGCTTCCGCGCGCTGCAGCGTTTCCTCGATTACGTGCAGGGACACGACAAGGTGTGGATCTGCCGCCGTGTCGATATCGCCCGGCACTGGGCGCAGGTGCATCCGTTCCAGGCGCGGGACGCGGCTGCCCAGGCGCGCACCGCCTGCCAGGAAACCGCCGCCGCCTGACCCCCGCGGCCTCGCTGTCGCCATAGTTGTGTACGATATAGCCGTGTTTCGTCGCCAGTTCCGGCGACGGGCTCAATGTCCGTACCCTGATATGGCAACCACATCGAAAAAGGCGGCGTCCGGCGCCGCCGCCAAAACCCCGCGCCGCGCCGCCGCCAAGGCTGCCCCCGGAGCCTCGCAGAAGACCATGCAAAAGGCCTCGGCCAATACCGCCCCGGACGACGAGAGCGGCCAGGAAGGCGCCGGCAGCGAGGCCTCTGCCACCGAGGCGATCTACCTGAGCCTGCTCTACGCCATCATGGAGCACCGCCTGCTGGCGGGCACCAAGCTGGTCGAGGAGCGGCTGTGCGAAGTGACCGGCGCCAGCCGGGCGCGCATCCGCCAGGTGTTCGCGCGCCTGGCGCACGAGAAGCTGGTCACGCTGGTGCCCAACCGCGGCGCCTTTGTCTCCAGCCCGACTGTGGACGAAGCGCGCGAGGTGTTCCAGGCGCGCCGCGTGGTCGAGCCCGCGCTGGCCGCCGAACTCGCCCAACGCGCCACGCCGGCCAAGGTGCGCAGCCTGCGCCGCCATGCCATGGAAGAAGACAACGCGCGCGCCCGCGGCGACCGCGCGGCGATGATCCGCCTGTCGGGCGAGTTCCATATCCTGCTGGCCGAGATGGCCGGCAACGCCATCCTGGAAAAGCTGATCCGCGAGATGGTGTCGCTGACCTGCCTGATCATCACGCTGTACGACCGCCCCGGCGCCCCCGCCTGCGCCGAGCACGAGCACCGGCAGCTGATCGACGCCATCGAACAGCGCGATGCCGCGCGCGCCAGCGCGCTGATGGCGGAACACCTGGAACACATCGAAGGCTCGCTCGACCTGAGCATGCCGGACAGCGGCGCTCCGGACTTCTACAGCATCTTCAGCAAGGGCTGAAGCGGGCCACGCCAGCCCGGGCCGGCATTGCACTCCGCGTCCGGCAGCCTAGACTGGCTGCATGACAAGGCGGCGCCCCTGCGCCGCAGGGAGGTCCATCATGGACACCATCGAGCCGCCCGCCGCGACCGGGCGAGCGCCGCTGGCGT
This sequence comes from Cupriavidus taiwanensis, assembly GCF_900250075.1. NCBI lineage: Bacteria > Pseudomonadati > Pseudomonadota > Betaproteobacteria > Burkholderiales > Burkholderiaceae > Cupriavidus > Cupriavidus taiwanensis. The sequence goes on from NZ_LT977071.1 coordinate 570,655, forward strand.
TTGCGCGGCTGTATGCGGATGCGGCCGGCGAATCGCACTTCGCGCCGCTTGCCGTTGCCGTCACCGAGCGCCTGTTCGCGCCGCCTGCGCGCGCGTTCTGGGTATCGCCGCTGGAGGAAGCCGCCCGGCAAGGCTTCCTGGTCGTGCCCGCTGGCTGGGTCGGCGAACCACACCCGTCGCCACTGCGCATGTGGGTCTTCGTGCTGGGTGGCGCGATGGAATTCGAGGCGAGCGATGGCGAACGCCGCGCGCTGCCGACAGGCAGCGCACTGCTGCTCGAAGACACCACCGGCAAGGGCCACGCCAGCAAGGTGGTCGGCCCCGCCGACGCCACGCTGGCCGTGGTGCAGATGCCGGTGCCGCCGGCCTGAAGCCCATGACCGCGCCCGAGCCAGCGGCACCCTCCAAGCCAGCCCCGCAGGTGGTGCCGACCGGCTACCGCCAGGGCATCATCACCGCGATCACCGTGCTGCTGGGCTTCTCGCTGGGATTCTGGCGCTTCTGGGGCTTCGAAAGCCCGGGCGAATGGGACTGGCGCTCGCTGCTGGCGGCGGTGGCGCTGCTGGCCGCGGTGGTGCTGCAGATCGTCGCGCTGTTCCGCGCGCTGCGCGTCGAGGACGATGCGGTGCCGGAGTATCGCAAGACGGTGCGCTGCTTTATCGCCTCGGCCATTGCGCTGGTGATCGGCCTGGCCGCGGCGATGATCGATGCGGCGCTCGAAACCTAGGGTCCGATGATTTCGATGCTGTCGACACGGTCCGGATAGAACGCCAGGTACGCGCCGATGGCGGCAACGGCGGCATACGGCGCCTCATAGCTCCACACCGCATTGCGCCCGCGCTCGCCGCCGGCCGGAATGGAGAAGTAGCTGCAGTCGCCCTTGTACGGGCAGTAGGTGGCATGCGCGCTGCGCTCGAGCCGCGCCATGTCGACGTGCGCGCGGGGGATGTACTGCACCGGCGCATAGTTTGCCTCCTGCAGGGTCAGCGCCCCATCGCTGTCGGCAATCGTGATGCCGGCCACCTTGACCACCACCCTGCCGGCGGTCGGCGTGATGGAGATGGGATGGTCGGGGCCGGGGATCCTGACGGGCTTGCCTGGCATCATCGTGCTCCTGCATGGCGGGATGCAGGACATTCTAGGCGCTTGCCGGTCAATGTGCCGCGTGTGTCGTCGCCGGCCTATTCGACCTTTACGTTGGCCTTCTTCACCAGCGCGGCGTAGCGTGCGGCTTCGCTGCGGAAGAAGGCGGCGGCGGCCTCGGGCGTGCCGGGCTCGATCACCGTGCCCTGCTTCTTCATCGCTTCCAGCACTTCGGGAGACGTGAAGGCTTTGGCAAAGGCATCGTGCGTGCGTTTGACTTCGGCCGCCGGCATGCCGGCAGGGCCGATGACCGCGAACCAGCCGGCGACGTTGTAGCGCGGCAGGCCCTGTTCGGCGATGGTGGCAATGTCCGGCGCGGCGGCGCTGCGCTGGTCGCCGCACAGGCCGATGGCGCGCAGCGTGCCTGCCTTCAGGTGCGGCGCCACTGCGTTGAGCGCGACCACGCCCATTTCCACCTGTCCGGCCAGCAGGTCGTTGACCATCGGACCGGTGCCCTTGTACGGCACGTGACGTGCCGTCACGCCGGCCTCGTCCAGGAACATCTCGCCCGCCAGGTGGATGATGGTGCCGTTGCCCGACGAGGCGTAGTTGTAGCTGTCGGGCCTGGCCTTGAGCAACGCCACCAGTTCCTTCACGTTCTTCGCCGGCACCTTGGGGTTGACCACCAGCACCAGCGGCGTGGTGCCGATCACGCTGATCGGCGTAATGTCCTTGAGCGCGTCGAACGGCATCGCGCGGAACACGCTGGGGTTGATCACGTGGTTGTTCGATACCAGCCCGAGCGTGCTGCCGTCAGGCTGGGCCTTGACCACCGCGGCGGCTCCGGTGATGCCGCCGGCCCCTGGCAGGTTCTCGATCACCACCGGCTGGCCGAAGGCCTTGCCCAGCGCCGGCCCGGCCGCGCGCGCGATGTTGTCGACGCCGGAGCCGGCGCTGATCGGCAGGATCAGGCGCACGGGCTTGCCCGATCCGCCCTGGGCCAGCGCTTCGAGGCCGGGCACGGCGAGGATGACCGCCAGCATGGCGGGAAGCGCCAGCGCGGACTTGAGCAGGATGCGACGTTGCATGCTTTGTCTCCGTAATCGTTATCGTAGGGCGTGGCGGTTGCCGCTGTGCCGCGGCATACCCCTCAGGCGCTTGCGCGGCGTTCCGTGCAGAGCCGCGCCAGGATTTCTTCGTTGTGCTCGCCGGCGCGGGGCAGCGGGCTGCGCACCCCCGGGCGGCGGCCGCCCATCAGCAGCGGCAGCAGCACCGTGGGCGTGGTCGAGCCGTCGTCGGCCTGCATCGGCACCAGTCCGCCACTGGCGAGCAGGTGCGGATCGTCGAGCAGCTGGTCCGGGCGCACGATCGGCGCATAGGGAATGCCGGCCGCTTCGAGCTTCGGCGCCAGTTCCGCGCAGCGATGGTGGCGCAGGATCGCGCCCAGCTCTTCCAGCAGTTGCGGGCGCACCGCGACGCGCGCCGCGTTGCTGGCGTACTCGGGCTTGCCGATCAGTTCCGGATGCTCGAGCACGTGGCACAGCGTGACGAACTGCTTGTCGCTGACCGCGCCGATAAAGAGCTGCTCGTCCTGTGCCAGCATGAACACGTCATACACGCTCCACGCCGACACGCGCGACGGCATCGGCGGCGGCGGCTCGCCGGTCATCGCGTATTGCTGCATGTGCTGCGAGGCCAGGAACACGCAGTTCTCGAACAGCGCGCTCTGGATCTCCTGTCCCTTGCCGGTGCGGTCGCGTTCGCGCAGCGCGGCCAGCACGCCGATCGCGCCGAACATGCCGCCCATGATGTCGTTGACCGAGGTGCCGGCGCGCAGCGGCCGGCCGCTCGGACCGGTCATGTACGACAGGCCGCCCATCATCTGCACCACTTCATCGAGCGCCAGCCGGTGCTCGTAGGGACCGGGCAGGAAGCCCTTGTGCGACACGTAGATCAGGTGCGGGTAGTCGCGCGACAGCGTGGCGTAGTCCAGCCCCAGCTTCTGCATCAGGCCGGGACGGAAGTTCTCCAGCAGGATGTCGCTCTGGCCCGCCAGTTCGGCAGCGGCGGCGCGGCCTTCATCGGTGGTGATGTCGAGCACCACGCTTTTCTTGTTGCGGTTGAAGGCGCGGAAGAAGCCGATGCCCAGGCCCGGCAGGTTGCGCGTCTTGTCGCCGCCGGGCGGTTCGACCTTGATCACCTCGGCGCCCAGGTCGGCCAGGATCATGCCGCAGGTGGGGCCCATCACCATGTGCGTGAATTCGACCACGCGCACGCCGGCGAGCGGCAGGGAGTTGCTGTTGTCTTGGGTCATCTCTTGTCTCAGGCAGCGATGGCCGCGGGGCGCGCCGCGTAGGTCTTGGGCAGGCCGGCGCGCCACAGCGTGCCGTGCAGGGTCTCGTCGCGCAGCCAGCCGGCCACGTCTTCGCGCAGCGCCAGCAGGCGCCCGATGTCGATACCGGTCTCGATGCCCATGCTGCCGAGCAGGTAGGCCAGGTCTTCGGTGGCCACGTTGCCGCTGGCGCCGGGCGCATGCGGGCAGCCGCCGATGCCGGCCAGGCAGGCGTCGAAGCGGGTCACGCCGGCTTCGAGCGCGGCACAGACATTGGCCAGCCCGAGCCCGCGCGTGTCGTGGAAATGGCCGCACCAGAAGCGCTCGCCGGCGATGGCGATGGCGCGCGCAAACAGCTCGCGCACCATGGCCGGATCGGCATAGCCGACGGTGTCGGCGAGGCTGACGCGGTCGGCGCCGGCATCGAGCAGCGCCTGCATCAGCCGCAGCACTTCATCGGCCTCGACATGGCCCTGCAGCGTGCAGCCGAAGGCCGTGCCGACGCCGCCTTCGATCAGCGTCTTCGCGCCGCTGGCATCGCGCGCGGCGCGGATGCGCGCCACTTCGGCAACCACTTCATCGGGCGTCTTGCGCAGGTTGGCAAGGCTGTGCGCGTGGCTGGCCGAGAGCGGCACGATCATCAGGTCGGCGCCGCATTCCAGCGCGTCCTGCGCGCCGCGCAGGTTGGGCACCAGCACCGACGTGAACAGGCCCGGCAGCGTGCGCGCGAACGCGACCAGTTCGGCGGTATCGGCCAGTTGCGGCAACAGGCGCGCGGGGACGAACGAACCGACCTCCAGTTCGCGCAGCCCGGCAGCGTGGGCGCCGCGGATCCATGCAAGCTTGCTGGCGGTGGGCAGGATGGTGCGGAGGCTTTGCAGGCCATCGCGCAGACCGACTTCGCGGATCACGGCCTGGCTGGGAAAGGAGTGCGTCATGGCGGATTGATGAGGCTGGGGGGCGACCGTCCAACTCTATGAGTTTCTTCGGACAAGCTGAAGCGATGATTTGCGCATCCAGGCATGCCGAAACGGAAAGTCATCCGCGCCCGTCGTTCATGCTCGGGATTTCCCGGATGCGATGTCACCGGCCGACGCTGGCGGGTAACATTCCCGGCAGGAAAGCCAGCCGCCCCCGCCATGCGAGACCTCGACCTCACCACGCTGCGCCTGTTCGTCGCCGTCTGCGAAACCCGCAACATGGCGCGCGCGGGCGAACAGGAACACATCGTCGCTTCGGCCATCAGCAAGCGCCTGGCGCAACTGGAGGAAACCGTCGGCGCCACGCTGCTGGAACGCCGCCGCCACGGCGTCATCCCCACGCCCGCCGGCGAGATCGTGCTGGGGCATGCGCGCGCCATGCTGGCTGCGGCCGACCGCGTGACGCGCGACATGGCCGATTACGGCTCCGGCGTGCGCGGGCAGGTGCGCCTGCTCGCCACGGTGTCGACCATGGCGGAATCGCTGCCTGACGACATCGCCGCCTTCATGCAGTTGCCGGCGCACCGCGACGTGCGCGTGACCATCGAGGAGAGCCTGAGCAGCGAAGTGGTCAGCGCGCTGCGCGACGGCACCGCGCCGCTGGGCATCTGCTGGGACGCGGCCGACCTGGAAGGCTTCCAGACCCGCCCCTACCGCAGCGACCACCTCGCCGCCGTGGTCTACGCGGGGCATCCGCTGGCGCAGTCGGATAGCTGCCTGTTCGAAGACACGCTGGACTACGACCAGATCGCCATGCCGGCGCAGACCGCGGTGCAGATCATGCTGGCACGCTACGCCGCCATCCAGGGGCGGCGCATCGCGCACCGCGCCGTGGTGTCGACCTTCGACGCCGCGCTGCGCTGCGTGCGTGCGCAACTCGGCATCGTCATCATCCCGGCCGAGATCGCCACGCTGATTGCCACGGCCTTCGGCCTGCGCGTGATCCCGCTGCGCGACGACTGGGCGCGGCGGCGCTTTGCCATCTGCTGCCGCGACTTCTCGCTGCTGTCGCCCGCGGCGCAGCTGCTGGTGCAGTTCCTGGAAGACGCCGCGGCGAAGGAAGCGGCGGGTGCCGTGCCTGCGCCGGCCCGGTCACGGCGCAGGCGGTAAGTCGCCGCGCAACTTCCTGTTCGTTTCGAGGGTTAGCCCGAGGCGTTTTCGCAAGCTTATGTTGCGTGCCGTTGCGTAGACTGGCTTGCGTTTTTCGCCGCCGGCCACGATGGTTGGATAGGAAAGGCCGGGCGAAGCCTGAATCACGACAATGCGCGCCGGCACGGCGCAGGAGCACGCAAATGAACTTCAACGGCAAGAACGTACTGGTCACCGGCGCACGCGGCAACCTCGGGCGCGCGGTCGCGCACGCCTTCGCGCAGGCAGGCGCGCGCGTGGTACTGCTGGACCGTCACGACGCACCATTGCCGGAAATCGGCAGCGGCCACCTGGCGCTGCAGGCCGACCTGCTCGACGCGGACAGTCTCGGCAAGGCCATCGACCAGGCCGTGCAGGCATGCGGACGCATCGACGTGGTGTGCAACCTGGCCGGCGGCTTTGCCATGGGCACGGGCATCCACGAGACCAGCGCGGCCGACTGGAACCGCCTGTTCGACATGAACGTGGGCACGGTGCTGAACATGGCGCGCGCGGTGGTGCCGCATATGCTGTCCGCGGGCGGCGGCGCCATCGTCAACATCGGCGCCAATTCGGCGGCGCGCGGCCTGGCGCAGATGGGCGCCTACTGCGCATCGAAGGACGCGCTGGCGCGCGTGACCGAATCGATGTCGGCCGAGCTGCGCGACCAGGGCATCCGCGTCAACGCGGTGCTGCCCAGCATCCTCGACACGCCCGAGAACCGCCAGGCCATGCCGGATGCCGACACCTCCCGCTGGGTCGCCCTCGATGCGCTGGCCGACGTGATCCTGTTCCTCGCCTCCGACGCCGCGCGCGCGGTGCACGGCGCGCTGGTGCCGGTGGTCAACCGCGCCTGACGCGCGGCCGGCGCGCCGCGGGTGCGGCGGCGCCGATGGCGCTGGCCGCTTCCTGGATCTGCTGGCGCAGCCAGCGCCGCAGCCGGTCGGCATCGGTGCGCGCGTGCCAGATCTGCATCATGTCGACCCGCGGCAGCGCGAACGGCACCGGCAGCATCACCAGGTCCGGATCGCGCGCCACCGCTTCCTGCGCGACCGAGCGCAGGCAGGTCAGCAACAGCGCCGAACCGCGCACCAGCCGGCTCGGCGCCAGGAAGCTCGACAAACCCGCCACCACCGTGCGCCGGTGCCCCAGCCGCGCCAGCGCGCGATCGACCACGCCGTTGAGATCGCCGGTCAGCGTGGTCAGCAGGTGCTCGCACGCCAGGAACGCGTCCAGGTCCAGGCCATCCGCGATGCGTCGATTGGTGCGCGAGGCCAGCACCACGAAATCCTCGCTGCCCAGCCGCTGCTGGTGGAAGGTGTCGGGCAGGTTCTCATAGAAGCCGGCGATCGCCAGGTCGCAGGTGCCCTTCTCCAGTTCCTCGCGCGGCAGCTCGCCGCGCGTGTTGTGCGTGACCAGCACCACCCCCGGCGCGTCGCGGCGCAGCCGCGGCAACAGCGCCGGCAGCAGCAGCTGCTCCATGTAGTCGGTGGTGTAGATGTGGACGGCCTCGCTGCGTGCCAGGAAATCGCGGCCGTCGCAGGCGTCGTAGAACGCATCCAGGTCCGCCACCAGCCGCTGCACCTGCGGCGCCAGCACATGCGCGCGCGGCGTCGGCGTCAGGCCGCGCGGCGCGCGCACGAACAGCGGGTCGCCCAGTTCGTCGCGCAGCCGGTTGAGCTTGTGGCTCAGCGCCGGCTGGCTCAGCGCCATGCGCGCCGCCGCGCGCGAGGCGTTGCCTTCCTGGTACAGCACATGGAAGACGTAGAGCAGGTTCAGGTCCTTGCCGGCGATATTCATTTTTTGGATGGCAGGCATCGAAGATTCGAAGTTTTCGAATCATAGCCAGCTGCGTAGGATGTTGCCAATGCCGGGGCTGCCCCGGCCGACCGTGGACGCAAACCGGAGAACCAACATGAAAATCCTGATGGTGCTGACCTCGCACGACCAGCTTGGCAATACGGGCAAGAAGACCGGCTTCTGGCTGGAGGAATTCGCCGCGCCCTACTACGTCTTCAAGGACGCCGGCGTTGACCTGACGCTGGCCTCGCCCAAGGGCGGCCAGCCGCCGATCGATCCCAAGAGCGACGATCCGGATGCGCAGACCGATGCGACCCGCCGCTTCCGCGCCGACACCGCCGCGCAGCAGGCACTGGCCAGCACGCTGACGCTGGACCAGGTGAAGGCCGACGACTTCGACGCCGTGTTCTATCCCGGCGGCCATGGCCCGCTGTGGGACCTGGCGGAAGACAAGCGGTCGATCGCGCTGATCGAGCAGTTCGACCGGCTCGGCAAGCCGGTGGGCGCCGTGTGCCATGCGCCGGGGGTGCTGCGGCACGTCAAGGGCGCGGACGGGCAGCCGCTGGTCAAGGGCAAGGAAGTCACCGGCTTTACCAACAGCGAGGAAGAGGCGGTGCAGCTGACCGAGGTGGTGCCGTTCCTGGTGGAGGATGTGCTGAAGGCCAGCGGCGGGCGGTTTACGCGCGGGGATGACTGGGCCAGCCACGTTGCGGTGGCGGGACGGCTGGTGACGGGGCAGAACCCGGCGTCGTCGGAGGCGGGGGCCGAGGCGGTGTTGAGGTTGTTGAAGTAAGGTCTACGGCGAATCGCGGCGTTCGATCCGCTGCCGGTTTGCTCCCTCTCCCGCGCGCGGGAGAGGGAGTACACCAGCGGGAGTTACGAGGCTAGAGAATCACTGCGGCACCAGCTCCACCCTCTCCCTGCTCGCCTTCTCCACCGCCTTGCGCGTATAAACCAGCGGGAAATACTCCCCCTTGGCCCACAACGGCGCCAGGTCGCGGTAATGCGGGCTGGCCGGATTGCCAGACTGCCCCGGCGTGTTGATCACGCGCGAGGCATCCCAGTTGCCGACGTCCAGCACCATGCGGAACGACGCGCCCGCAGTCAGCCGGAAATCCGTATTGCGGTAGCTGGTGTTCATCGGCGTGAAGGCCGAGCCGCCGATCGGGCCCGCGTTGACGTTGAACTGCTGGCGTTCGGCATCGCTCAGGATCGGGTCCATCGGATGCGTGAACACGGCGGTGTGGAGCTTGCCCCATTGCCAGGCGCGCGGGTCGGGGCCGAGCTTGGCTTCGACCTCGGCCATCGCGGCCTTCAGCGATTCCAGCATGACGGCATTGCGGCGCTCCGGCGGCATCCATGGCCCGGGCTGCTCCAGCACCGCGACCACGCGCGCGGCATCGCCGGCGCCGACCAGGCGCGCGGCTTCGGGCGGCAGCGCGGCACGCACCACGGCCTGGCGCAGGTGCTTGCTGAACCAGACTTCGAACAACGCCGCGGCGGCGCTGTCGGCGCGTTCGTTGCCGTTCCAGCCGCGCAGCAGCTCCAGGCCGCGGGCCAGCTGCGGGTCGTCGCTGCGCAGGTCCTGCAGCAGCGCGACCACGCGCTGCGCCGGCAGCGACACGGTGTCGTTCTGCCACGCCATCGAATCCTGCACCGAGCTGCGCGGATTGGCGCCGACCACCGCCTTCAGCCGGCGCGCGCGCGAACTGTCGCTCCATTCATATCCCACGCCCAGCTTGGCGGCCGGGTGCTCGGGCGGGATGTTGTTTTCATTGGCGGTGACGATATAGCCCGGCGCGGGGTTATAGGCCCACGGCAGCTCGTCCATGTTGCGGTAGCCGGCCCATTCATAGCGGCCGTCGCCGGCCACCGGCGTCAGGCCGTCCCAGTTGGGACGCTTGACGGTCAGCCCGCCCGGGATCCAGCCGATATTGCCGCCGGTGTCGGCATAGACCTGGTTCTCGCCCGGCGCGCCCCAGCGGTTCATGGCGGCGCGGAACTGGTCCCAGTTGCGCGCGCGCATGTAGTCCATCGAACCGAAGTACGGCGCCATGCCGTGGTCCAGCCACGCCGCGCGCAGCGCCCAGGCGTGCCCGGCGCCGGACACCAGCACCGGGCCATGGCGGGTGAAGTCGAGGGTGACCTTGCGCGGCGCGGGCTCGCCCTTGACCGCGATCTCTTCGGTGATGGTCTCCATCGGCTCCCAGCGGCCCTTGTACTTGTACTCGCGCGGGTTGGCCGGGTTCAGCTCGTAGCCGTACAGGTCTTCCTGGTCCATGTAGAAGCGCGTCAGGCCAAAGGCAATGGTGCCGTTATGCCCGATCGAGATGCCCGGCAGGAACGGCTCGCCGGCGCCGATCACCGACATCCCGGGCGCGTTGAGATGGCTGATGTAGCGCAGGCTGGGCGCGCCATGCGAGCGGTGCGGGTCGTTGGCCAGGATCGGGCGGCCGGTGGTGGTGCGCTTGCCGCCGATGACCCAGTTGTTCGAGCCCAGGCTGCGGCCGGTATCACTGTTGGCATCGACCACGGCGTAGAGCTGGTCCAGCGGGATGCCGGCGGCCCGGGCGTCGCCCCAGGCTTCCTTCGGGAAGCGCGCGGGGGCGGTGGCCAGTTCGTAGGCGCGGCGCAGTTCGGCCGCGGGCACGGTGCAGGGGTCGATGCCGGGGTTGAGGCTGGGTTCGACCTGCGGGTCGAGCTCGCGCCGCAGCCAGTCGGCGCGCGCGGCGTGGGTCTTGGCCTCGCAGTAGAGGCGGGCGCGATCGATCTCGCCGGTGAAGTTCAGCGTCAGGCCGTGGTGGCGGATGCGCACGATGTCTTCGGCCTGCCAGCGCGACGGCTTGTAGTCGAGCTTGCGGAATTCAGGCGGCAGCAGCTCGGGCTTCTGCTCGGTCAGCGCGACGTAGGCGTTCACCCCCGCGACAAAGGCCTCGGCCACGCGCTTGGCGTCGGAGCCGTAGGCCAGCCATTCGCGGTACATGTCGCCGCGGAACAGCACCGCGCGCGCCATGCGGTCGCCCTCGGCATAGGCCGGGCCGAAGTCCCTGGCCATCTCGCCGAGCCCGCGCTTGCGCCACAGGTCGATCTGCCACAGGCGGTCACGCGCGGCCATGAAGCCCTGCGCATAGAAGGCGTCGTAGAGCGTGCCGGCATAGATATGCGGCACGCCCCAGCGGTCGACCAGCACGCTGGCGGGTTTTTCCAGGCCGGGCACGGCAAAGAGGTTCTGGCGGGCAGGCGCTTCGGCCATGGCGGCCGGGATGGCGACGGGGCTGGCGGTGGCGAGCAGGGCCAGCGCAGCGGCCAGGCGGCGGGGGGTGCGTAACATCAGGTCTCCTCGTGTTGTGATGGCTGCAGATGTCTTGCAGTTCACACCGAAGATAGTGCATGGCCGGCCCGGGCGCGAGCGTGGCGGCCGATCTCCGCACGCCGCGTGGTGGGCCGCGGGCTCAATAGACGTCGCGCCGGTAGCCGCCGTCGTCGGCCAGGCGGCGCAATGCCTCCTCGCCCAGGATCTCGGCCAGCGCGTCATGGACGCCGCCGGCCATGCCCTGCAGGCTGCCGCAGACATAAATGGCGGCGCCGTCGGCCACCCATTGCCGCACGCCATCCGCCTGCAGGCGCAGCGCGTCCTGCACGTAGCGCGGCGCGCCAACGTCGCGCGACCAGGCGTGGTCCACGCGGGCCAGCGTGCCGTCCGCGCGCCAGCGCGCCAGTTCCCCGGCGAAGAAGGCGTCATGCTGCGCCGAGCGCTCGCCGAACAGCAGCCAGTTGCGCCGCCGCCCGGCCGCAGCGCGGGCCTTGAGCTGGGCCCGCAGCCCGGCCAGCCCGGTGCCGTTGCCGACCAGGATCAGCGGCCGCTCGTCCGCCGGCGGATGGAAACCGCGATTGGCGCGGATGCGCAGCGCGATGCGGTTGCCAAGCGCGGCGTGTTCGGTCAGCCAGCCCGAGGCCAGGCCCAGGCGGCCATCGTCGTGACGGGTCTGGCGCACCAGCAACTCGAGCCGGCCGTCGCGCGGCAGCGAAGCGATCGAATATTCGCGATGCGGCAGCGGCGCCAGCGCATCCACCAGCTGCTGCGGCGCAACGCCCTGCATCGCGGCGAGATGCGGTGCGGGCAGCGGCATGCGCGTGGCCATGGCCGCGGCCAGGGTGGTGTCGGCGCCATCGCAGCGCACCGGGGTAGCGCCGTCCAGGCCAAGCTGCGCCAGCAACCGGTCGACTTCGGCCGGCGCGTGGCACGGGCCGATCTCGGCAATGTCGCCGGCCTGCCAGCCCGGCGCCGCGCCGTCCGGCGGCACCAGCACCAGATGGAAGGCCGGCGCGCCCTGGCTGCCGGGATTCAGGTGATGGCGCTGCGCCAGCCGCCAGTGTTCATAGCGCGGACGTTCCCAGTCGGCGATCTCGGCGCCGCCGCTGAGCGCCGACAGGTGGTTCTGCCAGTGGCGCAGCGCGCCGGCGTCGCCGTTGTCGACTTCGATCAGGTCGAACAGCGGCTGCGCGCGCTGGCGCTGCAGCCAGCCCTCCAGCGCATGGCCGAAGGCGCAGAAGCGCGCGTAGCTGCTGTCGCCGAGCGCGAGGATGCCGTAGCGCAACCGGTGCAGGCCATCGGCGCCCGCCAGCAGGCGGCGGGCGAAGCCCGACGCGCTGTCGGGTGCGTCGCCCTCGCCGGTGGTGCTGACCACGAACAGGGCCTGGCGGCATGCCCGCAGGCGGCGGCCATCGGCCTCGGCCAGCGACAGCAGCTGCACCGGCAGGCCCGCGCCCTGCAGCGCGGTAGCGGTCTGCAGCGCCAGCTGTTCGGCAAACCCGGTCTGGCTGGCATAGACCACCAGCGTCGCGCCGTCTTCCGAGCCGGCCAGCGCCGCCACCCGCGCGCGCCGCTGGCGGTGATGCGCCACCACCGCGCCGCAAAACCCCGCGTACGCGGCGACCACCCCAGCGGCCATGGCCATGCGCGACGGCCCCAGCACGGACAACGCCGCGCCGCCGGCCGCGGCAAGCCAGCCAGCGCCGGCGATGGCCCACGACCTGGTGCGGCCGCTCATGCCAGCATCGCGGCAAACGCCGGTGAAAGATGTTCGAGAAAACCGTTTGCGGTGCGCACCAGGAAGCGCGCGGCAATGCCGTGGCGGCGCGCGTGCGCCATGCCGGCGTCGGGGCCCAGCACGGTCAGCGCGGTGGACAGCGCATCGGCCAGCATGCACTGCGGGTGGATCACCGTGACCGAGGCCAGCGCGTGGCTGGCCGGATAGCCGGTGCGCGGATCGATGGTATGGGCAAAGCGGCGGCCCTCGCTGTCGAAGTAGCGCCGGTAGTCGCCGGAGGTGGCCACCGACAGCCCGTGCAGCGCCACCAGCGTTTGCTGCGCGGCATCGCTGCCAGGCCCCGGCGGCGCTTCCAGCGCGACCCACCACGGCATGCCGTCGGGCTTGACACCATGGCCGCGCAGTTCGCCGCCGATCTCGGTCAGGTGGTGCTCCAGGCCCTGTTCGCACAGGTAGCGCGCCACCGCGTCGACGGCGAAGCCCTTGGCGATGGCGCACAAGTCCAGCGCCACGCCGCCCGGCTGGCGGGCACGCCTGCCGGCTACATCGACTTCGATGCGGGCCCAGCCGCAACGGCCGCGCGCGGCCTGGACCTGGTCTGGCGACGGCGGTGCGCGGCGTGCCGGCCCCGGGGCCGGGCCGAAGCCCCACAGGTCGACCAGCGGCCCCGCGCTTGGGTCATAGGCGCCGCCGCTGTCGCGTGCCACCTGCAGCGCGGTCTGCAGCACCGCAAAGCAATCCCCCGGCAAGGCGTGCCAGCTGCCCGGCGGCGCGCGGTTGAACCGGCTCAGGTCCGAATCCGCGTCCCAGTTGCTCATCTGCGCGATCACGCGCGCGAGCACGGCCCGGATGCCGGCGCCGATGGCACCGATGGCGCCGGCATCCGCTTGCGGCGGCAGCAGCGCCGCCACCGACCAGCTGGTGCCCATGGTGGGCCCGCCCCAGCGCTGCAGGCGCGCCCCGGCGGCGGGCGGACTGGGCGGCGCGCTCAGCGCAACGGGTACCAGGACGCGATTCACCTCGTGCAACCGGCTTATTGCGGCAGCACTTCCACCGTCACCGCATAGACGGCGCGGCGCGACCTGGCCTGCTTGAAGGTGGTCTTGTCGTCCTTGACCTCGGCTTCCATCCAGTACATGCCCGCGGCCGGCCACTTGACGCTGAACTTGCCGTCGGCGTCGGTGGTGGCGCTGAATTCCTGCAGCTGGTCGCGGTAGCGGATGCCGCCCGGCACCACCGCCACCTTCAGGTTGCTGGCGGGCTTGCCGTCGAGCAGCAGGCGGAAGCTGGCGGTGTCGCCGGCGACCAGGTCGTTCGGGTGCGTGATCGGCGCCAGCTCCAGGCCGCGGCCGACGGTGCGCAGGCCCTTGTCGCTGGGCTTGCCGGCGGTGACGAAGGATTCGATGCGGCCCTCGGCCTGCGTGACCTGCAGGTCCTGCGCGTTGGCCGGGACTTCCCTGGCGAAGTTCTCGGCGCTGCCGCGCCAGCGCTTGGCCTGGCCGTCGATCTTGTAGCTGGCGAACAGGCCGTTGTTGACCACCGCCACGCGGTACGTGCCGGGCTGGGTCAGGTGCAGGTCGAAGGTGCTGCGGTACTTGCCGGTGGCCGCGTTCTCGGCCTTGACGGCGCTGCCGTCGGGGGCGGTCACCTGCAGGTTGTCGAGCCGCATCGGCACGTGCTCGAAGTAGAACAGGTCGTTGGAGACTGCGGCGTCGACGGTCACCCACGGATCGCTGCCGGACAGCACGGTCGCCGACGGCAGCAGCCACTGGCGGTGCGCGTGCGCGGCCAGCGGCGCGAGCGCGGCCAGCGCCAGGACAGCGGCGCGCACTGCCAGGCGGGAAGATGCGGCGGACATCAGGGAAGGTTTCATGGTCGGGCTCCGGGAAGGTTAAGGCTTCAGGTCGACGGTGACGCCGCCGAGTTCGTGTTCGCCCTTGGCGCGGGCGGTCTGTGCCGATTGCGGCGGCCACGTGAACGGCACGCGCAGCAGCTCGCGCCCGCCGACTTCACGCGCGGCCTCCACCACCAGCTGGTAGTTGCCCGCGGGCAGCTTGCCCAGCGGGGCCTTGCCGTCGCTGAAGCTGACGCTGTGCTCGCCCGGCGCGCGCGTGGCGCCGGAGATGCCGTCGGCCGGCATGTGCAGGTCGCGGCCGGCCTTGCGCCACCACTGGCGCATGTCCTTGAGCCACTTGGTGCCCTCGCCGTCCTTGAGCTTGCCGTCGTACCAGACCGCCAGCGTCTGCACCGGGCTCTGGTCGGCGCGCTCGACCCACAGCGCCACATAGGGCCGGTGGTATTCGGCCACGCTCAGGCGCGGGATATCGACCTTGACGTTCAGGTCCGCGGCCAGCGCGGGGCCGGCCAGCGGCACGGCGGCCATGCCGGTCAGGGAGACGGAGAGCAGTCGGCGCATATCGGAGAAACCTCGTCAGTGAGATGCAGGAAGAAGATCGGCGCGAGCGCGACCGATCAGTGGATAAACAGGATCGCCAGCAGCACCGGCACTACCAGCCCCAGCCCCACCAGCGGCCAGGTCGCCACGCGCCCGCCGGCATGCAGCTTGAGCAGGAACAGGCCGGTCACGCAGAACACCAGGCACGCCAGCGCGAACGCGTCCAGGAACAGGCTCCACGCCGCGCCGGTGTTGCGGCCCTTGTGCAGGTCGTTCAGGTACGAGATGGCCCCGCGCGAGGTGCTCTCGTACTGCGCCTCACCGCTGTCGAGGGCGATGCTGACCCAGGCGTCGCCGCCCGGGCGCGGCAGCGCCACGTAGATTTCATCGGCGGACCATTCCGCCTCGCGCCCGCTGGCGTCGATATCCAGCGCCTGCGCCAGCCAGTCGGCCAGCACCGCCGGCACCGGCGCCCTGGTCTCGCTTGCCTGGGCGGTCTCAGCCGGGGCCGCGCTCCGGACCTGTTCGAGCACGCGCATGGGCAGCGTCGCGTGACGGGTCTGCACTGCGGGCCTGGCCTCGATCTGGCCCGCGTGGTTCAGCGTGAAGCCGGTGACCGCGAACAGCATCATCCCGACCAGGCAGATCGCGGAACTGATCCAGTGCCACTGATGGAGATGCTTGAGCCAGAAGGCGCGGCGCTGCTGGCCGGCGGCCGGCTGGGTGTCGGTCATTGCGGTGGATGGGCGGCGCTGGCCGCCAAAGGCATTGTGACATTTAAGTCACAATAAGATCAAAAACAAAAGGATAATCGTTCTCATTTGAATTCGCAACGAGACGTCGGTCGCGACTGTTTACAGTCCGTTACAGCCCCCGGCTGAGGCACCGGGCTCGCAAATACTTACGATACGACTCGCACGTAACTCGTTTACCCCAATGCCCATTAACTTGCGGTGCGTACCGCTTGTAAATAGAATGCGCTGCATGATGAAAAAGTTTGCTGCTATCTCTTTGACCCAAGAGGCCGCAAATGCGTCCTCCCAGGCGAAGCGCCCACGTCGAACGCAGGCCGAACGCGTCGCGGAATCTGATCGCCGCCTCCTGGAAGCGGCAACCCGCCTGGTCGCCGAGCGTGGCTACACCCATACAACGCTCGAGGCCACAGGCATTGAAGCGGGCTATAGCCGAGGCCTGGTACAGCACCGCTTCGGTACCAAAGACGGTCTGCTCGAAGAGCTCATCAAGCACATCGCAGACACCCACCGCGAGCGCTTGCTGGCGCGCATGCGCGGGCTCAGGGGTCTGGATGCCATCTTTTGCGAAATCGACTGCTATCTGGAAGGCATGGACAACCCGTCCGTCAATTCCCGCGCGTTCTTTGTGCTGATGCTCGAATCCATCGGGCCGGCGCCACATATCCGACCGACTTTCGCAGCCATCAGTGCACGCTGGCACCGCGCTATCACGCGGCACATCGAAGCCGGCCAGCGAGCCGGCGAGATTCGCCCTGACATCGACGCAGCAAATGAAGCGCAGTTGCTGATCGCCACCGTACGCGGTCTGCGCACGCAATCCATGCTGAGTCCGACGACCAGCAATGTCGCGGTCGCCATCCAGGCGCTGAAGAACAGCCTGAGCGCCCGGCTGCGCGTGCCACTACAACAAGACTAGATCCTACCTTTTTGATTCCGCCCCAACGCCGGCGTTGCAACGCCCGGTGCGGCAGCGCTCGTCCTGAGGCCGCCGGCGAGCCGGCGCCGCGAAATTCATATCAGAAGGAGACAACCGGTGAAGGTCATCGCAACCATGCTGCTTGGGGCGGCAAGTTTGATTGCTTCGGCGACATCTGCACAGCCGGCTTATCCAGCCCGGCCGATCCGTTTGATAGTAGGCTTCGCCGCCGGCAGCATCACTGACATCACGGCGCGGCAGATTGCCGTCGGAATGGGTAAAGAGCTGGGCCAGCCTGTCGTGGTGGACAACCGCACCGGCGCCGGCGGCAATATCGCCAGCGCCGAGCTGGCGCGGGCTCGCCCCGACGGCTACACGCTAATGGCGACTACACCCGGGCAGCTGGTGGTGAATCCGTTGACCCAGAAAGCCATCGGCTTCGACCCTGAGACCAGGTTCACGCTCATCAGCCTCGTCAATGAGGGTCCCTTCGTCTTGGTGGTGCCAGCAAATTCCAGATTCCAAAGCGTGCCGCAGCTGGTAGCGTGGGGCAAGACCAATGGGGGCAAGCTCACCTACGCCTCGGCCGGCATCGGCACAACCTCGCACATCGCTGCCGAGATGTTGCAGGTATTCGGCGGCATCAAGGCCGTGCATGTGCCCTATCGCGGAGGCTCGCAGGCGACCAACGACCTCATTGCGGGGCGTGTCGATTTCATGGTCGACA
This sequence comes from Cupriavidus taiwanensis, assembly GCF_900250075.1. Lineage (NCBI taxonomy): Bacteria > Pseudomonadati > Pseudomonadota > Betaproteobacteria > Burkholderiales > Burkholderiaceae > Cupriavidus > Cupriavidus taiwanensis. Next base: position 587,822 of record NZ_LT977071.1, read on the forward strand.
GTCTCGGCTCCGTCGCGCAGCAAGTGCAGGCAGGTCAGATCCGGGTTCTGGCAACGGGTGGCGCCAGCCGCCTGCCTCAGTTTCCGGACATACCGACGCTATCGGAAACGTACCCGGACTTCATCGCTTCGTCCTGGCTAGGCGTGACAGGGCCGCCAGGTCTTGCGCCGGCTGTCGTCACCGCCCTGGCCAGGGCGGTCGAACGCAGCGCACGCGATCCACATTTCGTGGCAAGCCTCGAGCAGCGCGGCGGCCGTGTCGCCAAGCCGGGACCGGAGGCGTTCTCGGCGCTGGTGGACAAGGAACGCGCTCGCGTCGAGCGCACTATCCTGAGGGCGGGAATCACGCTTGAATGAGCCATCCCGCCACAGCCGCCACCACCACCACCAGCCACGGCGGCAGCTTCCAGCGCATCAGCGCCACCAGTGCCAGCGCCACCAGCACGATGTCCAGCGGGCCCTGCACCGCGCTGGTCCACACCGGATGCCATAGCGCCGCCAGCAGCAGCCCGACCACGCCGGCGTTGATGCCGGCCAGCGCCGCCTGGGCGCGCTGGTTGCGGCGCAGGCTTTCCCAGAAAGGCAGCGCGCCCAGCACCAGCAGCGCGCCGGGCAGGAAGATGGCAAGCGTGCACAGCAGTCCGCCGGCCAGGCCGGTGGGCGGGTTCTGCATGGCCGCTCCGAGGAACGCGGAGAAGGAAAACAGCGGCCCCGGCATCGCCTGTGCCGCGCCGTAGCCGGCCAGGAAGGCTTCCTTCCCGACCCAGCCAGGGGTCACCACGGCCGCATCCAGCAGTGGCAAAACCACGTGTCCGCCGCCGAAGACCAGGGCGCCGGCGCGGTAAAAGGCATCGAACACCCGCACGGCCGGATCGGCGGCCCACTGCGCCAGCAGCGGCAGGCCGGCCAGCAGCGCGGCAAACAGCGCCAGCGCCAGCACGCCGCCGCGATGCGCCACCGGCAGGCGCAGCGGTTCATGCGCGCCGCCCAGCGCCGGTCGCAACAGGGCCATGCCGGCGACCGCGGCGGCGGCCATCAGGGCCACCTGCGCCCACGGCCCCGGCCACGCCAGCACGGTGCCGGCGGCCACCAGCATGATGGCGATGCGCACCGGACCGACGCACAGCGTCCGCGCCATGCCCCACACCGCCTGCGCCACCACCGCCACCGCCACCAGCTTGAGCCCGTGCAGCACGCCCGGCGCCGCCGCCATGCCGTAATGGGTCACCCCCAGCGCGAACACGATCATGGCCAGCGCCGACGGCAGCGTAAAGCCCACCCATGCCGCCAGCGCGCCGCCATAGCCGGCGCGCGCCAGCCCCAGCGCGATGCCGGTCTGGCTGCTGGCCGGTCCGGGCAGGCACTGGCACAGCGCAACCACATCGGCATAGGCGGCCTCGCTGAGCCAGCCGCGCCGGCGCACCAGTTCCTCGCGGAAAAACGCCAGGTGGGCCACCGGGCCGCCGAACGAGGTCAGGCCGAGCCGCAGGAAGATCAGGAACACGGCTAGCGGCCCGTCGTGGCCGCGGGTGTCGTCGGAGGGGCTGGGCAAGGAAGCCATGGGGCGGTTCGGGCGCAAACGGAAACGTGTGGAGGCAGGCGGAGGACAGCGCAGATTCTGACCGATTTTGCCGGTCCGGGGTGACAAAGCGACGGTGGCAGCACGCGCACTATGACGTACGAGGTGAAGAAGCGTTGCATAGCGCACAGCGCCGATCCAAGCTCGTGAAACCAAACAACCACACTGCCTGTGTGGCGGCTCTACCTCAATCAAGTTACGCCCGTTTTGCGCCGTTATGCCGCAGACGCATGCGCCGTTGGCCCTTGTTTCCAGCAGGCGGTCAAGCGCGCCCACCGGCGTGGCACGGCGATGCGCATCACCGATTACAAGCGTAAAGCGCAAAGAAGATGGAGGAGTGGAAGCGATGCTGCACAACCTGAGCCTGAAGAAAAAACTGCTGTTGCCGCTGGTGCTGAGCTGGGTCTGCCTGCTCGGCATCACGCTGTGGAACGCGTGGCACAGCCGCACGCTGCGCATGGACGAGCGCCGGCTCGACCTGGCCCATGTCACCGACACCGCGGTCTCGGTGGTGGCCGAGTACGAGGCGCTGGCCAAGGCCGGCAAGCTGCCCGCCGAGGAAGCGAAGCAGCAGGCGATCGAGCGCGTGCGCGCGATGCGCTTCGGCGCCGACGGCTATTTCACGCTGATGCGCTCCGACACCGTGGTGCTGATGCACCCGTTCAAGCCGGAGATGAACGGCAAGGCGATGGAGGGCATGAAGGACCCTAACGGCGTCTACCTGTTCCGCGACATCGCCGCGATCGGCAAGGGCCCGGGCAAGGGCTTCGTCGAATACCTGTGGCCCAAGCCGGGCGCCGAGGCGCCGCAGCCGAAGCTGAGCTACGTTGCCAACTTCCGTCCCTGGGACTGGAACTTCATCGCCGGGCTGTACCTCGATGACATCGAAGCGGCGTTCCGCCAGGAGCTGTGGAAGGCGCTGGGGCTGCTGCTGGCGGTGGGCGTGCTGATGTCGCTGGTGATGGTGCGGGTCGCGGCCAGCCTGCAGCGCCAGCTGGGCGGCGAGCCGGCCACCACCGCGCAGATCGCCGGGCGCATTGCCGAAGGCGACCTCGCCAGCCAGGTCGAGCTGCGCGCCGGCGACCAGCACAGCGTGCTCCATGCCATGCACCGCATGCAGTCACGCCTGACCGGCGCGATCGGCAGCATCCGCGGCTCGGCCGATTCGATTGCCGGCGCGGCCAAGCAGATTGCAGCGGGCAATGCCGACCTGTCGCGCCGCAGCGAGGAGCAGGCCGCGTCGCTGCAGGAAACCGCCGCCAGCATGGAGCAGCTCACCAGCACCGTGCGCCAGAGCGCCGAGAACGCGCGCCAGGCCAGCCACCTGGCCGAGGGTGCGTCGGACATCGCCGTGCGCGGCGGGGCCATCGTCAGCCAGGTGGTGGACACCATGGGCGAGATCAAGAGCGCCTCGGGCAAGGTGGTCGACATCATCGGCGTGATCGAGGGCATTGCCTTCCAGACCAATATCCTGGCGCTCAACGCGGCGGTCGAGGCGGCTCGCGCCGGCGACCAGGGCCGCGGCTTCGCGGTGGTGGCCGGCGAGGTGCGCACGCTGGCCCAGCGCAGCGCCACCGCGGCCAAGGAGATCAAGGCGCTGATCGGCAACTCGGCACAGCGCGTGGAAGACGGCGCGGTGCTGGTGGAGAACGCCGGCAAGGCGATGGACGAGATCGTCGACGCGGTCAAGCGGGTGACCGACCTGATGGGCGAAATGCGCGCCGCCACCGAGGAGCAGACCGGCGGCATCGAGCAGGTCAACCAGGCGGTGTCGCAGATGGACCAGATGGCGCAGCAGAACGCCGCGCTGGTGGAACAGGCCGCCGCGGCCGCCGCGTCGCTGGAAGACCAGGCCGAGGCGCTGCACCGCGCCGTGGGCCAGTTCCGCCTGGCGGCCTGAGCACGCCCCACTCCCCCCTGCGCGCGCCTTCCGCCCGGCGTGCCTGCGTGTATGATGAAGCGAAGCCGGCCGCACAGGCGGCCGGCTCAGTGCATCAGACCGTTACCGCAGACCCACTGACAGGAGCGCACCATGATGGCATTCATTGGCACCGTGTTCGTTGGCCTTATCGTCGGCCTGATCGCCAGGGCGGTAAAGCCCGGCGACGACAAGCTGGGCTGGATCATGACCATCATCCTGGGCATCCTGGGCTCGGTGGTCGCGGGCTACGTCGGCCGCGCGCTGGGCTGGTACCAGCCTGGCGAACCCGCGGGCTGGGTCGCCTCGGTGCTCGGCGCGATCGTGCTGCTGGTGATCTACGGCATGGTGCGCCGCAAGGCCTGACTGGCGCGGCGCACGCCGGCCGCGTCGTTGTCGGCCAGGCCCGGCGCCTGGGGCGCTGGCGGCGGCGGCATCGCCGCCACCTCCTGCCGCGCCGGCGGCTGCAGCGCGGCTTCCAGTCCCGCGCCCAAGCCATCGGCCAGGACCGTGCCGGGCATGCCGTCGGCGGGTGACGCCATGGTCGGCGCGCGCGGCGTGCGCAGGCCCGGGGCCGCGTCGCGGCAGCGCAGCAGCGCGCGGTCGCCGCCCGGCGCCATCGCCGACACCTGCGGCGCGATCGCGCGCAGTACCCGCACCGCCAGTGCGCTGGTAAAGCTGTAGCGCGCCGCGTACGGTTCGCGCACATTGACCACCACGGTGCCGAAGAAGCGCTCGCCCAGCGTGAACACGAAGGTGGCCGAGCGGTTCACCGAGCGCGACGAGATCAGCCGCCCGCCCGGCCCGTAGACCTGGAAGCGCTGGTCGCCGGTGCCGGTCTTGCCGGCCACGGTCAGGGTGGCGCCATTGCGCCCCGGCACCGTGAACGCGCCGCGGATCGACTTGGCGGTGCCGCGCTCCACCACGTCCAGCATCGACCGGCGCGCCAGCTCGGCTACCTCGGCCGGCAGCACGCGCTTGCCCGGGCCGGGCTGCAGCACGTAGCGGGTGGCGTACGGGGTGCCGTCGGCGAACGCCAGGCTGCGCACCGCCGCGTTCTGCGTGACCACGCCGCCCGACAGCAGGATGCCGGCCAGCTCGGCCAGCGCCGCGGGGCGATCGCCGGCGGCGCCGATGGCGCTGGCATACGACGGCGTCAGCGAGTCGAACGGATAGCCCAGCCGCTGCCAGCGCCGCGCGATGCGCACGAAGGCGTCCTGCTCCAGCAGCGTGCGGATGCGGTTGTCCTGGCCGGCCTTGCTGCGCGTCTTGAACAGCCACTTGTACACCTCCTGGCGCTCGGCGCTGCTGGCGCGCAGGATCTCGGCCAGCGTCGCGTCGGGGTGCTGGTCCAGGTATTCCACCATCCACAGTTCCAGCGGATGCACCCGCGACAGGTAGCCGCGGTCGTTCAGGTTGAACTTGTCCTTGCCGTACTTGCGGTACAGCGCCGGCAGGTCCTCCTTGGCCAGCTGCTTGTCGCCCAGACGCGCGCGCATGATGCGGATATAACTGTCTTCGTCCAGCGCGGGCCGCGCGCTCAGCAGCGTCACCGACATGCGCACCGCGTTCAGGTGCGGCGTGGTCATGCGCACCCGCCCCAGCAGCGTGGCCAGGCGCTGCTCGGAAGTCTTGCCGCGGTAGCGCTGGTAGAAGTTGGTCATGTAGGCGCTGCCTTCCTGGTCGGCAAAGCGCTCCAGGTAGGCGCGCCGGCCGGGCGCATCGCGGTCTTCGAACAGGTTGCCGATATCCGGGCTGGCGTGGAAGGTCTCGTAGCGCACGATGTCGCGCATCATGCGGATGAACACCAGGTTGACCGAGTGCTGGAACGCGGTGCGCACCGTCAGGTTGCGCAGGCCCGACTCGCGCTCGAAGTTGGTGAAGCTCTGCAGCCCGCCGCCGGTGTAGAAGGCTTCGCCGGCACCGCCGGCATACTTGCGCTCCATCGCCGCCTCGAGCATCGCCATCAGCTCGCGCTCGGCCGGCTTGCGCGCCTTGGCCAGGTAGTCGACCGCCCAGCGGCTGAGCGCGTCCTGGCGCGCCAGCGGCACGGCGGCCAGTTCGGCGCTGGTCATGCCGGCATAGCGCGCGTGCAGTTCGCTGATGATCTCGAGGTAGGTCACCAGCGTGCGCAGCTTGGCGGTGGAGCCCAGGTTCAGGCGCGCGCCGCTGTTGATGTCGAACGGCTGGTCGATATTGTCGGCCTGGATCCGCACCACGCTGGCATTGCCGACGCGCTCGTACAGCGTGAAGCTGGCCATCAGCCTGGACGGATCGTCGTTATCGCGCAGCAGGTTGTGGCCATACAGGCCCATGGCGCGCGCGTCGGCCTTGTTGTTCACGCGCTGCAGCGTGTCGACGACGATGCGCTGGGCCTCGCGATTGATGGTGCTGTCCACGGTCAGGTCGAGCCGGTCCATGTCGTAGCGGCTCTCGACTCCGGTCAGCCGGGTGATGTCGGCGCGCACGCGGTTGACGGCCTTGCGCGTGACAAAGGGCTCCTGCGGCGGGCGCTGCGGCGCCGACGCCTTGTCCAGCGGCTGCGCCAGCGCCGCGTCGCGCAGCTCGGCGGTGATGATGTTGTTGGCCGCCATCAGGCGCAGGTAGCTGCCGGTCAGCGCGTCCAGGTTGGTGTCGTCGCGGCGCAGGTGGTACGACGGGCGGCGCTGCGAGATGATCAGCGACAGCGCCCGCTTGAAGGCCTGGGCCTGGCGCGGGTCGGGCGCGCGCTGGTCCATCTCCTTGAGCAGGCGGTTGACGTCGCCGAAATCCTCGCCGTACCAGACCCACAGCGCATCGCCGATGCCGTTGATCTCGCCGAAGCCGGCGCGCGCCGACAGCGGCACCGTGTTCAGGTAGTCGACCACGATGCGCTCGCGCGCGCGCTGGGTATCCGGGCCGTCCAGGTAGGCGCGCAGCGATGCAGACGCCATCTGCCGGAATTTTTCCGGGATCGAGGCGGTACGGCCCTCGGGCGAGTGCCGGTATTTCTCGATCTGCGTCGCCAGCGTGCTGCCGCCGGGCGCGTCGTGCGACTTGTCGGCCAGCCGGATCACCTGGTCCAGCACCGCGCGCGACAGCCGGCGCCAGTCCAGCGCCGGGTTCATGTTGGGGTATTCCGGATTGAGCAGGCCCTGGTTCTCGACGTACAGCAACGCGCTCACCAGCACCGGCGGCACCGCGCCGAAATCGGCGTACTGGCGCTGCGGGTAGCGCTCGAACGCCAGCGTCAGCCCGTTGCAGTCGCGCAGCAGCAGGCCCGCCTGGTTCTTTTCGCGATAGGGCGTGAACAGGCCTTCGTCGATCAGCCGCACCATGTCGGGCGACATGCGCGCCTGTTCGGCCGGCACGTAGCCGCGCTGCTCCAGCCGCTGCGCGAACAGCGGCAGCCTGCCGTAGCCCATGCGGGCGTCATAGGGGCCGGAATGCGGGAAGCGGATGCTGTCGCTGGCACCCGGCTGGATCTCGAACGTCAGCCGCTGGCCCAGGCTGCCGATCAGCCGCGCCTGCCAGTGCGAGTTGCGCACCTCGCTTGCGACAACGCTATACACGACATAGGCGCCGCCCGTCAGGGCGACCGCCAAGCCAGCGAAAATCCAGGCACGACGCGACACGTTTGGGCTTCCTTGGTGGGCCGGCGCAGCGCGCAGAATGGTTCATGCGCCGGCTCGAAGCGCGATGTTTTCGCAGTGCGCGCCGCACGCGCGCCTGCCTGTATTGATATTAGTAGGAGTCGCGCCCGGGTGCATCATGCTCGCGCGCCGGCCGCGTGCCGTTGTGAACGGACGTCACTCCAGGCAGCGCGAGCGCCACTTGCAGTGCGTCCGAAAGGCGGGGCCGAAATTATCGGCCAGCCTCGGCGCGCCTCACGGGCCGTCCGATCAGCGGATACCCCGGATCGTTGTAGCCGGGCGTAGAGGCATGGCCCGGCGACACCAGCGCGTCGATCATGGCCTCTTCCTCGGGCGTGATCGCGGCACCGAGCGCGCCGAAGTAATCCTTGAACTGGGCCAGCGTGCGCGGGCCGGCGATCACCGACGAGACGATCGGGTTGGCCAGCACCCACGCCGTGGCGAACTGGCCGGGAGTCAGCCCGCGCGCCTCGGCATGGGTCTTGAGCTGCTGGGCGATGACCAGCGATTCCTCGCGGAACTCGGTCTCCATCATGCGGCGGTCGGCGCGGCCCGCGCGCGTGCCTTCGGCCGGCGCCTGGCCGGGCGCGTACTTGCCGGTCAGCACGCCGCGCGCGACCGGGCTGTAGGGCACCACACCCAGGCCGTAGTGCTCGCACGCGGGCAGGATCTCTACCTCGGGCAGCCGGTTCAGCAGGTTGTAGTACGGCTGGCACGCCACCGGACGCGGCACGCCCAGCTCACCGCACAGCCGCGCGATCTCGGCGATGCGCCAGCCGCGGAAGTTCGACACCGCCCAGTAGCGGATCTTGCCGCTGCGCACCAGGTCGCCCATGGCGCGCACCGGCTCTTCCAGGTTGGCGCCGGGATAGTCGCGATGCAGGTAGAGGATGTCGATGTAGTCGGTCGCCAGCCGGTGCAGGCTGTCCTCGACCGCGCGCGTGATCCACGTGCGCGAGTAGTGGCCGTGGTTGGGCGCCGCCTGCATGGCGTTGCCAAGCTTGGTGGCCAGCACCCAGTCGTGGCGGTTGGCGGTCAGCAGGCGCCCGACCATCTGCTCGGACGCGCCCTTGCTGTACACGTCGGCGGTATCGATGAAGTTCACGCCGTGGTCGCGCGCGCTGGCGACGATGCGCCCGGCCTCGGCCTCGTCGGTCTGGTCGGCGAACATCATGGTGCCCAGGCACAGCGCCGAGACGCGCAGGTTGCTGGCGCCGAGGCGGCGGTACGGCATGGAGAGGTCTGGCATGGCGGCTCCTTGGTTGGGACAGCCCACATTGTGCCGCCACCCGGCCAGGCTTGCCGGCGCGGTCTCAGGCGCGCGGGCCGGAATGGGCCGCGGTGGCGCGGGCGCGGCGGCGCTTGCGGTATTCCTCGCGCCCCACGTAGGCCGCGGCGGCCGCCACCATCAGCGCCAGCCCGTACCAGGTCAGCGCGTAGCCGAGGTGGTTGTTGGTAAAGGCCGTCACCGTCAGCCCGCCCGCGGGCCAGGCCTTGGGATCCGCCCCGGCCGGCGGCGGCACCGCCGCGGCGTCGATGAAATACGGCGCGACCTCGCCCAGGCCGCGGTGCGCGGCGATCGCCGCGACGTCGCGCGAGAACCACTGGTCGCGCGACGCGTCGTTGTGGCGCAGCAGGCCGGCGCCCGGCTCGCTCATGCGCAGCAGGCCGACCACTTCGCTGGGGCCGCTGCCGGCGGGCGCCACGCGCGCGCGGAACGGCTCGGCGACAAAACCGCGGTTGACCAGCACGGTGCTGCCGTCAGCCAGCCGCAGCGGCGTCATCACCCAGTAGCCGCCGCCCTGCTCGGTCACGGCCTGCACCAGGGTCTGGCGCTCGTCGAGGAAAGTGCCGCTGGCGCGCACGCGCCGGTACTCGGCATTGGCCCTGGTCAGCCCCGCCCATTGCGCGGGCGCGGGCGCCGCCACCGGCGCCGCATGGACGCGCTCGGCCACCTGGGCGATCAGGCCGAGCTTCCAGGCGCGGCGCTCGACCTGCCAGTTGCCCAGCGCCACCAGGCCGGCGATGGCCGCGGCGGCGAACAGGGCCAGTGCGGTCAGCCAGACTGTCGACAGCGGGCGCGGGGATTCAGGGGCGCCTTGGTTGGCGTGGGCGGTGCGCAATTTTTCGACCGGCGCGCGGTCGTCGGTGGAACCGGTCAAGGCAGGGTCTTGGTGGTATGCATGCCCGGCATCATATTGGAATTCAGGTGGAACATCACCCACAGCGTGCCGGTCAGCGTGATCACCACCAGCACCAGCGTGAAGATCAGCGCCAGCATGTTCCAGCCGCCCTCGGACCTGGCGTTCAGGTGCAGGAAGTAGATCATGTGCACCACGATCTGCACCGCGCCCAGCGCCAGCAGCACCATCGCGGTGGTGGAGGACTGCTCGAACACCTTGCCCATCACCAGCCAGAACGGGATCGCGGTCAGGATCACCGACAGCACGAAGCCGGTCACGTAGCCGCCGAGCGAGATGTGGATCTCGCTTTCGCCGTGGCCATGGCCATGTCCGTCTCCATGGCCGTGGGCCAGCGTGTCGTCGTGCGCGCTCATGGCAGCACTCCCATCAGGTAGACAAAGGTAAAGACACCGATCCAGACCACGTCCAGGAAGTGCCAGAACATCGACAGGCACATCAGGCGGCGCTTGTTCTCGGGGATCAGCCCGTGGCGGCGCAACTGCGCCACCAGCGTGACCAGCCACACGATGCCGAAGGTCACATGCAGGCCGTGGGTGCCGACCAGCGCGAAGAACGAGGTCAGGAAGCCGCTGCGCTGCGGCCCGGCGCCCTCGCCCACCAGGTGCGCGAACTCGTAGATCTCGACGGCGAGGAAGGCAGCGCCCAGCAGGCCGGTCACGGCGAGCCAGCCCTGCGTCGGCCCCAGCCGGCCGCGCTGCGTCTCCAGCATGGCAAAGCCATAGGTGATCGACGACAGCAGCAGGAACGAGGTGTTCAGCGCCACCAGCGGCAGGTCGAACAGCTCGGCGCCGGACGGCCCGCCCGCGTAGTTGCGGCCCAGCACGCCGTAGGCGGCGAACAGGCACGCAAAGATCAGGCAGTCGCTCATCAGGTAGAGCCAGAAGCCGAGCAGCGTGCCGTTGGGCGCGTGGTATTCCTCGGTCAGGTAAAAACGCAGCTCGGCCGGCTGCGCGGGCACGGGCGCGCGTTGCGGCGGGGCCTCGTGCGGGCGCGCGCCCTCGGCGGTAAAGGGAGCGACGGTATCAGCCATGGCTCGCCAGCAGCGCGTTGCGCTCTGCCTCGGTGCGGTGGACCGTGTCGGCCGGGATGTAGAAATCCCGCTGGTAATTGAAGGTATGGCCGATCGCCGTGATCAGCGTGGCGGCGAAGGCCAGCGCCGCCAGCCACCAGATATGCCAGATCAGCGCGAAGCCGCACAGCGTGCTGAGCCCGGCCAGGATGATGCCGGCGCCCGTATTCTTTGGCATATGGATCGGGATGAAGCCCTGCGCCGGGCGCTGGTAGCCGTGCGCCTTCATCTGCCACCAGGCGTCGGTGTCATGTACCAGCGGCGTGAAGGCAAAGTTGTACGGCGGCGGCGGCGACGAGGTCGACCACTCCAGCGTGCGGCCGTCCCAGGGGTCGCCGGTGACATCGCGCAGCGACTCGCGGCGCAGGAAGCTCACCACCAGCTGCACCAGGAAGCAGCCGATGCCCAGCGCGATCAGCAGCGCGCCCACGCCCGCCAGCTGGAACCAGATCTGCAGCGAGTGGTCCTCGAAATGGCTGACGCGCCGGGTCACCCCCATCAGCCCCAGCACGTAGAGCGGCATGAACGCCACGTAGAAGCCGACCAGCCAGAACCAGAACGAGCATTTGCCCCAGAACGGCTCCAGCTGGTAGCCGAAGGCCTTGGGGAACCAGTAGGTGATGCCGGCCATCAGCCCGAACAGCACGCCGCCGATGATCACGTTATGGAAATGCGCGACCAGGAACAGGCTGTTGTGCAGCGAGAAGTCCGCCGGCGGCACCGCCAGCAGCACCCCGGTCATGCCGCCGATCACGAACGTCACCATGAAGCCCACGGTCCACAGCATCGGCACCTCGAAGCGGATGCGCCCGTGGTACATGGTGAAGAGCCAGTTGAACAGCTTGGCACCCGTGGGGATCGAGATGATCATGGTGGTGATGCCGAAGAACGAATTCACGCTGGCGCCCGAGCCCATCGTGAAGAAGTGATGCAGCCACACCAGGTACGACAGCACCGTGATCACCACCGTGGCATAGACCATCGAGGCATAACCGAACAGGCGCTTGCGGCAGAAGGTGGCGACCACCTCCGAGAACACGCCGAACACCGGCAGGATCAGGATGTAGACCTCGGGGTGGCCCCAGATCCAGATCAGGTTCACGTACATCATGGCGCTGCCGCCGAGGTCGCTGGTGAAGAAGTTCATGCCCAGGTAGCGATCGACCGCCAGCATCGCCAGCGCCGCGGTCAGTACCGGGAACGCGGCGATGATCAGCACGTTGGTGCACAGCGCGGTCCAGGTGAAGATCGGCATGCGCATCAGTGTCATGCCGGGCGCGCGCATCTTGACGATGGTGACCAGCAGGTTGATGCCGGACAACAGCGTGCCCACCCCCGCCACCTGCAACGACCACAGGTAGTAATCCACGCCCACGTCCGGACTCTGCAGGATGCCGGACAACGGCGGATAGGCCAGCCAGCCGGTGCGCGCGAATTCGCCGACGAACAGCGACATCATCACCAGCACGGCGCCGCCCACCGTCATCCAGAAGCTGAAGTTGTTCAGGAACGGAAACGCCACGTCGCGCGCGCCGATCTGCAGCGGCACGACAAAGTTCATCAGGCCGGTGACCAGCGGCATGGCGACGAAGAAGATCATGATCACGCCGTGCGCGGTGAAGATCTGGTCATAGTGGTGCGGCGGCAGGTAGCCCAGGTTGTCGCCAAAGGCAATGGCCTGCTGGATGCGCATCATGATGGCATCGGCAAAGCCGCGCAGCAGCATCACGATGCCGAGGATCATGTACATGATGCCGATGCGCTTGTGGTCGATGCTG